>CAYVKB010000132.1:0-1615 GCA_964451985.1 uncultured Fimbriimonadales bacterium | reverse complement strand
ACCGAACTGCCGTAGCGTCGGCGTCCCCGCCGACACGCTAGCACGCTCCATCCGCGTCAGCGAGGACGCTGACGCTACGCGAGTGCGTAGTGTAGCGTCGGCGTCACCGCCGACGAAATCACCGAACTGCCGTAGCGTCGGCGTCCCCGCCGACGAACCCTGTCCCCACCGACAATTACGCCCAGTCAGCCGTGCGGATACGCGGCACGAGGCTAATGAACTTGCGCGCCTCTTCGGGCGTCATGCTGGGATTCTTGTGTGATAGCCCGAACAGTTTGAGCATCTTGTAGAAGGCGTCGGTGTTGCGGATAAGCCCGTGGAACTCCTCGCGCCCTGCACCCAGCGCGGTAATCCAGGTGTAGTCTGCGGTATGCGAAGTACCGACCCAGCCATAGCCGTTATAGTTGCTCAGGATTTGCCCAAGCAGTCCCTGCAGGTTGCGATGCTGGCGGTTCCAGATGGGCGGTAGGTTGCCTCGCACTGCGCCCGCCAACGCTGCCGCCTCCTCGCTGTTGACTTCGATGCCCAGCTGCTCTTTCAGGATATTGCGCACATCGTCGGCGTTGTTCGCGTTGCGCAGCTTGTTCGGGAGCTCTTCGAACGAGCATTTGGCGTATTGCAGCATCGCCATCGCCTTGTTGGACGCCTCATACTCGCCGCCCATGCCGTTCAAGCCAGGGTTCGAGTTGCCATGGTCACTGGTGATAATCAGCAGGGTGTCATCGCGCTTGGAGGCGAACTCAAAAGCGACTTCCACGGCATCGTCAAAGGCGAGCTGATCCCACATGATGCCTGCTGCGTCGTTCGCGTGCGCGGCGTGATCCACGCGCCCGCCCTCCACCTGCAGCAGGAAACCGTTCGGCGCGTTGCCCAGGATCTCCAGCGCCTTGCGCGTCATCTCGGCAAGCGTGGGCACGGTGCGCCGCAGCTCATCAGAGTTGATGTGGTCGACCGTGTAGGGCACATGCGAGTCGTAAAACAGCCCCAGCACTTTTTCAGGGCGCGCGCCGCTAATGGCTTGGTCGCGCGTGTTACAGTAGGTGTAGCCTGCGTCTTGGTAGGTCTTAATCAAATCGCGTCCGTCGCGGCGGCGGTTCGGGGCAAAGTGGCGTAGCCCGCCGCCCATCAGCACATCGACCACATTTAGGTATTGCGGGGCGATGTCGTCCTCGTCGTCACGTTTGGGTTGCACCGCTGCGAAGCCTGCGGGCGTGGCGTGCGTGATGCGTGTGGTGGTCACCAGACCGACCTTCTTACCTGCCTGTTTGACTATCTGCGCAATCGGCGTCAGACGGGTGCCGTCAGGCAGCACATTAATCTGCCCGTTGAAGACGCGGCTCCCACTGCCCCACGCGCTGGACGCTGACGCGGAGTCTGTTACGATGGAGTTCAGCGCCGCCATATCAAAAAAGCCGAGCGTGGCGTCGGGGCTTTGAAGCAGTTGATACCAGAACGAGCCTTTTCCACGCACCACCTTACCGAACTCATCGGCAAGCGAGGGTACGCCTGCGCTCATGCCATCGGAAACCATGAAAATAATGTTTTTCACGCGCCCATCGCTGCGTGTGCGCTGCTGAGCGGGGGTCATTTTGGCGAGGGCAAGACCCGCCGCGCC
>CAYVKB010000131.1:0-2000 GCA_964451985.1 uncultured Fimbriimonadales bacterium | reverse complement strand
GTGATCCTCCTCAACTTTGCCCATCCCATCACGGAGGAGCAGAAAACGCAAATCGAGGCACTTGTAGGGCAGCCTATTCAGCGCATTCTCGAGCTGCCTGTACAGTTCGACCACGAACGCCCATTTCACGAGCAAGTGCTGGAGTTGCTCCAACAGATAAACCTTACGCCCCGCGAATGGCAAACGCAAATGATTCTGGTTAACTTGCCCAGTCTAAGCGTCATCGCGGGGATGCTCTTAGCCGAATTGCACGGTCGTATGGGGTATTTCCCGCCCATTCTGCGCCTGAAGCCTGTTGAGGGAGCAATCCCGCCGCGCTTTGAAGTTGCCGAGATTCTGAACTTGCAACAAATCCGCAACTCTGCCCGTAGCCAACGCGCCATCAGGTAGAATCTCCATGGCTCAACGCCGAGTCTAACTAATTAGGAGGGAGTATGATGAAACAAGTACAGGCGATGAACCTGGTACGCGGGCGGTGGCAGGAGTCCGCGTCGGGTAAGCGATTTGAGAGTCTCAACCCCGCCGATACGCGCGAAGTGATAGGCACAGCGCCTTGCTCCAACGCCAGCGATGTGGACGCCGCCGTGCGCGCTGCTCGCGAAGCCTACGACATGTGGCGTAAGATGTCCCGCGTGAAGCGCGGTGAACTGATTGACAACCTTGCACAACTAATCAAGCGCGACCTGAACGCCCTTTCGGAGTTGGTGACGCGCGAGTGCGGTAAGCCCATCAACGAGGGGCGTGCCGATGTGGTGGAAGCGCTCCATATGACTCAATATGTGGCGGGCATGGCGCGTATGCCGCACGGCGAAATCATCGACAGCGAAATTGCCGAGAAAGACGCCTTCATTTTGCGCAAACCTAAAGGCGTCGTGGCGTGTATTACCCCGTGGAACTTCCCCGTCGCCATCCCGCTGTGGACAGTTCTACCCAGCCTGCTGGAGGGCAACACCGTCGTATTCAAACCTTCCGAAGACACTCCCATCTGCGGGCATGCGCTGGCGGAGCTGTTCGTGGAAGCGGGCTTCCCGCCTGGCGTGTTCAACGTGGTTCACGGTCCCGGCGAGGACGCAGGCGACCCGTTGGTGCATCATCCCGAAGTCGATGTCGTGGTGTTCACAGGCTCGTATGCCGTCGGACGCTACATCATCGAGGAGTGCGCCAAGCAGCATAAGTTCGCAGCAGTCGAGATGGGCGGCAAGAACGCTGTGATTGTGCTGGAGGACGCCAATATGGACATCGCGCTGAACGCGGCGATTCTGTCGGCGTTCAAGACGAGCGGGCAGCGATGTGTGTCGTCGAACCGCATCATCGTCCACGAGAAGATCGAGCCAGAGTTCACCGCGCAATTCGTGGAACTGGCTAAGCAGGTAAGGGTAGGCAACGGCTTGCATGAAGACACCTTTATGGGTCCGCTGATTAACGAGCAAGGCGTGGAGAAGTATTTCTACCACAACCAGAAGGCGATTGAGGAGGGCGCGGAGGTGCTGCTCTCAGGCGGGCGGTTGGACGAAGGCGAACTGCAACATGGACACTTCGTCGCGCCGTTCGTGTACCGCATGAAGCACCGTTCCGATAGCTTCGCGCTCAAGGAGGAAGCCTTCAGCCCGCACGTGGCGATTATCCCTGTGAGCGACCTCGAAGAGGCGATTCACGTCTACAACGACACGAAGTATGGCTTGGCGATGGCAGTGATTACGGAGGATTATCGCAAGTGGCGCTATGTGCGCGACAACTGCGAGTTTGGCGTGGGCTATGTGAACCTGCCGAGCATCGGTGCGGAGGTGCATCTGCCGTTTGGCGGCGTGAAGGGCAGTGGCAACGGGCACCCCAGCGCATCCGCCCTGTTCGACGCCGTGACTCACAAAGTCGCCTTCACCGTAAACCACGCCACCGAAATCAAGATGGCGCAGGGCTTGAGTGCGAAGGTGAAGTAATTGCCCTAGTGGCACGGGCGTCCTCGCCCGTGCCTGCTTTGTCCAGCGCACGGACAGGAGTGT
>CAYVKB010000130.1:0-2236 GCA_964451985.1 uncultured Fimbriimonadales bacterium | reverse complement strand
GTGGAAACGCGGGAGTCTTGATTGAGAACCTCGCCTTTGACTCGGAATGACAGTTGCTCCCCGTCGAGAAAACTTTGTCATTCCGAGCGAAGCGAGGATCTTAGCTTCAACTGCAGGTCAGCGGTGAGATTACTTCACCAGTTCCATCTTCAGCGTGCCGTCGATGGGCATCGGCGCACCCTCGACCTGCATGCCCTTGATGCGCATCTCCATTTTTAGCGACATGCCCGTTTTGGGATCGACCCAAGTGAAGCCGTCCGCGCTGTAGCCCTCGCCCTCTTTACCGTTGGCGATGCGAGCGGTGACCTTAATCTTCACGGCTTCCATCTCACCGACCTTCTCCACGCCCACGAACTCGTAGTCGATCTTCAGGTCGCCGTTGGGGTTCTTGACGGTCTCACTCCACTTGTCGCCGACTTTGATGGGTTTTTCGGGGTAGACCATCTGCGAGGCGTTCATCTGCTGTATCATTCCCTCGCCACCATCTACCTTCGCCAGTGCACCGTTCGGCTTGAAGGTCATCTTCGTGGCGGGCGGCGCGGGCTGCGGCATCTCCTGGTCGCCGAACTTGATAATCATCTCGCCCGACGCGGACTCCATCTGCACATTCCCATCGGACTCCACTTTCAGCACTTTGTTGGTAATCGTGGTGGTCGCCAGCACGTTAGTGCCGCCAAAATCGATTTCCATCGACATGCGGTATTTGAACGTGTCCCCCTCTTTGACATTCAGTCGTAGGGTGTACTCTTGCGAGAAAGCGGCGCTGAGGCTCATCAGCGCACACGCTGTCAGCAGCGTTGCTCGTAATGCTCGTTTCATGCGTTTAGCCTCCTATGCGCAACTGCGCAGGGCGATTATACCCGACCAGACGGTATAATTGAGGCATTATGCCAATCCTAACGCACGGTTCAATCGCGCCCGACTTTAGTCTGACCGACCAGCACGGAAACACGGTACGGCTCAGCGACTATCACGGGCGATGGGTGGTGTTATACTTCTATCCGAAAGATATGACGCCCGGCTGCACGCAGGAGGCGTGTTCGTTCCGCGACTTGCACACCGATTTCGCGCAGGAGGGGATTGTGGTGCTGGGCGTAAGCGCAGATGATGTACAGAGCCACCGCCAATTTGCCGATAAATATGAATTACCGTTCCCGTTGCTGGCAGACACGGAGCATACCGTGAGTGAAGCCTACGGTGCGTGGCGCAAAAAGCATATGTATGGTAAGGAGTTCTGGGGTGTGGACAGGATTACGTACATTATCAACCCTGAAGGCGCAGTGCATCATGTGTTTACGAAGGTGAAGCCCGTTGCGCACGGCGACGAGGTGCTGAACGCTATACGGCAGGCGAAGCATGGATAACCCAGCCCTGATAGAGGCGCAGGAGGCGTCGCTGGTGTACCACGACGGCGACCGAGAAGTACGTGCAGTGGACGCGGTCAGCCTACAGGTGCGTCCCAGCGAGTTCGTGGGGATTGTGGGACCGTCGGGTTCGGGTAAGAGTTCGCTGCTCTATCTGCTGAGCGGCCTGAAGTTGCCCACGCACGGAACGGTACGCTATCGCGGGCGATGCTACACGGATGCCTCTGACGCAGAGCGCAGCGCGATGCGCCGTGAGCGGTTCGGGTTCGTTTTTCAGCAACCCTACCTGCTGGGGTATCTGACCGTGCTGGAAAATGTGGTAGTGGGCGCGCCCGATGTGGGTCAATATCGCGAGCGTGCCTTATGGCTGCTGAATCAACTCGGGCTGGGCGATAAGGTGCATCGGTACCCGTCAGCGTTGTCGGGCGGGGAGCGTCAACGCGCATGCGTCGCCCGCGCCCTGCTGATGGAACCTGAGGTCATCTTCGCCGACGAGCCGACTGCCGCCTTAGACCAGCACACGGGGCTACACGTGTTGGATCTGCTGGAACAACATCGGGGCAACGGCGCGGTGGTGCTGGTTACGCACGATCCTCTGATGCTGCGCTATTGTGATACGGTCTACAAACTGCGTAGTGGACGTATCGAGGCAGTGGAGCTGGCGCAGGGCAAGCCTGTGGGGAGCGCAAGCGCGCCACCACCCACGCCATAATCCCCACCAGCAGCCACCAGCCCCACAACGCCACACCCGTAAAATAGGGCATGCCCGCCAAGCCTAAGAATAGCACCGCGTTCGCCCGTAGCCAGCGGTCATGCAGCCAAATGCCTAAGTAAGCACACAACCCTGCCAGAAAGAGGAAAAAGAGCATCAT
>CAYVKB010000129.1:0-2253 GCA_964451985.1 uncultured Fimbriimonadales bacterium | reverse complement strand
GCGCTGATACCTACACACAAGCTGAATACGCGAACGCGCTCAGCACAAGGGGCATCTCAATCTGGAGGTATACTACTTATTGGTGAAAGTTATGGCGACGGTACGCGCAAAACCGAAGTGCAAGCGCTGCTCCACTGAGCAAGACCTGCTGGGTATGCCAGACGATAGGCGCGAACAGGTCATCGCTACTCTGCGCCGCTGGAGCAGGAAGTGCTGCAGGAGAACGACACGCTGACGGGCAGCGCACTGCTGCTCGGCTTTAAGATGTGTGAAGGAGTGTTTTGAATAGCCATGCCAACCCTAGCTGATGGTGCACTCGAGCTACTGATTGCATTGCAGACGCCCACGCCCAAAGGATATCGGGGCGTTCCCGTGCTGGTGTGGGGCGAACCAGGCGTGGGCAAGTCGACCTTCATCGAGTCGCTGAGCCGCCCTGACTACCCTGTGCTGACGCTGATTGCTTCGCTGCATGACCCGACCGACTTCAACGGCTTGCCTACACTGGTGGATGGCAGGGTGCGCTTTGTCCCGCCGGAGTGGGTGGAGCCGTTCGAGCAAGCCCAGCAGGGCATCCTGTTTCTGGACGAGCTGACCACCGCTCCGCCGACGGTGCAAGCCGCGCTGCTGCGTCTTGTGTTGGAGCGCAAGCTGGGCGCGTATAGCTTACCGCGCGAGGTGAGCATCGCGGCTGCTGCGAACCCGCCCGAAATCGCCGCCAGCGGCTGGGAACTTAGTCCTCCGCTGGCGAACCGTTTCGTGCACATCAAGTGGCAGCTGCCCAGCGAGGCGTACCTCACCGCGCTGGCTCAAGACGGCTTTGACCCCGCGCCCGACTTGCGCATCGACCGCCCCCAGCACGCCGCGCGACTGGTGTATTGGAAAGCCGTAATGGCGGGCTTTTTGAAGCGCAGCCCGCAGTTGCAGCACACTCAGCCCGCCGATGGTGAGTACGCCTTCGCCTCGCCGCGCACGTGGGATTACGCGATTGCGCTGATGGCGAGCTGCGACCTGCTGGGCTACGCTCCCCGCGCCGATGCCCCCGACCGCAATACACGCCCGTTTGTGAACCTTGTGCGCGGGACGTTGGGCAGCGGTGCTGCCACGCCTTTGCTCAAGTACCTGCGCGAGTTGCGCATTCCAGACCCCGAAGCCGTGCTGAAAGGCAAAGCACGCATCGATACTGGCTTGCGCGAGGACGAGTTGATGACCCTGTTTGGGGCGATGACAGCGCTGCTGTTAGGGGCTTTGGAGGCAAACGCGCCCCACAGAGATTCCTACGCTGCAGCCTACCTGGACGGCGCGTTGCTTGTGGCGCAGGCGGGCAAGCCCGACGCGATTTACGCTTCGCTGCGCCGCCTCGTGCGCGAGAGTAAGTTCCACCAGCTGGCACGCTCAAGCCCCGACATCGCTAAGCGTATCCGTTCGCTTGGTGAATACTATAAAGAGATAGTGGTATTGCTGGAGGAACTCAGCAGAAAAACACGTTAGCGAACGCACTGCTAGCCGAGCGGGATGGGGGAGTTTCAACTCTCTCGTTCCGTTTTTCGGTACCTTTTTCGCGGGAAGCACTGACCAATCGGGAGCGGAAGATTTTGCCCTTACCCCCCAATCCCTCTCTCGCGGGAGGGAGAGCAGGGACAGCGATACAACCTCCAAGTTGCCGATTTTTCTAACCTCACCCCCCTGCCTCCCTCTCCGCGTGCGAAGCGCGGGAACGCTCAGCAGCGCACGCTCGGCTTCCCCTCTCCTCCACAGCGAGACAGGCAGCCTGCCTCAGCACCCCCTCTCCCTAAACAGAGGGAACTGGGAGGCGAGGGGCAAAGCCACACACCGTCATCGGGTATACTGTTTTCAGGAGGCTGACGATGCAACCCACAGCAGCAGTAGAGGTCGAGGTGGCTGTGCCTTGCGTGGAAGGGCAACACCCTATTCGCCTGCGTATCGTGAGTTGGGAGCGGTGGGAGGTGGCGTACACTCCCTGCGAGGATTTGTTGGGGTCGTTTAGCTTGATGGTGCCCTGCAGCCACTATGTGCGCGAGAGCCGCGATGCGCTGAAGGGGGAGGTTGTGCAGCAGTTGGCGCGGGCGGGCGCGCCTGCGGTGCCTGTGCTGATAGAGGCGTTGGGGGATTGGAATGCGGATGTGCGTCGTGGGGCGGCGGAAGCGCTGGTGCAGATTGGCGCGCCTGCGGTGCCTGCGCTGATTAGGGCGTTGGGGGATCGCGATAGGGGTGTGCGTTGTGGGGCGGCGGAGG
>CAYVKB010000128.1:0-2354 GCA_964451985.1 uncultured Fimbriimonadales bacterium | reverse complement strand
CTACCGTAGCGTCGGCGTCTCGCCGACGAAATCAACTCACTCCACCTATCACGCCGCTTGGCGGGAGCCGAACTGCGCCTCGTGGAGTTTGAATCTGCTTACGAGTTGCTGCAGCTGGCTGGCAGTTGCGCTGAGTTGCTCGGCGGCATGAGCGGCTTGCTGCGCCGACACTTGAATTTCGTGTGTGTAGGTGATGGTCTCGCCGGTTGTGTTCGCCACCGTGCAGATAGTTCCCGCGACCTGTTCGGAGCTCCGTGCCATCTCGCGGGCGGTGTGAGCGTTCTGCTCGGAGGTGTTGCGCGTCTCCAGAATCGATGCAAGCACCTCCTGCACGCTTGCCGAGACCTGCTGCGTGGAGTGTGAAATGCCCTGCACTTCCTGCGCGACGGAGCTGACGGCTTCCAGAATCGCGCTCAGCGCGGTTTCGGCTTCCGTGCTGCGCGTGTAGCCCTGCTGCACTTCCTCGTTGGTGTGTTCCATCGCGTTCACGACCTGCTCCACGCTGTTGCGGATTTCGCCGATGAGCCGTCCGATTTCCTGTGCTGAGTTGCCCGCTTGCTCGGCGAGTCGGCGCACCTCATCGGCGACGACGGCGAAGCCCTTGCCGTGTTCGCCTGCGCGTGCGGCTTCAATTGCGGCGTTGAGCGCGAGTAGGTTCGTCTGCTGCGCAATCTCGCGGATGGCTTGCACAATCGCGCCGATTTGCTGGCTGTACTGGTTCAGCAGTTGCACGCGCTCGGCGGTCGCGCTGGCGCGTTCCTGCATGCGCTGCATCGAGCGGATGACCTCCTGCACTGCACTACCGCCTTCATGCGCGACCGCTGCCGCCTCCTCGGATGCGCTAGCGACCTGTTGTGAGGCGAGCGCGATTTCCTCGATGGACCGCGCGGCGTGGTTCATCGCGGTCGATGCTTCCTGCGCCATCTGTCGCTGCTGCTCGCTGCTAGTTTGGAACGCCTGCAGGTTCTGGTTCAGGGCGTCCATCACACGGGCGGCTTGCTCGGTGGAGGACGCCATCGCGTCGCTGTGCTGAGCGACGACTTGGGCGCGCTGCGCGCTTTGGCGTGTGGCGGCAGTGAGTTGCTGACTGGTCGCTGCCAGCTCCTGTGAGGTGCGGCTTAGCTGCCTCACAATCGTGCGCAGGCTGTTCAACATCCCACTGAGGGCGTTGCCTAGCTGGTCGCGCTCGGACACAGGGCGAATTTCCACCGTCAGGTCGCCTTGCGCCACGCGGTTCGCGCTCTGCTCAATCGTGCGCAGGTAGTTGACCATCTGTTGGAAGGCGTTGCCAAACTCGTCGCGTTGCGAGGCAGGCTCCACCTGCACACTCAAATCGCCCTGCGCAATCGCACTCGCGCTACCCGCCATCCGACGCAGGTAGTTGACCATCTGTTGGAAGGCGTTGCCAAACTCGTCGCGTTGCGAGGCAGGCTCCACCTGCACACTCAAATCGCCCTGCGCAATCGCACTCGCGCTACCCGCCATCCGACGCAAGTACTGGGTCATCTGCCGGAAGGCGTCTGCGAGTCGCCCAGTCTCATCGCTGGATTTGTGCTGAATCTCTTGGCTTAGGTCGCCTTGTGAGATTGTGCTGGCGGCATCAGCAAGTTGTTGCATGGGGCGGGCAATCGTGCGCCCTGCAAAGAACAGTCCGACGGCTATTAGCAGCGCGAGCAATCCCCCAATGCCTAAAAAGTTGCGAAATGTACGCTCGCGGGCAGCGTCCAGCTTGCCCAACGCTTGCATATATTCGTCTTCATACGCCCCCACACAGATTGCCCAGTCCCACGGCGCATAATAGGCGACCGTAACGAGTCGCGCACGGGGCGTGCCGCCATTTTCGCCCGACTCCAAGTAGCGAATCTGGAAAGTCTCGCCCGGTTTCAGGCTCTGCGCCTTTTCCACAATCTCCTGCACGTAGGCTCTGCCGTCCGCATCCTTCGCATCCAGAATCACCGAGCCATTTTGGGCGGGGTCTTCGGCGATAATCAGTTTGCCTTTCTGATCGCCCTTCGTGCCCAGCACGAACACGCCGCCCGTCTCACCGACTTTCAAGTTGTTGATAGACCTGCGCACAGTGTCCACGCTCTCCTGACGCACGCCCGCGTAAATCATACCAATCACGCGCCCTTGGGAGTCGAAGATTGGATCGTAGGCGGCGACATACCATGTGGTGACCACGAATGCGACGCCCGTGAAGCGTTCACCCTTCAGCACGGTCGAGACCACAGGATTTGGCTTACCGTCAGGGTTCATCACAGGGATGTAGGTACTAATCGCACGGGTGTTGTCTTTCGTGGGCACGTTGGTCGCCACGCGCAACATATCGCCCTGCTCGTTCATTCGCTGGAAGA
>CAYVKB010000127.1:0-2390 GCA_964451985.1 uncultured Fimbriimonadales bacterium | reverse complement strand
CGCCGACGAAACCAATCCCCGTAGCGTCGGCGTCCTCGCCGACGACATCAACTCAGCAAGGAGTATCCACCATGCAAGACCCCATCACCATCGACGACTTCAAACGCTTGCAAATCCGCATCGCGACTGTGAAAACTGCTGAACCTGTACCCAAGTCCACAAAGCTCCTCAAACTCACGCTGGATGTGGGCGGCGATGAGCGCACAATCGTCGCGGGCATCGCCGAAGACTACACGCCCGAACAGGTCGTGGGTAAACAGATTCCCGTGCTGGTGAATCTGCAGCCCGCACTGATACGCGGGATCGTGTCCGAAGGCATGATGCTTGCCGCCGATGTGGATGGCAAAGCGGTGCTGCTCCATCCCGACCGCGAAGTACCAAGCGGCAGTGGCGTAAGATAGAGTGGTATCACTTAAGTTTCTCCATCTGTTGACCATAATTTTAGTGGCATATGGAGGCGCAGATGGAGAAACAACAAATGTTTCGCCACTCAATTGTATTTCGTATGACGCTTTTAGTCTGTTGCGCGACGGCGGTTGTGCTGACAGTGAACAGCTGGCTGATTTACCATGCTTCTAAACAGACCCTGTTAATCGAGACTCAACGCGCTGGACAGAGGATGACTGCAGACACTGCGCAAGATTTGGAACTTTACATCCAGCAGTTTGCGAATGTCCCTACTGTAATGGCGCAACGGCAGATACAAGTGGGCAAGGATCCCGACTCTGCAATTACCTCATTTCTTGCAGGCGTGCTAAAATCGCAACTCCTGAAATCGTGAGCGCGTACTATGCCTATGACCACCGATTTCCTCCAGATCCAAAGCGGTTGGCTCTTGTGCTGGAGCGCACGCACGCCTCACTGAACGCGCTGCAAGCCACGACCGCCTCAGTGGGCGCAGGCGTGGAGCAAGCGAACGCCGTGCAGCAACAGTTGCAACAGGTGCTGCACGCCGTGCAAGCTATTGACGCGCAGGTCCAATCTGCAGTGTCGGCGATGCAGCAGGTGGAGCATGATAGTCGCGGCACACTGGAGCGCATTGAAGGCATCGCGGCGATTGCGCAAGAGACCAGCGCCGCCACACAGGAAATGAATGCGGAGATGGCTTTGGTGGGACAGAACATCACGCAGGTGGCGACAATCGCTGACGAGTCGGCGCAGCAGTCAGAGTTGCTGGCACAGCAAAGCGGGCAGATGAGCCTCGCGCTGCAACAAGCAGCACAGGCAGGCGGCGCGATTACGCGGCAGGCGGCGCAATCGGCGCAGGCGTCCCAGGCGCAAACCCAAACGCTGGCACAAGCGCGTGCGCAGATTGAACAGCTTGCCGCCGTCGCACGGGAACTAGAACGGCTGGTCGGGATGTTCAAAGTGGACGAGAATGCGCCCAGTCTGCAGCTTTTGCAAAGCGGACGAGAGGCAGCCTGACGCCGCACCCCGCCCCAATCGGCAAACGAGGTTCCTCGCCCACGCGCAACTACAACTTCTGTCCTAGCGAGCGAAAGGCGAGGAATCTCAAACCTACCGCTTCGGCGCACAGTAGCTAATCTGCTCGAACTCTTCAGCGTTCAGGCTTGCGCCACCGACTAACGCGCCATCGATCTCGGGCTGGTGCAGCAGCGCGTGCGCGTTCGACGCCTTTACACTGCCACCGTACAAAACGCGCACGAACTCTCCCAGTTCGTCGCTGTAAAGCTCGCGCAGTGTTTGGCGAATAAAGCCGCACACGCGGTTCGCCTCGTCCGCCTCGCATACCTGCCCCGTGCCGATTGCCCACACGGGTTCGTAGGCGATCACCAGCTCATACAGCTCGTCTACCGCAAGCCCCTGCAATGCGCCTTCTAACTGTGCACGAATCACGCTTTCTGTCTGCCCCGCCTCACGCTCGGCAAGCGTCTCGCCTACGCAAAGAATCGGCTTTAAGCCGTGCGGCAGCACAGCGCGCAGCTTGCGGTTCAGCGTCACCTCGGTCTCGCTGAAGTAGGGCAACAGGCTTGCATCTAAGTCTGGGTCTGCCACGCCGAATCGCCCGCGCGTCTCGGAGTGCCCCAGAATCACATACTCGCAGCCGACGGCGACCAGCATCGCAGGTGAGACCTGTCCTGTGAACGCGCCTGCGTCGCGCCAGAAAGCATTCTGCGCGCCCAGCTTCATCTCACTGCCGCGTATTGCTTCGCCCACCGCCTGCAGCGCCACAAAGCTTGGACAGAGCAGAATCTCCACATCCGAGCGCATGCCAATCCGCTGGCGCAGTGTGGTCGCCAGCGCCGCGCCTTCGGAAGGCGTTAAATGCATCTTCCAGTTCCCTGCAATCAAGGGTCGTCGCATAGCTATCCCTCGTATAATTTCGCGTCGCTAACCGTTCTACCGAATCGCGGAAAGCGCCCCATCGA
>CAYVKB010000126.1:0-2459 GCA_964451985.1 uncultured Fimbriimonadales bacterium | reverse complement strand
CTACTCCACCGTTACACTCTTCGCCAGGTTGCGCGGCTGGTCGATCTCGCAGCCGCGTAGGCGCGCCACGTGGTAGGCGAACAGTTGCAACACGGGGATTGTGGTCAGCGGCGCGAGTTCCTCCAGCGCGGTCTTGGGCACATACACCGTATAGTCCGCCTCCTGAGGCAGCAGGTGGTCGTCTTCGGTAGTGACCAGAAACACCGTGCCCTGACGCGCCTTGATTTCCTTCAGGTTGCCCAGTAGCTTCTCGCGGGTGCGCTCCTGCGTGGCGACGAACACGGCGATTACGCCCGGCTCCACCAGTGCGAGCGGTCCGTGTTTCATCTCGCCTGCAGGCGGCTCTTGCGTGGGCACGTAGGCAATCTCCTTAATTTTCAGCGCGCCCTCCATCGCCACATAGGCGTCCACACCGCGCCCTAAGTAGAATGCGAGGGGCGTCTGGTAGAGTTGCTCACCAACCTGGCGCACCTGCGGCTCGGTCTCCAGCGCGCGGGCAATCAGCGAGGGCATCTGCATCAGCCCCTTCACGCCTTCCGAGTAGACCTGCATCGGCAGCGTGCCGTTGATGGACGCTAGATACAGCCCCAACAGATACAGCACGGCGACCTGCGTGCTGTAGGCTTTGGTAGACGCGACGGAGATTTCCGGACCTGCCTGCGTGTAGATGACATGGTCGCACTCGCGAGCGATGCTACTGCCTACCACATTCACGATTCCCAGCGTGGTGTAGCCTGCCTCACGGCACAGGCGCAGCGCGGCGAGCGTATCCGCCGTCTCGCCCGACTGGCTGATGAACACCGCCAGCGTGTTCGGCTGCAGAATCGGGTCGCCGTAGCGGAACTCGGAGGAGTAGTACACCTCCACCGGGCGACGCAGCCAGCGTTCCAGTGCGTGCTTACCAATCAGCCCCGCGTGATACGCCGTGCCGCACGCTACAATCAGAATCCGTCGGAACTTCTGCCAATCCTCCACCTCCAGCTTCAGCTCGGGGAACTGGATGCCGCCGTTGGGCTTGAGCCGCCCGCGCAGCGTGTCGCGCACTGCTTCGGGCTGCTCCAGAATCTCCTTGATCATGAAATGCTCATGTCCGCCCTTCTCGGCGGCTTCGGCAGACCATGTAATCTCTACGGGCGGGCGGTCGACAGGCGCGCCATCGATGCGTGAGAGGCTAACCGAGTCGCGCGTCACCACACCTACATCGCCGTTTTCCAGCAGAATCACACGCCGGGTGTAGGGCAGCAGCGCAGGGATGTCCGAAGCAATAAAGTTCTCACCCTCGCCCAGCCCAATCACAAGAGGCGAATCGTTGCGGGCGACCACCACGCGGTCAGGATGTTCCGTGAACAGCACTGCGATGGCATACGAGCCGCGCACGTGTAGCAACGCACGACGCACGGACTCATCAGGGGTATAACCTTGAGCCAGCTGCTCCTCAATCAGGTGTGCCAGCACTTCCGTGTCGGTTTCAGAGCGAAATTGGTGCCCCCGTACGAGCAGCTCCTGCTTGAGTTCCAGGTAGTTCTCGATGATGCCGTTATGCACTACTGCCACGCGCCCCTGCTCGTCGGTGTGGGGGTGGGCGTTCGGGTCGTTCGGGATGCCGTGCGTCGCCCAGCGCGTGTGCGACACTGCCAGCCCGTGCGCCTCCACGCCGTTCAGCATATCGCTGAGCTGCTGAATCTTGCCCGCGCGCTTCATCACCTGCAACTTCTCGCCACCCCAAAACGCCACACCTGCCGAGTCGTAGCCCCGGTATTCCAATCGTTTCAGTGTGTCTAATGCGACTTCCAGCGCAGGACGCGCCCCGATATAGCCCGTGATTCCGCACATAGTGGTCTGCCCTCTCAAAAAGGATTATACCACCTGCACTGGGGGACTCCAGATTCCGCTTGCTCAAGCCAATAATTTTGGTAGGTTCGCGCGCAGAACCAAACGATTGAAGGAGGACTAAATCGATGAGTCAAGTGTTCTTTGCGACTGGTGGTACTGAGCTTACACGCTCCTTTGACGCCACGACGCCCAATAACTGGTACGTTAGCACGACGCCCGACACGACGCGCACCTTCAACGAGTTCCAGCACAGCAACTGGTGCGCAGCCTTCGTGTTCTGGGGCTCCCCGACGGGACAGACCGATAACTTCAACGCGCAGACCTTCGTGAACCAGATTCGCAACTTCTCCCCGCAGACCCCGTTCTTCCTGATTGTGCCCAGCCAGTTCGCCTCACAAGCCACCCAGTGGCAGCGCGAGACAGGTGCGGCAGGCTACATCATCTGGAACAATACGACCCCGTCCGAGTTCTTTACCCAAGTTCGCACCATCCTGAACCAGTCCAACATCGAGGCAGCATAACACTCGAAAGTCATCCCCTCTCGCGCCACGAGAGGGGATGATAAATCCTTCAAATATTAAGACATTCCTCAACAATCGTACGGAGTTGAGTGAACCCCCTCCTGT
>CAYVKB010000125.1:0-2551 GCA_964451985.1 uncultured Fimbriimonadales bacterium | reverse complement strand
CCTGACAGGATATCCGCCACGCGCAAGCCCACTGGCTCCAGATAGAAAAACTCGTTTGCGCCTGTGGTGAAGCCGCGGCGCACTTCGGCGATGTCGCCAAGTCGCACGAGTTTGCCCGCACCTCGCTCCAGAATCGTGAAATAGATATCGGGCGCTCGGAGGTACTTGCCGCCCCACTTGTCGCCTTCATATTTGCCGTCCTCGTTTAGACCCGACTGCCACAACTCGGCGGCGGTGCGCGTAATCACACGCTGATAACGCGGGTCGGCAATCGCCTGCTCGAACGCCTTGTTCAGGCGCACGAAGCGCGTGGCACGGTTATTCCTGGGGACAGGATTGTCCAAGCCACGCCCCAGCCCATCCTTTTGCAGCACGCTGATAATCGTGTTCACATCCGCGCTGGCGAACTGGCGCTCCACTGCCGAATCGTAAATCGCCTGAATGTGCGCGTTTTTCAGCAGGTACTCCTGCAGTTTGCCTCCAAAGCCCACATCCAGCCAACTGTTAGAGCAGACGAACACGTGCATCCCGCCGGGCTTGAGCAGCTGCAACGCACGGGCGTAGAAATAAACATATAAATCAGAACGCCCAACAGCCGCTTCGCCGTACTGAGCGAGCAGCTTGGGCTTTACACTCGCGTCGATGAGTTCCTGACGCACATACGGTGGGTTGGCAACGATGATATCGAACCCGCCATCCCTGAACACCTCAGCGAACTCCACGCGCCAATCGAACCCCTCCACATCGCCTTTGGGGTGCGCCCACCGACGGATTTCCTCGCGCAGTTGCTGGATTTGTTCGCGCAGCACGCGCTTTTGCTCGTCACCGTGAGCGCGCATATAGGCGGCTTTCAGGCGTTCGTACTCTTCAATCTGCTGCTGGCGGAACATGTCGGGCTGCCCGCCCCCCTGAGGGTCGGGCGCGAGCAAGCTATCACCTGCCTCGATCTTGAAGTCCAGATTCGGCAGCGACACATCAACGTCGGGGTCATTCAGGGGATTGCGCGGATCGTCCACCACGAGGCTGAGCCACAAGCGCAAGCGGGCGATTTCAACAGCGAACGGATCGATATCCACACCGTACAGGTTGCGCTGGATAATCTCCAACTTCCGTTCGTACAGGGTGTGCGGGTCGAGGCGTTTTTGCTCGAACAGTGCACTGCGCAAATCCAGCAGTTCGTGCAGCATTCCCAGTAGGTACGCACCGCTCCCGCACGCGGGGTCGCACACGCGCACGCGACGCAGGGCGTCCAGTGTTTTCTCGGGGTCTTTGAGTGCGCTGGCGTCGCGCTGGTCAACAAAGCGCATTACAGCGTCGGCATCCTCCTCCGTGACGGATTGCAAGTAGCCCTTGAGCGCCTCGCGGCACATAAACGCTACCACAGGGCGCGGCGTGTAGTAGCTGCCCGACTCGTGCCTGCCAGACACCAGCTCCTCAAACACCTTGCCCAGCATCTCGGGGTCGACAGCGACCTCGATTTCCAGCGGCGTGCTTTCGGTGATGGTGAAGTTGTAGCGGTAGAGCAGGTCCTCGATAAAGGGTTTCAGCGCAGCGTCGGGCACGTGGGCGTCAAGGTCGTGTTCGCCCGGTTCGAACAGCCCGCCGTTGAGGTAGGGCACATCGCCAATCAGGTCGCGCAACAGCCCGCCTCGGTTCATCGCCATTAAGTTGCGCTGTTGGGGGTTATTCAGCGCACTAAAAAAGAGCTGTTTCAGGCGGGCGTTGTAGAAGGTGTCGCTCTCCGTGCGGTTTGCCTGATAATCCTCCCACAGGGCGCGCAGGTAGTTGCCCTGTTTATCGAACCGCAGCCAGCCCTTGCGTTCCAGAAATCGGATAAACAGCAGTCGATTGAACAGTTTCAAGGTGAGCAGGCGTTTCGGCTCACCTGCGGGGACTTTTGTAATCAGCGTTTCGGCGGCTTCGAACAGGCGGCGGAAGTCCTGATAGAACCGCTCGGTGACCTTCTCCACACTGAAGGCGTCGCGAATCTGTTCAGTTCGCACGAAAGCGTCTGTAGTGGGCGTGGTGTGCAGCGCAAGAAGGGTTTCGATATCGGTACGGGTGGGGCTATCGGGCTGCACCTCCAGCGTGCGGATGGCAAGGGTTAGGCGTTCGTTGTCCTTCAGCACCGGGCGCGGGTGAATGAACAGCAGGTTCGGGCTATCCTGCGCTCGGGCGGTGAATAGATACTCATATTGTGGGTAGCGTCGTTGCAGGGATTCCAGCATGCGGCGCAGCTTACTGCGTTTAGATTCGCGCAGGTTCAGGTGGTAGATTCGCAGGATACCGTCGTAGTCATACAGCAGGTACGCCTCCTGCAGTGGCTCGCTTGCGTTTGGGGTAAGTTCCTCGAACTCAGGGGCGGGCAGTAGCTGGGGCAGGGTGTTATACCCCAACGACCGCCAGAATGCAAGAGCGGTCGAATCGTCATACCGTCGCAACTCCTCACGCAGGGCTTGCTCAGTCATCGTGATTGTTGTATTCGAGAAGGGTCGCAAAACTCCTGCCTTTTGCGCAAGAATCCTCCTCCTTCCCAACCGGTTCCCCCCGC
>CAYVKB010000124.1:0-2710 GCA_964451985.1 uncultured Fimbriimonadales bacterium | reverse complement strand
AACCTATGCGTAACTTCGGATTGGCAATCGCAGTTTTCGCGATGAGCTTTACGATTAGCTCCATCGCGTTTGTGCAAACGAATAAGTCGAGCAACACGCAGCAGACCCGGCAGGCAAATGCCAAGCAACAGCAGGTACGCTGTCCTGTCTCGGGCAAGGTGATTACTAACACCAAGAACGCGCCCCGAACCGTTTATCAGGGCAAGACCTACTACTTCAGTTGTCAGAGCTGTTTAGCAGAGTTCCGCAAGAACCCCCAGAAGTATGTGAAGCAGACCTCCAATACGCGCACGGTGAGCAACACCGCCACCACGAAACCTGCTGAGAAGTCGTGTTGCAGCACAGAGAAAGCGGAAGGCTCGTCCTGCTGCGCGGGTGATAAGGCAACGGCTCAGCAGGCAGGCGGCTGCTGCGCGGACAAGCCTGCAGGAACCGTGCAAACCGCTGCTGCGCCTGCCAACAAGCTCATCTGCCCCATCTCAGGCGAGGAACTGAAAGTGGAGGAAGCTGTGCGCTTCACCTACAACGACAAGGTGTACTACACCTGTTGCAACGGCTGCAAGAACAAGTTCCTGAAAGACCCTGAGACCTACGCGAAGAAAGCGGAGCAAATCTCCGCACTGCAGGGCAAACCTGCGCAGGCGGATACCAACTAAGTTGGATGCGCATTCCCACCTGGTTGAAGTGGACTTTAGGCGCGGGCGCTGCGGTCGCCGGTGCGAACTGGTTCCTGCGGAAGGTCTGGTTCTATCGCGATCCGCTGCGCCTGCCGCCGCCTGACCCAAACCTCATTCTCTCCCCTTGCGATGGGAAGGTGGTCTACATTCGCCCCGTCAACGCGGATGGGACTGTCTTCGCCGAGAAGTTAGGACGCCCGATACCCATCACCGAGATTACCCGCGCAGAGTGGGGCGGTGCATCGCCCGAAGGTTGGCTGATTGGTATCTACATGAGTCCGCTCGATGTGCATTACAACTACGCGCCGATTGCGGGCGAGGTGCACAAAATCGTCTACACGCCCGCCCGCGCGAACCTGCCGATGGTCGACTTGTGGGAGTATGTGAGCATGGCGTGGTTGCGTCGCGCCGTCGACCTGCTGGGCAAACGCTACCATCTGGAAAACGAGCGGCAGACGGTGTTCATTGAGAACCCACGCGTGCGCCTCGCGATGGTGGAAATCGCCGACAAGTTCGTGAACAAAATCACGACCTATGTACAAGAGGGGCAGTGTGTGCAGCCCGCGCAGAAGATTTCGTTTATCGAGCGTGGCAGCCAGGTTGATCTGCTGATTTTCACCCGTGCGGTGGAAATCCTCACACGCACGGGTGCGCAGGTCTATGGCGGGCAGACACCCATAGCGCGACTTACGGATTCCGCACAATCCCCATAAACAGTACGGTTCCCGTCGGCTGATGCACAATTGCGAACAAGAAGGGGCGGTCGGCAATCAGGTTGAACCGCTCGCTGGGCAAGGGCGCGGAGGTGACCCCGACGGTGATTCCTGTGGCAGCAGCGGCTTTCGTGCCTTCCTCATCCACCTCCACAACCGCTTTCTGAATCGCTTTCTGAATGAACAGGCGGTTGGACGACACATCGGCAATACCGCTGAAATCGGCGTGGTCGGGGTCGAAAGCGATTGCCATCCCCAGCGCGCTTAGCGGCGGCTGGAGGTTGTATTGCCCCTCGATTTTGAAACGCGGCATTTGCAGGTCGCCCTCTATCGTGCGAAACTCGGTCATCCACTTTGTCCAGTTTTCGGGTGTGAACTGCTCACGCAGTTGAGCGACCTTACGCCCTTTTTCGGGTAAGAACAGATAGAACTGGTAGTTGCCCTCGCCATAGGGCAGCGCAACGGCTTCGAATCCTTCGCCCTTAAGATAGGGCAGGCGTTTGGAAAGACGCATCATCGGAACCTGCTTCGTCTTACCGTCTTCCAAGTAAAACGGAGCATCCTCAGTCGCCTCTTTTGGGAACGGAGTCTGCCACTTGCCTTCAAAGTAAAGCGTGTTCACCAGCGCGAGGCGTGTTTGCGAGTCGAAAGCGTTTGCCTCGAAGAGTTTGTCAATCATCTCTTTCGTTTGCTCGGCGACCCAACGGTTGATATGCTCGGCAGCGGCGTCGGGCTGGGCAAAGTCGACCGTTTCCACGCGCGATTCGTAGTGGATCAGCAGCGCACGCAGGAAGTCGGGCTTGAGTTCGAACCCGCGCTGTACCCATAGCCCGTTGGCGGCGTGGATAGTAACCTCCTGATTAGCACCCTTGAATAGGCGTGCAAGTTGACTCGCTTGCTGATTGAAAAGGGCAAGGTGTGTCTGTTCATAGCCCAGCGTTTGGGCAATTGCATCGAAGGTCTCGCCTTGTGCACCGTTAAGAGTCATGCCCAGCGCAATTGAGAGAGATAGCGGGGAGAAGCACAGGTTATCGCCCTTGTCGGGATCGTCGAGCTGGTTGAGCATGTTCAGCGCGAACTTCAGGCTCGCGGTTTGCGTTTCGTTGGTGATTTGCACGGGTTGTCTTGCCTCCTGAGGCGGTTTGGGGCTGGCGTCGCCGCCGCAGCCGCTGAGTAGTACCACTCCTAATCCGCACAGCATGAGGATGTTTCGCATCGTTTTGTCCTCCGTGAGTAGGTTTGTCTTTCTGAAGCTTCGCAAAGCGCGCCAGAAAACACTTCGCTTTCAGACTGCCGATTCCTCGCTTCGCTCGGAATGAC
>CAYVKB010000123.1:0-2827 GCA_964451985.1 uncultured Fimbriimonadales bacterium | reverse complement strand
CGAACTCACCCGCCGTAGCGTCGGCGTCCCCGCCGACGACAAACGACATCCAAACGCCGATTGGTATAATCTAAAGGGGAGTAATTTATCGTGCGAGTCGCTGTCGTTGGTTTAGGCGCAGTGGGCAGCGCGGCGTTGCGCTTTTTGGCGAAGCAGGGCTGCGATGCCGTCGGCTATGAGCAGTTTACGACAGGGCACATGCGTGGCAGCTCGCACGGCGAGAGCCGCATCTATCGACTTACCTACGCCGACCCGTACTACACCCGCCTAATGCGCCGCGCGTACGAACTTTGGCAGGAACTGCAGGCTGAAGCGGGTGAGGAACTGATAGTCTCCTGCGGCGTGTTGTGGTTGGGCGACGCTGCAGACCCCGAACTGAACGCGATTGCCCAAGCCCTGCGTACGGAAGAGGTGGAGTACGAGTGGCTTGAGCCTGCAGTCGCAACGGCGCGTTTCCCCGCGCTGCGCTTGCAGTCCAATGAGCGCGCCCTATTCCAAAGCGAAGGTGGCTTCCTGCGTGCAAACGCATGTGTCGCGGCGAACCTGCGTCTTGCACAAGCGCACGGTGCGACCCTCCAGCCGAATACGCGGATTGTGCGCATCGAGGCGTTGCCCGAAGGTATCGTATTGGAGGCTGAGCAAGGCATCCGCGAACGCTACGACCGCGTGATTCTGACGGCAGGCGCGTGGCTACCGAAGCTACTGCCCCAGCTGCGCTTGCCCCTAACCGTAACGCGCCAGACCTACGCCTACTTCGCGTTGCACCCAGACGTGCAGGCGTACTACGAGCCGCAACACCTGCCCGTGTGGATTGAAGCCACGCGCCATTTCTACGGCTTCCCCCACGATGGCAGGCAGGCGGGCGTGAAAATCGCGTGGCATCGGCTGGGTGAGCCGCGAGACCCCGACATGCCCACACCGCCCGTAAACGACACTGACCTTGCGCCCCTGAGAAAGTGCATCGTACGACGCTTGAAGGGTGTTGCCGAGACCGTTCTTTCCAGCATGACCTGCCTCTACACCAACGTCCCTGAAGAGAAGTTCATTCTGCAATCGCTACCGAATGAGCCGCGTGTGTGGCTGGTGAGTGCATGCTCAGGGCATGGGTTCAAGTTCTCTATCCTGAACGGTTATCTCGCGGCGCAGGGAGTAATGGCGTAAGCCATCGGCTTCAGGTACACTTATCCCCGAACTTGCTATGAAACGCTACTACATCACGACGCCGATTTACTATGTGAACAGCGCACCGCATATCGGCACCGCGCTGACCACCATCGTTGCCGATGCCTGCGCCCGATTCCAGAAGCAGCGCGGGCGTGAGGTCTATTTCCTCACAGGCACGGACGAGAACGCCCCGAAAGTGCATCGCGTGGCGCAGGAGCGCGGCGTACCCACACAACAGTTCGTGGACGAAATGGCGGAGGTGTTCGAGCGCACCTGGCGCGCCCTACATATAGAGTACGACATCTTTATCCGCACTACTGAGGAACGCCATAAACGCGTCGTGACGGAAGTGTTCCGCCGCCTGCGCGAGCAGGGTGACATCTACAAAGGCAGCTATCAAGGCTGGTACTGTATTTCGTGCGAGACTTTCTTTGCCAGCAGCAAGATTGACGAGTCAAAAACCTGCCCCGACTGCGGCAAGCCGCTGGAGTGGCGCGATGAGCCGTGCTATTATTTCCGCCTCTCCGCCTACGAATCGCGCTTGCGTGAGCATATTCAGGCGAATCCGCAGTTCATTCAGCCTGAAGTGCGCCGCAACGAGACGCTGGGCTTCATCAACGAGGGCTTACAGGATATCGCAGTCTCGCGCACGGGCTCCGATTGGGGCGTGCCTGTGCCTGACGACCCCGAGAGCGGCGTGGTCTATGTGTGGTTCGACGCATTGCTGAACTACCTGACCGCTACGGGCTGGCTGGAGCGCGGGGAGGCATATGTAGACACTTGGCCTCCCGAGTTGCAATTAATGGGCAAGGACATCCTGCCCCGTTTCCACGCCACAATCTGGCCCGCGATGCTGATGGCACTGGACTTGCCCCTGCCTGAACGCCTGTACGGGCACGGCTGGTGGATTGTGAACAAGCAGAAGATGTCTAAATCGCTGGGGAATGTGTACGCGCCGCTGGAGGTGGCAGAGGCGTTGGCGCAGGCGTCCGGCTGCGAGCTGCCTTACGCGATTGATGCCTTCCGCTACTACATGCTGCGTGAGATGCCGACCGATGCCGACGCCGAGTTCAGCTTGGAGGGCTTTGAGGCGCGCTACAACGGCGATTTGGCGAACGACTTGGGCAACTTGCTACACCGCACGCTGTCGATGATGCACCGCTACTTTGAGGGGCGCGTGCCCGACGGCGCACGACTGGACGCCGCTCTTGCCGATCTTTTCGCACAGCAAGCATCGCAAGTTACTGAAGCGTTCGAAGCGGTAGACTTCCCGCGCGGACTGCGTGAGGCGTGGCAGATTATCGGTGCGGTGAACCGTTACTACGACGAGCAAGCCCCTTGGACGCTAATGAAGCAGGGTAACACCGAGCGGGCGGGGCAGGTGCTGTATGCTGGACTCATCGCGGTGCGCCTCTTAAGCGGGCTAACTGAACCTGTGATGCCCCAAGTCGCCCGCGCTATCTCCCAACAACTGAACCTCGACGCCGTACCTTGCTGGAACGATGCTGTCGTGATGAACGCCATCCCCGCAGGGCACATTCTACACGAGCCGAAACCGATTTTCCCGAGACTGCAAGCGAGATCCGACTCCCCGCCGACGACCTCACCTCCTGTAGCGTCGGCGTCCTCGCCGACGAAACCAATCCCCGTAGCGTCGGCGTCC
>CAYVKB010000122.1:0-3481 GCA_964451985.1 uncultured Fimbriimonadales bacterium | reverse complement strand
GAGTGAGGGGTGTTCGTCGGCGGGACGCGGACGCTACGGGGGTTTCGTCGGCGGGGACGCCGACGCTACGGGTGAGGGGTGTTCGTCGGCGGGACGCCGACGCTACGGGGGGTTCGTCTTAGTAATATCGTCTGCGACGCCCATAGAGAATGCGGTTGGGACCGCCCAGTGCCTTGATTGTGACAAAGCCCGCCACGAAGCCTCCGATGTGTGCCAGATACGCCACGCCCGGACTGTACACCAGAAATTGCGAGACGAACCAGAAAATCAGGAAGAAAATTGCGGGCACTTCCACGAAGGTGATGATGACAAACAACAGCACGCAGTCCAACCGCGCGTGCGGGAAGAGTAATAAGTACGCGCCCATCACGCCCGCAATCGCGCCGCTCGCGCCCACCACAGGAATCGGCGACGCCCAATTGAAGAGTATGTGTGAAAACGCTGCCACAACGCCCCAAAACAGATACAACAGCAGATACTGAAAGTGCCCCAGCGCGTCCTCTACGTTATTGCCGAAAATCCACAGCGACCACATGTTGCCGATGATGTGCAGATAGCCCCCGTGCAAAAACATGCTGGTAACAATCGTCAGCCACGGGTTCACAATCGGCTCGGCGCGGATGCCGTGTTGCATCTCCAGGCGCATGCGCAGCAAGGGATTCACATCCGCTCCCGTAATCTCGGCGGGGATGGCAGCGTACACGTAGGTAATCCGTTCATCCAGCAACTGCAGGATGAACACAATCACATTCACTGCAATCAGCCCCAGCGTGACATACGGGAACCGCTGCGGCGGATTATGGTCGCGAATAGGCAGTAGCATCGCAAGCCTAATTCGGCAGGAACGCCTCAATTCCTACAACGCTTGCAGGAAAACATCGCGGCGGGGCGAATCTATACCCCCGTGATGGCGCAAACACAGACGACTGTTCAGCAACCCGCCAGCGAAGGCGCGGCAACCGAGTTCGTCGTGCGCGTGCGCGATGTGGTCAAAGAGTACCAGATGGGCAAACTGACCGTACGCGCGCTTGATGGCGTGAACCTCGATATCTATCGCGGCGAGTACCTCTCGATTATGGGGCCCTCAGGGTCGGGCAAAAGCACGCTGTTTAACATGATTGGTGGGCTGGACAAACCTACCGCTGGCTCCGTATTTATCGACGATGTGGACATGGCGCAGCTCGACCCACAGGAACTCGCGTTCATCCGCTGCCACCGAATCGGCTACATCTTCCAGACCTTCAACCTGATTCCTGTGATGACCGCGCTGGAGAATGTGACTTTGCCGATGACTTTCGCGGGTGTGAACGCCGACGAGGCGCGTGAGCGCGGCGTGGAGCTGCTGACCCTTGTGGGCTTGGGCGGACGTCTGCACCACAAGCCCACCGAGCTTTCGGGCGGGCAGCAGCAGCGCGTTGCGATTGCCCGCTCGCTTGCAAATAACCCATCTATTATCCTCGCCGACGAGCCGACAGGCAACCTCGACCTCAAAACGGGCAAAGAGATTATTGAGCTGCTGCGACGCCTCAACAAGGAGCGCGGCGTGACGATTATCTCCGCTACGCACGACTTAAAAATGCTCGACATCTCCGACCGCATCGTGTGGATTCGCGACGGTAAAATCGAGCGCATCGAGAAGCGCAGCGAGCTACAACTGAAGGTCGGCGAGGTGGAAGGCGAAGCAGGCTAAATGGACGCCTACATCGACGCGTTTCTGGATTATTTAGCGCGGGAGCGGCAGGTCTCGCCGCACACGCTGAACGCCTATGCAGTCGACTTGAGGCAGTTCTGCGAGTACCTCAAACGCGCTGAGCGCATCGACCCGCACGAGTGGGACTCGTCGCTGTGGGAGGGCTTCATTCACTACCTGCGCCGTCGGTCGATGAGCGAGTCGAGCATCGCGCGGAAGCTGAGTGCGGCGCGAGCGTTCCTAAAGCATCTCTATCGGCGCGGCGTGCTGGATTCCGAGCCGCCCGACGCTTTGTCTGCGCCGAAAGTGCATCGCGCCCTGCCCGCGACACTGACCCCACACGAGTTGCGCCGCCTGCTGCTGCAGCCCCCATTGGGCACCCCCCACGGACTGCGCGACCGTACGATGCTGGAGACGATGTACACCACAGGCATGCGCGTCTCCGAGCTGCTGAGCCTGCTGCTGGAACAGTTGAACTTGTCGGAGCGGCTGGTGCGCGTGGAGGGTAAGCGCGGACGCGAACGCTGGCTGCCCTTACCCGACCCCACTGTGTATTGGCTGCAACGCTACCTCAGCGACGCCCGCCCCAAGCTCGCCAACCCCAAACGCCCCAACGCGATGTTGTTTCTGAACGAACGCGGCGACGCCCTCAGCCGTATCGCCTTCTGGAATAAAATCAAATACTACGCCGCCTGCGCAGGAATCGAGAAAAACATCTCGCCGCATACGCTGCGCCACTCGTTCGCTGTGCACCTGCTGAACGGTGGGGCAGACCTGCGTGCTGTGCAGGAACTGCTCGGACACGAGGACATCAGTACCACCCAGATTTACACTCAGGTCAGCCTCGACCGCCTTATGGAAGTGTACAAGAAGGCGCACCCGAGGGGATAGTTAGTTCTTCAACGTAGAGTTCCCTCTGCGCGTGGCAGGGGCGCGTGGAGGCTGAGCGGGCGTCTCTGGGTGATATGGTACGGGCACGTACTCCACGCCCGAGCTGCGCTGCGCAGGCTGCGGGTAAAGCGCCATTAGCTGGTAAATCTCAGGCGGCAAGTCTGTGCTTACGCGCACGCCCATAGTACGCAACATCGACGCTGAAATCGGATAATCGTGCGTGTAGTAGCCCTGTGTCAGGTGGTCAGCTAAGGCGTGTGCCTGCGCCTCGTCCATGCCGTTGCTCATCAGCACCTCTTTCACCAGCGTCAACGCTTGCTGCAACGCCTTGCGCGACACATCCGCGAGAATCAGCGTCTGGTCGTCCACCTCGCTAATCGGCTTCTGCTCCACCACTTTTAGCACCGACGCGGCAGGGTACTGCCCGACCTGCGGGTCAACTGGTCCCAGTACCGCGTGCTTGTCCATCACAATTTCGTCAGCGGCTAAGGCAATTAGTGTACCGCCCGACATTGCATAGTGGGGCACGAACGCTGTCACTTTCGCGGGGTGGTCGCACAGGGCGCACGCAATCTGCTGACTCGCCAACACTAACCCCCCCGGAGTGTGCAGGATAATGTCAATAGGCATATCGGGGGGCGTCATGCGGATGGCACGCAGCACCTCTTCTGAGTCCTCGATGCTGATAAACCGAAATAGGGGCACGCCGAACAAGGCAAGCGCTTCCTGCCGATGAATCAACACAATCACGCGGCTGCCGCGTCTTTTCTCGATTTGGCGAATCAGGCTTAGCCTCGCCGACTCTAGCATCCGCTGGCGTATCATTGGCATAATCGCCAGAAAGATAAACACCAGCCAAAACAGTTGCGATAGAATCGCGCTGAAGGGACTGGGTTCCAT
>CAYVKB010000121.1:0-3492 GCA_964451985.1 uncultured Fimbriimonadales bacterium | reverse complement strand
CGTCGGCGTCCCGCCGACGAACACACCCCACTCGTAGCGTCGGCGTCCCCGCCGACGAACACATCCCTCATCCGTAGCGTCGGCGTCCCCGCCGACGAGATACAACATCATCGCAGTCATCGCTATCGCCGACCGCTACAGCGTCGGGTTTCACGTCGATAGACCTCCGCCAGCCCGTGGAAGGGGTTGTTGCGCCACGCTCGCTTGAGCTTAATCAGCGCAAACTTGAGCGTCTTCGCCGCCGCCTGCTTGGAGACGCCCATCTGTTTGCCAATCTCGCGCAGGGTCAAGCCGTTCAGGTACTGCTCGCACACATAACGTTGACGCGGGGTCAGCTCTGCCCGATCCAGCAGGCACTCCATCTCCACGCGCTCTAAGTGGGCAATCGCCTGTTTTTGCGCGTCTAACGGCTCGCCCAAAGTTGCGTGCAACTTCCGATGCCGGCGCAACTTACGCTCGAACGAATCTTCGCGCGTGAATGGGTACTCACCGTTGCGCTCTGAGGCAATCCAGAACTCGGTCTCATGGGTCTGCATGGCGCCGTCTCCATCCTTTAGGACTGAGAAGTAGACATATGTATACCTAATTGAGGAAGCGTAATGCAACAGTTCCTCTCGGTAAACGGAGAGGAGGCTGGAGGGTGAGGTTCAAAAATCGGGAGGGAGCAAGAGTAAAAATTGCGACACCTGAACCCCGACTGCTATAATCTCTCAACTGATTTGCTCAAGAACGACCGCGAGGAAAACCTGTTCTTCAAGCACAGCAAGGAGTCGCTGCAATCTCCCGAATTTTCACCCGCAATCCCACGCAGACTACCGAACATTCCGCAAAAAATGATGTATAATAGGATGGCAGGCATTAAGGAGACGTTAGGCAACTTTGGCGTTCCTCGCTTTCTGCCTGCGAAAGGAGGCTTATGATGATACATCGATCGATGACTTTAGTCGTGGCAGGCGCAATCCTGAGCGCCTCATTTGCGTTTGCTGGCGATAAGCAGAAGCCGCAACTCGAACTGTACACCGGTCCAATTCAGAAGGCGACGCCTATCGAGATAGCGCGTGTGAAGCTAATCAACGGGCAAGTCGTGCAGGTTAGTCCATGGGTTCCGTATGTCAGCTCCGACTTTTTCCCAGCAGGCGGGTTCCCGCCCTCGCCGTGCAACGATAACGGCTCTATTGCCTTCGACAACGTGGAGTTCGCAGACGGAACGCTCACCATCGGTGAGAACACCAAGTATGGCGCAAGCTGCAACTTGGGCGCTAGTCGCTGGTGGTTCGGCGCAACCTATCACAACCCGTTCTGGGTGAATGATATTCAGCAGATGTTCCCCGGCACAGAGGGCAAGAAGGCAAACGCGATTGCGCCCGTGTGGGCGAACACCAACCCCGGCGGCGTGAACTTCATCATGGCAATCTTTACCACTGAGGATTTCGACGCCACTTGTGCGGGTCCCGCAGCTAACACCATTTACGACGGAGTGGCGTTCAACTTTGGCAATCTCGCAACTGGCGTCTATTTTGCCACTTTGTGTATTACAGACCCCACTCTGCACCTGCAGTTGCCGCAGGATGGCAGTGGTGGCTATATCGGTCTTTACCTCTCCAGCCTCTCCCCACCCACGCTGTATCCGGGCGCATGCCAGCCGCTGCTGTGGGGTACTAAGGCAGGCAACCCAAGCCAGCAAGGTCCCATCCAGTGGGATGACGACTCTCCGACGGATGGTCAGCATGACCCTGCAACGGAGTGTTTCGCCTACAACTTCAACACGTGCCCCACACCGCTGGGCGCGATGATGGCGTTCTGGGCAGCTCCGCCAAGCTGCACGCCCACCCCCGACCTCGACGGTAACGGATGCGTGGATGACGCCGACCTGCTGACTGTGCTGTTCAACTTTGGCTCAGACGGCAGCGGTGGCGGCGACGCGAACTGCGACAATATCGTCGACGACGCTGACCTGCTGGAAGTGCTGTTCGCGTTTGGCACGGGGTGCTGAGGTTCGAACGGAACACAAAGGACGCGAAGTATAAAAACAGAGGGCGCGGAGAATATTCTGCGCCCTCGTTTTTTCGTGTCTCGATGTATTAATTGGGGTTCCAAGTGTCGTGAAGTTGTAGGGGGATGCCAATGATTTCACAACACTTGTTCTGCTTGGAATTATTCGTACCTGAGTGCCTCAATCGGCTGCAGTTGCGCTGCACGCCAAGCGGGATACAGCCCGAAGAAGACCCCAATAAACGCCGCGAAGCCGAACGCGAGCACCACACCTTCGGTGGGAATCAACACTTTCCAGTTCGCCTGTGTGCTGATTGAATTAGCAGCCCAGTAGCCCAGCCCGATGCCAATTAAACCGCCCAGCACGCTCACCACTACCGACTCAATTAGGAACTGGAGCATGATGTTGAATTTCGTTGCGCCAATCGCCTTGCGCAAGCCTATCTCGCGTGTGCGCTCGGTCACAGAGACCAGCATGATGTTCATAATGCCAATCCCGCCCACAATCAGCGACACCAGTGCGACGCCGCCCAGCAGGAAGGTGAAGGTTTGTGCGGTCGCTTCCACCGTCTCCACGAAGTCGCCTTGATTGAACACGCGGAAGTCCAAGTCGCCGTCGGGCGGGATTTTGTGCGCACGGGCGAGGGCTTCTTCCACGCAGGTCTGGGTCTCGCTCATCCGTTCGGAGTAGCGCGCTTGGATATTAATCGCGTCTAAGTGACGTTGCCCCATCAGGCGGCGCATGGCGGTCGGCAGCGGGACATACACGCGGTCGTCCAGGCTACGGAAGCCTGTGTCGCCCTTGTAAGCGATGCGCCCAATCACCTCGTAGCTTTGCCCGCCGATGCGGATGGTCTTGCCCATGCACGCCCCGCCCTGAAACAGCTCCTGCCAGACGGTGTGCCCAATCACTGCCACGCGCGCCATTGCCTCCATGTCGTGCTCCGCGATGAATCGACCTTCTTCCAGTACGAAGTTGCGAATAGGCTGCAGTTCGGGAGTGACACCCGAGATGCTGGTGCGCATGTTGCGGTTGAGGTATTTCACCTGCTGCGTTGTCCACACTTCGGGCGACACGCGGGCGACGGTCTCGCTGCAGGATTTCATGATGGCGTCGCCGTCTTCGAGTTTGAGGCTCTGCACGCTGCCGAAGCCGAGAAACGCCCCCCCGCGCCGTGCCTGTCCAGGGCGCACCGTGAGCACATTCGCGCCAAGCCGTTGCACCTGTTCTAAGGTGGCTTGGCGCGCTCCCTGCGCGATGCCTATCATCGTAATCACCGCCGCCACGCCGATAATCACGCCCAGCATGGTCAGCATCGTGCGCATCTTGTTCGCGCGCAGACTGTCGATTGCTGTTAGGAAATTTTCTAAGATGCTCATGGGATTTCTCCATCTGGAATGGACAGTGTGATTTGTCTCGTTGCTTAATTTTACCGTCCACCGCCGGGCGGTCCGCCCGAGCCGCCACCACCGCCGCCCATGCCGCCACGGGAGCCGCCA
>CAYVKB010000120.1:0-3532 GCA_964451985.1 uncultured Fimbriimonadales bacterium | reverse complement strand
AGCGCGCCCACATCGGCATGGTCGCATCCGAACATCTGCATCTCGAACTCCAGCATGGCTTAGCGGGTACTGCCTCTTCAAGTATGGGTCTTACTGGTGGGGTTCTACAGGCGACACCCGCGAGTTGCATTCCTGAATACTTCCTCAAGGCACAATCGCGTACTTGATTCCCTCGCCGCGGTCTAACGCTTCGAACACCTGCACGAGTTCGCTCAGGGGGCGCGTGTCGGTGATTAGGCGTTCGACGGCGAACTCTTGCTGGCGCAGGCGTTGCAGGGCGTTCAGGGCGTCCTGCGTGGTGAAGTGGAAGCTGCCCAAGATGGTCAGCTCGTCGTAATGCCAGCGTTCGGCGAGCACCTGCACGGTCTCGCCCTTCGCCAGCCCGCTGTAGAGCAGCACTTTGCCGCCGGGCGCGGCGAGTTCGGGTGCGAGTTCCCAGACCGCCTTCGCGCCTGTGGCTTCAATCACGATATCCGCGCCGCCGTCGGTGCGCTCGCGCAGGGTGTGGAGCTGGTCGAACCCCAGCGTCTCGTCTGCGCCGAGTGCGCGTGCTAACTCCAGCCGTTCGGGGCGTCGCGCGACGACAATCGCGTGGCATCCGCGCGCCTTCGCCTCCATCAGATGCAGATACGCCATCGCGCCCGCGCCCAGAATCGCCACCGTTTTGCCCGGCAGCGGCTCCAGCATCCGCCACGCATGCAGCACACACGCGAGCGGCTCCACGAACGCCCCACGCAGGTCGCTCAGCTCCTCCAGCGGGAACACATGCACGCTCGTCACACGCGCGTTGATTTTCAGATATGCCGCATAGCTGCCCAACACCACGCTATCAAACAGGTTCCGACACAGGTTGTATCGCCCGCGCCGACAAGTGAAGCACTCCCTGCAGGGCGCAGTGGGCATCCATGTGACTCGCTGCCCCACCTGCAGGTGCTCTACACCGGCGCCAACGGCGACAATCTCGCCCGTGCCTTCGTGCCCGAACAAACCGAACGGCAACTTCGCGTGCCCGCGCCGATAGGTCTTTAAATCTGTGCCGCAGGTGAGCGCAAGGCGCACGCGCACGACCACCTCGCCCGCTGCAGGTTCGGGAATTGGCGATTCGCGGAGCGTCAATGCGCGCGGCGCAGAGAGCCAAGCTTGAAGCATGGCAGAAGTGTACCTACTTTTGTGAAATCGGGTACAATCTACTGGGTGGCAACTATGGATACGCGCGTTCAGGAGATTGTGCTGCGTGATTCGTCTACTCCCGCGATTCCGAACATGGAGGTGGGGGGGAATGTGTTAGTGACGCGCCTCGACGAGGTGGTGAACTGGGCGCGGCGCAACAGTATCTTCCCACTAACGTTTGGACTGGCGTGCTGCGCAATCGAGATGATGTCGTCGGCGGCGTCTCGGTTCGACCTTGCGCGGTTCGGAATGGAAGTGTTCCGTGCCTCGCCGCGCCAGGCAGATTTGATGATTGTAGCAGGGCGCGTGAGTAAAAAAATGGCGCCCGTACTACGGCAGATTTATGACCAGATGCCCGCGCCGAAGTGGGTAGTGTCGATGGGCGCGTGCGCCTCATGCGGTGGAATCTTCAACAACTACGCGATTGTGCAGGGCGTCGACCAGATTGTGCCGGTAGATGTGTATGTGCCCGGTTGTCCGCCCTCGCCCGACGCGCTGATTTACGCGCTGATTAAACTCCAGCAGAAAATCCGTACGCAGCGGCTGGGCATGCTGATGGAACTCAAACCGCGCACAGAAACGCCCGCGATTGAACAGGGCGACGGGGTTCAAGCGATTCCAGAAAAATCACGATAACTGGACGCTTATTACATTAAGAGGTGAACCAACTATGAATATCGTCCGCGATGTGCTCAAGCCCATCAGCAAGGGTATGAAAATCACGATGCGCCACTTTCTGGAGCCGAAGGATACGGTCTCGTATCCCGAGCAGCGCAAGGAGCAGTTCCCTCGCACGCGCTGGAAGCATGTGCTGCTGCGCTATGAGAACGGCTTGGAGCGGTGCATCGGCTGCTCGCTATGTGCGGGTGCATGCCCTGTACGCTGTATCTACGTGGAAGCCGCCGACAACACCGACGAGGAACGCTACTCGCCTGGCGAGCGGTACGCCAAGCGCTATGAGATTAACTTGTTGCGCTGTATCTACTGTGGCTATTGCCAAGACGCCTGCCCAACCGGAGCCATCGTACTGCGCGAGGACTACGAACTCGCCGACTACACGCGCGAGTCGTTCATCGCCACCAAAGAGATGTTGCTGGAGCCGCTGCCTGTGCGCGATGAGGTGGCGGAGGCACTTAAATGAATCGCTCAGTCTAGCTTAGCACGTTGTTTAGTTGGAAATTGTGGTTTTGAATCAGTATCATTAGTTGAAAGTAGCGCGGCAGCAGAAATGCCGCCGCGCTTTGCTCCTATGCAGCAGGGATTAGCGAGCCGAACCCCACGAGTTCAGCCCCTGCACGAAAATATGGTCCACCCAGTTCAGCCGTCCCTTGTTCATAGCCTTCGCGTGACCGTCAGTGAACACGGTAGTGGTCGTATTGTTGTGGCGGAAGCGGGGCATTACCGCCGAGTGGGGCCAACGACCGTCCCAAGTGCGCGGCGCCCAGTCGCGGTCGGGGTTAGGATACGAGAAGCCCGTGGCATTGCGGTTTGCAGGACCGTTAGGCCATCCAGCGGCGGTGTTCTCCCACGCCCACACATGCCCCGCGCTCATAAAGAAAGGCCACGAGTTGGATGTTCCATCGGGCTGCACATCCTGAAAGTCCGCGCGCCCTTTCTCCAACACCATCGCGATTTCAGACGGGCGGTCAATCTGCGCTAACGATGCCGATGGGTCGTTGCAGGGCTGAATCTCACCCGGCGATCCCCACCAGCAGCCACGGAACAGCGACTCATGCACGCCATAATGGAACACCTGTTTCGGATCAGGGTGCGACGGGCAGACAAAAATGCCGCCTACGCCACGCGCCGCGCCGTGGCCGCTCGTGCCATACTGACCCGCCTTCACATACGGAGCGATGTCCATCGTCCACGCGCGGCGGCGTCCGGGCACCTGAGCGTCGCCCCAGTCGCGCCACTGCTGAAACGGGAACATCTCGTCGTAGTCGTTCACATACATCATCGTCGCAAGCCCTATCTGCTTGCCGTTAGATAGACAGGTTGTCTGACGCGCCTTCTCACGCGCCTGAGCAAACACGGGGAAAAGTATCGCGGCAAGTATCGCGATAATAGCGATTACGACCAGCAGCTCAATCAGCGTAAAGCCATTGCGTTTGAACATGCGGCACCTCCGTATTTTGCAAATATATTCTATTCCTTTCGGAGTTAAGGAACTATTAATATTTGTTAAGAGCAAATTAAATCCAGGGGTCAATCTGTGAGCACGAGGCAATGAATTATGTTTATATTAGTCTCTTGGGAGTTATTTCATAATACAGAATACAATAGTTACTATTAACTGCGTGGAAACCCCCCGCCTTCGCCTTAGCAGGACACTTGTAAGTCGTGCAGCCACGCCGTTATG
>CAYVKB010000119.1:0-3821 GCA_964451985.1 uncultured Fimbriimonadales bacterium | reverse complement strand
ACAGGCTATCTTGTCCCCCCGCGCAACCCTGACGCGCTTGCCGATGCGATGCTACGACTGATGAACCTGCCTGAACCAGAGCGCCTCGCGATGGGGCAATCAGGACGCCAGCACATCGTGAAGAACTTCGAAATGGAGCGGATAGTCGACCGATGGGAACAACTGTATCTGGAGCTGCTGGAGCGAAAAAATCTGCTGCGGCGCGACGGGACATGAAGCGTGTCGCAATAATTTCTCCGTACGCACCGAGTATCGTGAGCTTTCGCGGCGCGCTGATAGAGGACCTCTTGCGCCACAGTTGCTCGGTGCATGTGCTCGCGCCTGATTATGACGTGGAGACCCGCGCCGCCGTGGCTGCCTTGGGCGCAACCCCTGTAGATTACTCGTTGGAGCGAACGGGCATCAATCCACTGAGCGATCTTCGCACCATGTGGCAGCTCTGGCGTCTGCTACGCCGTTGGAAGCCCGATATTGTGTTGGCATACACTATCAAGCCAGTTATCTACGGGACGCTCGCCGCTTGGATGGCGCGAGTACCGCGTCGTGTCGCTCTCATAGCGGGGTTGGGCTATACTTTTACAGAAACGACATCCTCGCTCCGAGTGAAGCTATTGCGTACTGTTGTGAAAAACTTGTATCGCACTGCACTGAGGTTCGCGCACTCGGTGCTGTTTTTCAATCCTGACGACTTAGACGAGTTCATTCGGGGTCGCATTGTGTCACACACAAAGACAATTCTGCTGGGTGGCAGCGGCGTTGATTTAGGCGAGTGGCAGTATACACCACCCGTACTTCATCCGATTACTTTCACGCTTGCTGCGCGTCTGCTGCGCGAGAAGGGCGTCGTGGAGTTCGCCGAGGCGGCGCGCGCAATCAAACAGCGATATCCAGAAACGCGCTTTCTCTTGCTGGGCAAGGTGGACACGAACCCCGGCGCGCTGCCCGAAGCCACAGTGCGCCAGTGGGCGCAAGAAGGCATCCTGGAATGGTTCGGGCATGTACCCGATGTGCGCCCCTACTTCGCGCAGACCAGCGTCTATGTGCTGCCGTCGTATCGCGAGGGTGTGCCGCGTAGCACGCAGGAAGCGATGGCGATGGCGCGCCCTGTGATTACCACCGATGCTCCCGGCTGCCGCGAAACAGTGCTTGATGGCACGAACGGCTTTTTAGTGCCTCCACGCGATGTGGACGCGCTGGTACGAGCGATGGAGAGGTTTATCCAGCAGCCTGAGCTGATTGCCACGATGGGGCAGGCAAGTCGTCAGTTGGCAGAGGAGCGGTTCGATGTGCGTAAGGTCAACCAGAAGATGCTCCATGTGTTGGGCATTTTGCCTGCATTACAGGAAAACACCCGCGAATGCCGAAAATCACAGAAGGTCTAAAAACAGCATCGTATGCGTGTGCTCTGGGTCAAACGCGGTATCGACATCGTTGTATCGGGGTTGTTCCTGATTGTTCTGTCGCCCCTGATGCTGACGCTGGTACTGCTGGTGTGGCGTAAGTTGGGAAGCCCGATCCTGTTTCGTCAGGTGCGTCCTGGTTTGCATGGCAAGCCGTTTGTGATGTACAAGTTCCGCACGATGACCGATGCCCGCGATGCTGATGGCAACCTGCTACCCGACAGCGAACGACTCACGACGTTCGGTAGGTGGCTCCGCGCAACCAGCCTCGACGAGCTGCCTGAGCTGTTCAATGTGCTCAAGGGTGATATGAGCCTTGTAGGTCCGCGCCCATTGCTGATGAAATACCTCACTAGGTATACTCCAGAACAGGCACGTCGCCACGAGGTCAAACCCGGCATCACCGGCTGGGCGCAAATTCACGGGCGCAATGCGCTCAGCTGGGAAGAGAAGTTCCAGTTAGATGTGTGGTATGTAGACAACTGGAGCTTGTGGCTGGATATGAAGATTCTCTGGTGTACGCTGCGGATTGTGCTAATGCGTGAGGGCATCAGCGCGGAAGGGCATGCGACTATGCCAGAGTTTCGAGGCACAACCCATGAGTAAATCTCTGATCGTGCTGGGTGCAGGCGGGCATGCGAAGGTGGTGATTAGCACAGCGCATGCGTCAGGCTACTCTGTACAGGCTATTTATGATGATAACCCCGCAAAATGGGGTTCTTTACTTCTAGGTGTGCCTGTTCGCGGGGAGGTACAGCAGGTAGAGCAGCTTGAATGTTTGGGATTCATCGCCATCGGGGACAATCAGGCACGCAAACGCATCGCAACGCAGCTTCAGTGTCTCGTCTGGGCAACGCTTATCCATCCGCACAGCTGGGCTGACGCCTCCGTGCAGGTTGGTGAGGGCACGCTTCTGAACGCAGGTGTCGTTGTACAACCTGAGGCAAAAATCGGCAGACACTGTATCGTCAACACTTCGGCTTCTATAGACCATGATTGCGAGATTGACGATTTTGTCCACATTTCCCCCGGCGCACGACTGGCAGGTGGCGTGAAGGTTGGCGAAGGGACACTGTTGGGCGTTGGGTGTGTCGTGTTGCCTAACCGCAGAATCGGAGCGTGGAGCATAGTCGGAGCAGGTGCAGTGGTGGTGGATGATGTGCCGAAAGGGGTGGTGGTGGCAGGTGTTCCTGCCCGGGTAATACGGAGGCTGAACAGTGACTAAACCGCGCCTTTATCTCTCTCCGCCACACCTGATGGGCAACGAGGCAGAGCTGCTGTCAGAAGCCCTACAGTCTGGGTGGATCGCTCCGCTAGGACCCCAAGTGGACGCTTTTGAGCACGAATTCGCGGAGGTCGTAGGTGCGCCTTATGCCCTCGCACTGAGTTCTGGTACAGCCGCCATTCACCTTGCGCTGATTGAGGCGGGCGTTCAAGCAGGCGACGAGGTAGTTGTCTCCACGCTCACTTTCGCCGCCAGTGCATTCCCAGTGGTGTATCTGGGCGCGCAGCCCGTGTTTATCGACAGCGAGCGCGTCTCGTGGAATATGGATCCGAGCCTATTAGCGGAGTGGCTACAGAGGCGCGCCCAACAGGGCAAGTTGCCCAAAGCTGTTGTTTTGGTGCACCTATATGGGCAGTCCGCTGATATTGCGCCCATCCTGCGCCTGTGCCAAGAATATGAGATTGCTCTGATAGAGGACGCTGCTGAGGCGCTGGGCGCAACCTATCACGGCAAATCTCCCGGCGTGTTCGGCTTGATGGGTGTCTTTTCCTTCAACGGTAATAAGATTATCACTACCTCAGGCGGCGGGATGTTAGTCTCGCACGAGGAACGGCTAATTCAGCACGCCCGCAAGCTCGCTACACAAGCGCGCGAACCGTTCCCCCACTATGAACATGCCGAAATCGGCTACAACTATCGTCTCAGCAACCTGCTGGCGGCAATTGGGAGGGCGCAGCTGCGCACACTGGAGGAGCGAGTGCAGAAACGCCGCTGGATTTTCGAGCAGTACCGCCAGCAGCTGGGCGGTTTGCCGGGTGTATCGTTTATGCCCGAAGCGCCGTGGGGACGATGCACGCGCTGGCTCTCCATTATGCTACTTGACGCGCACGAAACAGGCGTCACGCCTGAAATCGTGCGCCTTGCGCTGGAAGCGGAGAACATTGAGTCGCGCCCCGTATGGAAACCCCTGCATTTACAGCCTGTGTTTCAAGGGTGTGAAGTTGTGGGTGGTGCAGTAGCAGAATCGCTATTCCAGTGTGGCCTGTGTCTGCCGTCAGGCTCAGGCACAACTGAGGCAGATCTTGAACGAGTGGTGGAGGTGATACGGCGTGTGGTCACTCACTCATACTAACTATGCAGACTGGCAGCCCTGCCTCCATCTCACCAACGGCGCGTGGGAACTGTTTATCCCTACA
>CAYVKB010000118.1:0-3836 GCA_964451985.1 uncultured Fimbriimonadales bacterium | reverse complement strand
AGCCAACTCCTGAAACCGCCAAACCCAAACGCACGCGCCGCCGCAAAAAAGCGGTACCAGAGACCACCACCGGTGAGGCGCAGACGACACCTGCCGACGGTGCGGAAGCCACTACCAAAAAGACTCGCTCATCGCGCAGGCGCAAGACCGACGAATCGCCCACCGTTTTGGAGAAGCCAAAGCCTGAAAAGCCGCCGGCACCCGAAGAAACTTCTACACGCCCGCCAATACGCCATCCACTGGCGCGCGTGCGGTTCCAAAACGGCGTGCCCACGATTTTGTTTGGCGAGCGGATGTTCGCACCACACTTCTTTTTTGGGAACCCTCACTCGCCCAAAGCCGCTGTGCGCGTGCAACAGCAAATGCAGCTCGCCGCCGAAGCGGGCGTGCATCTCTACTCATTGCTCATCACGCTTCCTGTGCGTGGAACGGGCGCGATAGAAGCATTTGACCAGATTCGATATTGGACTGCGCTCGCTCGTGAGACAGACCCCGATGCGCACTTCCTATGGCGTATCACCTTTGCGCCGACGAGCCGCTGGCAGACTGAATACCCCGAAGCCGTAATCCGCTTCGCCGACGGTTCCACAGGCGGTCCCTCGGTGAGTGCCAACCGTTGGTGGCAGGTCGTCAAAGACCAGCTGGTCGCGCTGGTAAATCTGGTGGAACAGCAAGACGAGGGCGGTGCGACGCTGGGTTATCATCTGGACTACGGTGAGTGGTTCTTGTCGGAGTCGGGCGGCTACGATATCAGCGAGGCGGCGTTGCAGGAGTTCCGCGATTGGCTGCGTCGGCAATATAAGAACGACATTGTGGTACTGCGTGCGTGCTGGTTCAACGGCGAGGTGAACTTCAGCACGGCGACGCTGCCCCCGTTCCAACCCACGATGCCCCACGGACGCATTCAACATTTCTACCACCCGCGGCGCGAGGGGCGGTGGATTGACTACCATCGATTCCTGTCGGACATTACGGCGCGGCGCATTCTGGGGCTGGCGCAGGCGGTCAAAGAAGCTAGTCAGGAGCGCGCACTGGTCGGCGTACCGTATGGCTACGTGCTGGAGTGGAAACATCCCTATGCAGGGCACTTCGCACTAAACCAGATTTTGCAATCGAGGCATATCGACATCCTGTCCGCGCCGCTGAGCTACGCGAGTCGCCTGCCAGGTGAACTCGGTGCACTACCCACGCCTGTTGACTCCGTGAACTTACACGGCAAACTGTTTATTGCGGAGGAAGATTACCGCACGCCATTCGGCAGAGCAGCGCGCCTGACCGACCCATCGACAGGACATCATTTAGGTTCTGCGCAAGCGGAGGCGACACCCGACGATGACTACAACCCGCCGTTGCATACGGTGCAGGCAGTGCGGCAGGTACACACGCGCTCACTGGCGCAATCATTGACGCTTGCGCACGGCGAGATGTGGATGGACTTGTGGGGCGAGGGTTGGCTGGCGGATCCCGACGCATGGAACGCCGCCCGCAACGCTGCGACGCTGTGGAGCCAGCGCACGCGCACCTCTCAAACCCCGCCCGAAGTGGCGGTGATTGTCGACCCCGAAAGCACGCGCTATGTACGGACAGGTTCGCCCCTGATTGAGCAGATGGTAGTGCAGGCGCGCGAGGCGGTGTTGCGCAGTGGCGCGTCGGTGGGCTTCTACTTGCTGGAAGACATTGTGCGCCCTGAATTCCCACCCAGCCGCGTGGTGATTTTCCTGAACGCCTGGCGGATGTCCCGCGCGGCGCACGAAGCGATTCGCAAACGCCTGCAGCGTAACGGGCGCGTGCTGATTTGGCTGTACGCCAGCACGCTGTTTCACGGGCATCGCGACGCGCTTGCCAGTGCACGTGAGACGCTCGGAGTCGCCATCGCCCGCCAGCCGTGGGCGAGCATGCAGGGCACGCAAATCGTGAACAAAGCGCATCCGCTGGCGCGGTTCCTCGGCGTGGACAAACTCGGCGCACCCGAACCGTGGGAGCCGTCCTTCTACGCCATCGCTGAAGGATGCGACACTATCGGCGAGTATATCGACACAGGGCTGCCCTCGCTTGCCGTATGCGACCACACAACTTGGAAAGCGGTCTTTATAGGCGAACGACGCCTCACACCCGAACTAGTGCGTGCACTGGTGCGCTGGGCGGGTGGTCACATCTGGCTGGACAGAAACGATCTCGTGCAGGTGCGCTATCCGTGGCTGCATGTGCATGCGCGCAAGGGCGGGGCGCGTACGCTACAGTTCCCGATGCCTCTCAGCGTGTACGACACCGCCGAAGGTGAACTCGTTGCCGAGAGCGTAATGGAGCATACACTGTACCTGCAGGAGGGCGAGAGCCGCCTACTGCTGACTGTGCCCCACGAGCAGATGCTGAAACTCCTGCAGGGCGAGCCGATTGAGCTGACGCCTTACTTTGAACTTATCGAGACGCCTGAGGAGCCGGAACCGACGACAGAATCCGCCGAGCCGACACCCGAACCTGATTGGGAAGAGCCTGTGCTGGAGACAATCGCCTTAGAGGAGTCGCCGTTCGAACTGCTGGAGACGAACGACGTGCTTGCACCTGAAGCAGAGTCTACTGAGCCAGTCGTCTCAGGGCGGCGCAGCCGACGCCGCACGCGCGGACGACGCGGCAAGCCTGCCCGCGCCAAAGCCGTCGAGAAGCCCGCGCCTGCCGCGCCCGCCGAAACGCCGATTATCGCCGTGCAGTGGCGACGCTCGAACGAGGAGTCCTGAAATGGCGTCTGCTGAGACCCGCCGCATCATCCCCTGTTTGGACATTAAGAACGGGCGCGTGGTGAAGGGCGTGCAGTTCGTAGGGCTGCGCGATGCAGGCGACCCCGTGGAACTGGCAAGCCTGTACGATCGCGAAGGGGCAGACGAGCTAGTCTTTTTGGACATCACGGCGAGTCACGAGCGGCGCGCCCCCGTGTTCGAACTTGCCGCGCACGTAGCGGAGCAGGTGTTCATCCCCTTCACCGTGGGGGGCGGTATCCGCACGATTGACGACATCCGTGCCATCCTGCACGCTGGTGCGGACAAGGTAAGCCTGAACACCGTCGCCGTTGAGAACCCCACGCTGATTACCGAAGCCGCCGAGCAGTTCGGCAGCCAGTGCGTGGTGGTCGCCATCGACGCACGCTGGAGCGGCGAGTTTTACGAAGTATATACACACGGCGGGCGCACGCCCACCGGCTTGAACGCCGTCGACTGGGCGCGGCGCGTGGTGCAACTCGGTGCAGGCGAGATCCTGCTGACCAGCATGGACAGAGATGGCTCACAAGTCGGCTACGAACTCACACTCACGCGCCTGGTGGCGGACGCCGTGCCTGTGCCGGTGATTGCTTCAGGTGGCGCGGGGAAGCCCGAACACCTATACGATGCGCTCATCGAAGCCCACGCTGCCGCCGCGCTGGTCGCCTCGATTGTGCATGACGGTGTGTATCGTATCAGCGCGCTGAAACAGTATTTGGCGGAGCGAGGCGTGCCTGTTAGGTTGTCTTGAACCTACTAACCCCGAAAGGTTCTGACTCCTCGCTTCGGTCGGAATGACAGTTGTTTTCATCTCGAGCAAGCATGGAATCTCCACTTCTCTGTGCATTCATTATAGTGCATTTTTCATAGGGAGGAATTGATAATACCAGCTGGCTAAGCAGGTGTCGTGTATTCGTCTGCGGGGACGCCGACGCTACGGTTGGGGTTGGTTTCGTCGGCGAGACGCCGACGCTACGGTTGGGGTTGGGTTCGTCGGCGGGGACGCCGACGCTACGGTTGGGGTTGGGTTCGTCGGCGGGGACGCCGATGCTACGGTTGGGGTTGGTTTCGTCGGCGGGGACG
>CAYVKB010000117.1:0-3964 GCA_964451985.1 uncultured Fimbriimonadales bacterium | reverse complement strand
ACCGATTGCACAAAGCTCACCAGCAAAGCAGACCGCCAGAGGGAACACACATTACAAGTGCGACACGTTTGTGCCCAAAGGTCTTAAGCATTGTATTCCCTGCGCCGAGAGAGACCGTCGGCGCAGGTAAGGGGTGTGTTTTGGAGGATACACCGCCTACACTTTGTTTTCAGACTGTAGGCTCAGCTCGCGCAGACGCTGTGTGGTTGCCATCGGACAGAAGCGCGGACCGCACATACTACAGAAGGGCGCGAACTTGTGTGCCTCTTTTGGCATAGTTTCATCGTGTAGCGCACGGGCAGTGTCCGGGTCTATTGCCAGTTCGAACTGTCGATTCCAATCGAACTCGAAGCGGGCTTTGGAAAGCGCGTCGTCGCGGTCGCGCGCACCGGGGATACCCTTTGCAATATCGGCGGCGTGCGCTGCGATGCGATAGGCAATCAGCCCTTGCTTCACCTCCTCTGCATTCGGCAAGCCCAGATGCTCCTTCGGAGTGACGTAGCATAGCAGCGCAGTGCCGTGCCAAGCAACAATCGCCGCGCCAATCGCAGAGGTGATATGGTCATAGCCTGGCGCGATGTCGGTTACCAAAGGTCCCAGAGTGTAGAACGGTGCCTCGTCGCACCACTCCTGCTGCAACCGCACATTCTCCTCGAGCAAGTGTATCGGAATGTGCCCGGGACCCTCGACCATCACCTGTACATCCTTCGTCCAGGCGCGTTTGGTCAGTTGCCCCAAAACGCGCAGCTCAGCCAACTGCGCTTCATCGTTCGCATCGGCGATGGAACCCGGACGCAAGCCATCACCCAGACTAATGGTCACATCGTATCGTTGGCAGATGTCGAGCAGTTTGTCAAAATGCGTGTAGTAGGGATTCTCGCGATGGTGCACCAGACACCACTCCGCCATAATCGCGCCACCACGACTTACGATACCTGTAAGGCGTTTCTCGGTGAGTGGAATGAAGCTACGCAACACACCCGCGTGAATCGTCATGTAGTCCACGCCCTGCTGCGCCTGATGTTCTACAATATCCAGAAAGTCGCTTTCTCGGATGTCTTCCACAGTACGCGCTTCGGTAAGTAGTTGGTACACGGGAACGGTTCCAATAGGCACGGGCGAGTGCTGGATGATTGCAACGCGGATAGCATCCAAGTCGCCTGCGGTGGAGAGATCCATCACAGTATCTGCACCCCAACGCAGAGCCGTATGAAGCTTTTCCAGCTCGTTCTCGATCCGTGCGTCCAGTGCGGAGCTCCCGATGTTCGCGTTCACCTTCGTTCGGAACCGTTTGCCGATGACGATAGGGCTAAGACTGGTGTGATGGATATTAGCGGGGATAATCGCCCGTCCACGCGCCACCTCCTCTCGAATCAACTCGGGGTCAACCTGTTCTTGTTCAGCGCAGTGGCGGATTGCGTCTGTAATAACGCCCGCACGCGCGTAGTGCATCTGTGTTACGATTCTGGTCATGAAATGCCTCCCTGATTAAGCTCACGGGGTGGAGGCAGCGATTGAGGGCGACAGCAAGCGTTGCTCGCCGCGTTCCCTCCGCCGGTATTACCCGGATCAGGTTCAAGGGGTCCCTCGCCTGAGCAAGGTCTCAGCCGCGTTCGCAGCTCCCCCCGCGGTGAAGCATAGTATACCTAACTCAGCGTCTCTGTTAACGCCGTCGCAAACGCCTCAATCTCCTCGCGAGTACGGATTTCGGTGACGCACACCAGCAAGTCGCGCTCCATGCTGGAGCCGTACTCGCTGAGGGGCAAGCCTGCGATAATGTTGCGTTGTAACAGGGCTTCACACACTTCCTGTGCGGGGCGCGGCAATTCTAGTACGAACTCTTTATAGAACGGAGTGTTGGGGTACTTTAGGTGCACGCTCGGAATCTGGGTGAGCAGATGCGCGGCGTAGTGGGCTTTCTGTGTACAGGTTTCCGAAAGCTCGCGGAAGCCGCTTTTGCCCAACGACGCCATAAACACCGTGCTGGCTAACGCGCACAGCGCCTCGTTGGTACAGATGTTAGAGGTGGCTTTCTCACGGCGGATGTCCTGCTCGCGCGTGCGCAGGGTCATCACGAAGCCGCGCCTCTCTTCGGAGTCGGTGGTCTGCCCCACGATGCGTCCCGGAATACGCCGTAGATGCTCCTGCTTGCACGCGAATAACCCCAGCATCGGTCCGCCGAAGCCCATCGCGTTGCCCAGCCCCTGTCCCTCGCCGACCACGATGTCGTAATCGTACTCGCCCGGCGGTTTCAGCACGCCCAGCGCAATCGGGTCGACGCACGCAATCGCCAGCGCGCCCACCTGATGCGCCGTCTCAGCAATCGGGGCAAGCGGTTCAATCAAGCCGAAGAAGTTAGGGTACTGCAGAATTGCGCAAGCGGTTTCATCACCGACGGCAGCTGTAAGTGCATCCGTGTCCGTGACACCCTCGCGCGTGGGGATTTCGACCAGCTCGCGGCTGTTCGTCCACAGGTACGTGCGCAGCACCTGCCGATAGTGTGGGTGCACACCCTGCGACACCAGCACTTTGGAACGCCCTGTGATGTTGCACGCCATCAGCGCGGATTCGGCAAGCGCAGTGGAGGCGTCGTACATCGAGGCGTTCGCCACATCCATGCCCGTTAGCTCGCAGACCATCGTCTGAAACTCGAAGATACTCTGTAGCAGCCCCTGACTCGCTTCGGGCTGGTAGGGTGTGTACGCGCTGAGGAACTCGCCCCGACTGATAATCGCGCCCACTGTGGCGGGGATGAAATGGTCATACGCGCCTGCGCCCAGAAAACTAATATAGCGCGTGCTGTCGGCGTTTTTCGCGGCGAGTTGGCTCAGGCGTTTGAGCAGCGCGTGTTCGTCCAGACCTGCGGGCACAGGCAGCCCGCCCTCAAGATATAGGTCGTTGGGGATGTCCTGAAACAGCTCGCGGATCGAGGCGACGCCAATCGCCTCCAGCATCTGCTGAATATCTTGCTCAGTGTGCGGAATATAGCGCATTTGAGAACCTCAGATTTGACGATAGTTTTTATACTCTTCCGCGCTCATTAATCCATCGGCTTGGCTGGGGTCTTTCATGCGGATTTTAATCATCCAGCCCTTGCCATAGGGGTCTTGGTTAATCGTCTCCAGCGCGGCTTGGAGCGATTCGTTGACTTCAACCACTTCGCCCTCGACGGGGGCGTACAGGTCAGATGCAGCTTTTACGGATTCGATTACGCCGAAGGTCTCGTCGGTTTGCAGGTAGCGTCCGGGTTCGGGGAGTTCCAGAAACACGATGTCGCCCAACTCGGACTGGGCGTAGTCCGTGATGCCGATGGTCGCAATCTCGCCTTCGATGCGCAGCCATTCATCGCTTCGTGTGTAGCGCAGCTCTGCTGGCGTATTCATAGGATGCCTCCGAGCAATATTGTACCTGAACAGAGTGGGCAAAGGTGTGCTCGGGTATTAGTGATGGGGGCAGTTGTCTGTGGTTTGGGTTCCCAACCGCATAGGGCGCGTCGATGCAGCCTTAGTGCCGTTGCGCCTTCACCGATAGTAACGGGATTGGAATCACAGGCAACCGCTCGCGCACGGTGCGGGGGTAATCAGGAGAAACTGTGAAGGCGCATCGGCGCAGCTGAGGCTAATCAGGTAGTGCACGGCGGCTGCACGCGCTTGCGCAATCGCCCCAACGGTGGGGCGAGGGTATGTTCTCGATCCCGCATGTAGTTCTATGGGAATTTTGCAAAACTGTGCGGGGTGCTGAGCAGGAGTAGGGGGAGGTTTTGCAAAATTGGGGTGTTGGTGTTGCAAAACTTAGGGGCGCAAGGCGAGTTCAAGTGGTGAGATTTTGCAAAACCTCACCACCACAAGATGTAGTATGTGCTTCACTAAATGTCATTCGACCATCACCTGCTCCCGCATGGACACATACTCTTTCACCGTGCTGAACTTGAGGTAGCCGTCCAGCACTTTCACGATGCGTTCCA
>CAYVKB010000116.1:0-4013 GCA_964451985.1 uncultured Fimbriimonadales bacterium | reverse complement strand
CAGGCATCGCAGACGCGCCCGCCCGCGCCAACTGCCGCACAACCTCCCCCTTCAGCGCATCGCGGCTCTCGCGCACATAGTGGCTGCAGGGCACCATCAAGCTAAACGACCCCAACAAATCCTCGCAGGGAGTGTACGCCACCTCCCACCGCTCCCAACTCACGATACGCAGGCGAATAGGGTGTTGCCCTTCCACGCAAGGCACAGCCACCTCGACCTCTACTGCTGCTGTGGGTTGCATCGTCAGCCTCCTGAAAACAGTATACCCGATGACGGTGTGTGGCTTTGCCCCTCGCCTCCCAGTTCCCTCTGTTTAGGGAGAGGGGGTGCTGAGGCAGGCTGCCTGTCTCGCTGTGGAGGAGAGGGGAAGCCGAGCGTGCGCTGCTGAGCGTTCCCGCGCTTCGCACGCGGAGAGGGAGGCAGGGGGGTGAGGTTAGAAAAATCGGCAACTTGGAGGTTGTATCGCTGTCCCTGCTCTCCCTCCCGCGAGAGAGGGACTGGGGGTAAGGGCAAAATCTTCCGCCCCCGATTGGTCGGTGCTTGCTCAGTGGAGCAGTGCTAGCACTTCGGTTTTGCGCGTACCGTTGTTGCCCTTTTCAGAGGAGACGAATCACCTGCACTATGCCATCCTCTTGCTCCCGCAGGCGGGCAAGGTGTGTTTGGAACTCGCCTTCGTTCAGCGGTGGCGTGAGGGCGACCTGTTCCACGCCGTTTTCCAGCGGTTCTGACGGGTGGAACTCCGCGCCGAGGGTGAGCAGCGGCTCGCGCAGGGTGCGCAAGGCGGTCTCGTTGGGCGCGACAAGCCGAATGAAGTAGCGCATCGTCAGGGCTTCGATGGGCGCGGTCTCGCCCGCGCGAAGTGAGGGGTCTTCGAAGCGCTGCGGCTTGGGATGGCGGGCGACTTCAATCAGGTCGCCGACAACCGCGCTGGCAGTGGCGCGCGCGCCCGCCCCGAAACCGTGTAGCGACATCTCGTGGAAGCCGTTGCCGTGTAGCCACACGCCGTTGAATGCGCCACGCACGGCTTGCAGTGGGCACTCGCGCGGGATGAGCGTTGGATGCACGCGGGCGCACAGCCTGCCGTCGGGCAGCCGCTCGGAGATGCTCAGCAGCTTGAGCCCCATGTTCAGCCGCCCCGCCCAAAGCAAATCGCGCCCGCTGAGGTGCGTGATGCCCTCGCGATACACGCTCTCCACTGGCACATACTGCAAAAATGCCAACCGCGCCAAAATCGCAGTTTTGTACTGCGCGTCGTAGCCCTCCACATCGCTGCTGGGGTCGGCTTCGGCGTAGCCGAGTGCCTGCGCCTTGTGCAGGGCGGTCTCGTAGGCGGTCTCGGCGGGTTCGCCGGTGTCGAGGGCGCGCTCCATCTCGCGCAGGATGAAGTTCGTGGTGCTGTTCACGATGCCCACCACGCGCGTGATGCGGTTGCCCGCCAGCGCACCTCGCAACACATTCAGAATCGGCAGGCTGCCTGCTACGCTCGCCTCGTACAGCAACCGAACACCCTGCTGCTGCGCCAAGCGTATCAACTCGTCGCCGGAAACCGCCATCACGAGTTTGTTCGCGGTAATCACGTGCTTGCCCGCTTGCAGGGCGTTGCGAATCAGGGAACGGGCTGGCTCCAGTCCGCCCATCAGCTCCAGTACGATATGCACTTTCGGGTCGCACACAGCGCGTTGTGGGTCGTTGGTGAGTAGTTTGGGAGGTATGGCGAGGGCGCGAGGCTTGCTCGGGTCGCGCACCAGCACATGGCGCACTTCGAACCGCTTGCCCGTTTGCGCTGCCAGCAGGTCGGCATTCTCGTACAGCAGGGTCAGTACGCCTCCGCCCACCGTGCCCGCACCGAGAATTGAAAGTCGGAGTGTTTTACTCATTCTGGCGGCTCCAGCAGCATCAGAACCTCGCCCTGTTGGACAAGGCTCGCGTTCTGCGCCACGATGCGCCGCACCACGCCCGTCATCGGCGCGGGAATTTCGTTGAAAACCTTCATCGCCTCCACCAAGCCTATCGTTTGCCCCTCGTAGACCAAATCGCCTTCTTCCACATAAGGCGGCTCACTGGGCGATGGACCGCGATAGAACATCCCCGTCATCGGCGACTCGATGGGGATCCAGTTCGGCGTCTCGGCGGAAACAGGCTCAGTCGGCTGCACCACCGCGACAGCAGGCGCAACAGGCTGCTCCGCACGCTCGATGTGAATGCGCGTCTCGCCTATAGCAATTTCCAGCTCCTGCAACTGATAGCGCGTCATCAGCTGCAAGCAACGCTCCACCGTCTCCACCGATACAGCCACGACGGGGATTATACCTCAGCAGCAGGTATACTTCTCGCGTATTAAGGAGGCAAACTATGGCAACCTACGAAGCGGATGTAGTCGTATTAGGCGCGGGTCCGGGCGGTTATGTAGCAGCTATTCGCGCCGGGCAGCTCGCCAAAGAACACGGTGGTAGTGTCATCTGTATCGAGCGCGAATATTTAGGCGGTACATGTCTCAATTGGGGCTGTATTCCCAGCAAAGCGATGATTGCCCATGCTGAACGCTACCAGCACGTGCTGCATGCCCAAGAGATGGGCATCCTGATTGAAGGCGGCGTGGACTACGATTTCAACCAGATGCAAGCCCGCAAGGAGAAAATCGTGCAGACGCTGCGCGGGGGCATCGGTACGCTGTTCAAGAAAAACGGCGTGCAAAGCGTGGAAGGTACCGGAAAACTCATCGACGCCCACACGATTGAAGTAACCAAAGCCGACGGCAGCAGAGATTTCGTGCGTGGTAAGCATATTATTCTCGCCACTGGCTCCAGTGTGATGAAGATTAACATTCCTGGCTTGGAGGGCGAAAATGTGTGGACGAGCGACGATGCCGTGAACGCGCCATTCGTGCCCGACAGCCTGCTGATTCTGGGCGCGGGCGCAGTCGGCGTGGAGTTCAGCTTCGTGTTCAACGCGCTGGGTAGCCACGTGACGGTCGTGGAGATGATGCCTCAAATCCTGCCCACGATGGACGAGGAGGTCGCCAAAGAGGCGGAGCGCGCCCTCTCGCGACAGGGCATACAGTTCATCACGAGCAGCACGCTCAAATCCGCCGAGCGCGTGGGCGACCTATGGCGTTGCCATGTGGAGACGCCTAAGGGTATCCAGCCCATCGATGTGCAGGTAGTGCTAATTGGCGTGGGGCGCAAGCCGAATGTGGACGGCATCGGGTTGGAAACCGTCGGCGTGCAGATGAACAAGCGGTTTATCGCCGTCGACGAGTACATGCGCACGAATATTCCGCATATCTACGCGATTGGCGACATCACGGGAATTGCTCCGCTGGCGCATGTAGCGAGTGCGCAGGGCATCGTCGCCGCCGAAAACTGCTTTGGCGCGAACCGCGCGATGGACTATCGCGCCGTACCGAATGTGGTCTACACTGTGCCTGAAGTCGCAGGCGTGGGGCTGACCGAGCAGCAGGCGCGTGAGCAGGGCTACGAGGTTAAGATCGGCAAGTTCCCGCCGCGCATTCTGGGGCGCGCGATGGCGACGGGCGTGAAAGAGGGCTTGGTTAAAGTCGTCGCCGAAGCCAAGTACGGACAGATTCTGGGCGTGCATATCTGCTGCCAACACGCCAGCGACCTGCTACAGGAAGCCGTGCTTGCCATCAAACTCGAAGCCACGCTGGACGAACTGGTGGACACAATCCATCCACACCCGACGCTGGTCGAATCGCTGATGGAGGCGTTCCACGACGCCGCGGGACACTGCATCCATAAGGCGTGAAGATGCGTCGTAACGGTTCCTGACCCACACTGGAGGGCGAGGCTCCTGCCGAGCCAAACCTACTGGAGGGCAAGGCTCCCCCCGAGCCAAACCTACTGGAGGGCAAGGCTCCCCCCGAGCCAAACCACATTGGAGGGCGAGGCTCCTGCCGAGCCGTCCGTTTCATAGTCCTAAGGGTTGCAAAATGAATGATGGACGGCTCGGCAGGAGCCTCGCCCTCCACAGGCTGGGACTCCTGAGCACGTTTT
>CAYVKB010000115.1:0-4048 GCA_964451985.1 uncultured Fimbriimonadales bacterium | reverse complement strand
GCCGCCGCTACGCAGGTGAGTTCGTCGGCGGGACGCCGACGCTACGGGGGGGTGTTCGTGGGCGGGGACGCCGACGACGCTACGCGGGGTGTGTTCGTCGGCGGGACGCCGCCGCTACGCAGGTGAGTTCGTCGGCGGGACGCCGACGCTACGGTGGGGGTGGGTTTCGTCGGCAGGGACGCCGACGCTACGGTGGGGGAAGATGTATTCGTCGGCGTCCCCGCCGACGATAGGTGCAATTGGAACCCTCAGTTGGTACAACTGCAGAGCGAGCCGATATCGCCCGCTCTGCAGTTCTAATGGGCTGTCCCCCGTATGTTAGTCGGCAACCTCGCCAAAGAAGGCTTCTACCGGGATTAGCCCCATCTGCGCCGCCCGTCGGAACGCCTTCACGCGGTTGTTCACGTTCAGTTTCTCATAGATGTTTGCCAGATGGAAGTCCACCGTGCGCTTGCTCACAAACAACGCATCAGCCACCTCTTGCGAGGAGCGCCCCTGCGCAATCAAGCTCAGCACCTCAATCTCGCGCTTTGTCAGCCGTACAGGCTTGCGGTTTTGCCAGTTCCCTTGGCTCATCGTCGTATCACCTCGTTCCTTGAGATTTCGCCGCCCGTACCGATGATATTCCATACCCCTGTGCGAAATTCACAATCTCGCTGCCTGCGCATGCCAAATTTAGACCGATTTCAGGGCGATTAGGTTCTATTCAAGGCAAAGCATAGCCTCAGCATGCGTCTACTATCATCGAGGAAGATGGGAATCGGTTGTTTCGTGCTCGCTCTGCAGAAGTCGCCTGAGGAAAGCCCACGAGTGGCGCGCCTTTCCTTCGAGTTGGGGGATCGGACGACTATCTTTGGGGGTTTAAAGCCATCGCGGCAGAAATCTTCCTGTGCGTGCCTGATATTCCGCATATTCAGGGTAGCACTTTAGCAACCGCCGTTCTTCCTCACGGGCTTTGAGGTTGAAAAACAGCGTGAGCGCAAGTGCGCTTGCCACACCCCACGGCTTCTGCAGGGTGACTGCCAGTCCGAACACCATTAGCAGCAGCCCTGTATACATTGGGTGGCGAATGTAGGTATACACGCCTGTCTGTTGAAGCCCAAGGGTGGGATTCGGCTCCGGCAGCGGCGTAAGTTTGCGTCCGTGCGCCAGTACTGCAGGCAACGCTATCACCCCGCCCATCACTATCAGCGGCGTACCCAGCCAACGCCACGCACCCCACTCCACGCTGGGCGTTGTCGCGAGCGCGTAGGCATAGACGAGAAACAGCAAACCTTGCGCTACAATCCAGAGATAGATGGTCATAAAACTTACATGGTATACCCAACCATCCATTTGGAGGGCGAGGCTCCCGCCGAGCCTTTTATTTTACATAACGCGAATCGTGCAAGATATACCCGACCATCCATCCGGAGGGCGAGGCTCCCGCCGAGCCTTCTGTTTTATAATGTCAAAGCACTCCAAAAATCATGGACGGCTCGGCGGGAGCCTCGCCCTCCACGTGAGCGTTTGGCTGGGAGAGCCTGCTTCGAACCCTTCGCTGCACATTCCTAATCAGTCTCTAAATCATGACTCTCTTCTGGTTCACAAACCATGCTATAATAGGTTCGGTGGTTCGCAGGAGAGATTTATGGTAATTCACGGTGGCGTTGGGAAAGGGAGCATTTTGCTCCTCGCGTTCATATTTTCTGTGTCGTGGTGCATCGCGCAGAGCCTCACATGGCTGGGCGCACTGAACTATCGCAGTACAGTGGACGATGCCATTTTACTCACGATACTCTTCAACTTCGGACAGGGGTGCTAAAATGACACAGGCGACGTCACCTACAAGAGCGAAACTTGCAGAATGGTCACAACATGCGCACGATGCGCAACGCACAAGCTACACGAACCAGACTGTACCCCCGCCGTGGCGACTGCGCTGGATTTGGAACGGTGTGGATAGCCAAGGCAGCGTGGCGAAGGTGACTACCAACGGCTCGCTGCCCAAAAATGTGCAGCCCGTTACGGGTGGTGGGCGCGTGTATGTGGTGGCGGGCGTGGACGGCGTGTACGCGCTCAGCGAAGTCAATGGGCGCACGCTCTGGCGCAGGGGCGGTATCGGTGATGTGCGCTCCACCGCCGCCTATGACCACGATACGCAATCGGTGTTCGTCGTCTCGTCCAACGGCAACCTGTATCGGCTGGATGCGAAAACCGGCGCGGTGCGCGGCGTGTTCAGCAGTAACCAGAGCAGTGGGCTGCCTCTGCCGCCCGCGATTTTCGGCAACCGTGTGTGGTTCTCGATGGGCAACTCGGTCTACTGCGTGAACAAGTCCACCCTACGCCAGGTGTGGCGGTACAACACGGGCAGCACGGTCGCTACGCCGCCCGCGTACTCAGCCTCGCGCAATCTGGTCGTAGTGGGCTGCGACGATTTGTCGGTACACGGGATTGACGGTTCAGTCGGCACTCGTCGCTGGCGCAGCACGCCCACGCCGGGCGGATATTCACCGGGTGAACCTGTGGAGTTTCGCTACGGCTGGCCCGTGATTGCCGAGAACGCGGGTGTTGTGCTGATTAAGGCACGCCTCGGCTGGGAACGGTTGTGGGTGGATTGGCCTCAGACTAACACCGCCCTGCGTCAGTTCCTAACGCAGAACCCGCAACATCAGGCGTTGTTCGCACTACGCCTGGACGACGGCTCCGCTCCCTTCATCTGCCATGTGGGACACGGCGGCTACGGTGACGGGGACTATATGCCGATGGGACCGCAGCCCGTCGTGAAGCGCTTCCCCAACGGTAAGGAGGTGGTGTATACAGTTATCCGCGCCACACATGTCTACGACGCGCGCTGGGATTCACACTTTGGTGAGATGATGCTGGACGATACCACCGTGCCTGGCTTGTTGGGGGGCTATGTGCGCTTTATTGCGTTCGACTATCCGCCAGGCAGTAGCAATCCGTTCCTGCTAACTGATGAGCAGCCTAACGTGTCGATGGCGGGCGATTATCTGTTTGGGGGACACTGGGAGGCAGGCCTCGCACTACGCATTTTGGACCGTTCCAACGCACGGGGCAGCTTCACCAGTAAAATCACCTCGCAACGCCTCGCGACGATTGTGACCTCGCAGGATAACACAGGCTGTCCCTACACGCCCTCACACTATTGCGCCAGTAATCTTGAAGGTGGACGCCCGTACGACTTCGGCTTCTACATCTACTACGGGCAGGGCGCAGTGTACGACCAGTACTGGAGCGAGTATGCTTGCCACGTAGTGAGCAACGGGAATCTCTATTTCCGCAGCTGCGACGGGGCAATCATTGCGCTCACGCATGGTCAACCGACGGCATCGCGCGTGTGGACTCCAGAGACTGCTCGACAGCAGCCCGCGCCGAGCCGTGCGCCGGAGACAATTCCACACACGCAGGCGCGCGAGTGGGCAGGTTGCGCTACAACCGTGGAAGGCGTACTGCAGTATGTGTTCAACAATCGCAAACAAGTGATGCTGGCCTTTCACCATCCGCATCGGGGACACTTTAAGGTGATTATCCGCAAGGAGGATTGGGAACGGTTCGGCGGCACGCCAGAGCGACTCTATCGCGCTGGGCAAGCGGTGCGCGTGGTGGGCACAATCGCCTGGTATCAGGGCGATCCCGCCGTGTACGCAACTACGCCTGAACAGATAGCCACAGGCTAATGGGAACTCCGAATGCTATTTTGGGGCTGCTACAGTGCGCAGGGATTATTTCCCTACTGGGCTTGTAGTTGTACAACGACAGCACGACTCCGCACGACGTGCGCGAAAAGACCATACTTTGGACAGCGATAGAGGAAGCGGTTCCACCGTAGCGATAGCGGCGGGGGGCGGCTGACGTGAATAGATGCGCGTAGCGTCGGCGTCCCCGCCGACGAAACCCACCAACCCCCACCGTAGCGTCGGCGTCCCGCCGACGAAACGCACCCCATCCGTAGCATCGGCGTCCCCGCCGACGAACACACCCCGCGTAGCGTCGGCGTCCTCGCCGACGAGCCTCACCCACAGCGTAGCGTCGGCGTCCCCGCCGA
>CAYVKB010000114.1:0-4211 GCA_964451985.1 uncultured Fimbriimonadales bacterium | reverse complement strand
CTGGCGCGATTCTTCTGGTTCACCATCGAGTTCGGGCTGATGCGCGGCAAGAACGGCGAACTGCGCGTGTACGGCAGCGGGCTGCTCAGCTCCTACGGCGAAATCGCCCACGCCATCGAATCACCCGATGTTCAACGCTACCCCATCCAACTGGAGTGGGTGATCAACCAGTACTTTGAGATTGACCACTACCAGCCGCTGCTGTTCATTGTGGACTCGTTCGACCACTTGTTCGACCTTGTCGACCAGCTAGAGCGGTGGATGCTGGAGGGCAAGTTGAACAACGTCTCGCCGGGCGAGCCGAACATGAGCGAGGAAGACATTCGCAGCTTCCTCGAAGCGGTGGTGGACTAACGATGGAGACACTGCGCTGGGTGTTGGCGTCGCAGTCGCCGCGCAGGCAATCGCTGCTGCGGCTGTTCGGCGAGCCATTTGAAGTTCACCCTGCGCAAGTTGAGGAACATCTACCCGAATACTCGGCGCGACCTGCTCTGCTGGGCAAGCGTTTAGCCCGCGCCAAAGCAGAGGCGGTCGCGCCGTGCTATGACGACGCGCTGATTATCGCCGCCGATACGCTGGTGGTCATCGACGGGCGCGTGTTGGGCAAGCCCGCCGATACGCAGGAGGCTCTCGAAATGCTGCGCCTGCTGTCAGGGCGCACGCATACGGTGATTACTGCGTTGTGCCTACTGAAACGGCAGCGCAAGCGCACCGTGCAAACCGTGCAAGATGCCCCCCGCTCGCGCGTGACCTTTCGCCCGCTCAGCGACGATTGGATTCGCTGGTACATCGCCACCGGCGAGCCGTTTGACAAAGCGGGCGCCTACGGCATTCAGGAATATGGTGCGCTCCTGATTGAAAAAGTACAGGGGTGCTACTTCAATGTGGTGGGCTTGCCGCTGGCGACGCTGGCGAAACGATTGGAAGAGTTGGGCGTGTGGGCGCCACGAAAGCTGGAAGGCGATGTCAACTACAATCTTACAAGCGCGCGTTAGCAGTAGGTTATCCGCCCACGACGCACGACCTTGTCGTCCGACGCAACCTGGTCTTCACTTCCCAAATTCCTCATCTGCTCTGCAGGAAACTCCACTCACCTGCCGAATCCTCCCAGCGGAGGCGACTAACGATGGGGTTCCCATACCGCGATTCGGAGCAAGCGAAGGCGTTTGTGATGGAGTTCATCGAGCGGCTGCGTGGCGTGGATGTCATCCGCGAGGGCTGGCAAAAGCTCGATATGCTGATTGCGATTCACATCAAGCAGCCTGATGTGGATTTTTGGATTGATACGCGCGGGGGCAAGTTGGAGATGCTCGCCGAGAAGCCTGAAGGCGAAGAGGAAGCCGCCCTGACTTTAACCGCCGACCTGTTCCACAAGCTCTACACCGGGCAGGAGAACGCGATGATGGCGTTCACGCAGCGCAAAATCCAGCCCAAAGGGCGCGTGAGCGGCATTATGCAACTCACCAGCACCATGCCTCAGGCTGTGGCGGTCTACCGCGAATACCTAAAAGAGAAGGGCATCGAGGCATAGGCGAATCTTTTGTGGGGGCGCAAAGCCTTCCCCGAAGAAACGCTATCGCCTACAACACTCAGTGCCAGCGATTCCTCGCCTGCGGCTCGGAATGACAAGTGCATAGTAAACAGCTCTGTCATTCTGAGCCGAAGGCGAGGAATCGCAGCTTAGGTAGCACTTGGCTTATTACAAACGAATCCGATACTCGTTCATTAGGCGTTCAGGGGTGTGGTAGAACTGTCGGGTACAGGTAAAGCCTAGCCTCTGATAGAAGGCGTTCACGGCGTCGTTGTTGTGGGCATCGGTGGTGAGAACAACTTCCTGAACACCTTGCTTTCGCGCTTGCTGGAGGAATTCCTGAACGAGCTGTCTGCCCACGCCCGTGCCCTGCGCCAAAGGTGAAACGCCGATGGAAGCAAGCTCCGCGAGTGTGGGTTCATCGTCGCTACTGGAGAGGTTCTCAGCGCGTCGCAGGCTGTTGAGGGCGCGTCGCCACAGATGCGGACGCCAGATCAAATAACTCGCGGCAGCGAGGGCGAGGGAGAGCTTGCGCTGGCGCAGTTGTCTATAAAAGCGCGGTGGGTTCACAAACCCCGCCACAAAGCCGACTATCTGCCCTTCGTGCTCCGCCGTCAGAAAAATCGGCAGTGCATACTCCAGTACGCACTGGTAGTAGCCTCGCAAGAAGCGCGGTCCCAGCAGCGTCATCAAGAAGCCTTTGAACGCTTGCTGATGCACGCGCACGACAGCGTTCAGGTCGCGCTCACTTGCAGCGCGCAGGGTCAGTAGCATTGGTTCCATAAAACAACTCGCAATAGAGCTGGCGATACTGTTCCAGCATGCGCTCTTCGGTGTAGTGTTCCATAAAGCGCTGGTAGGCGGCTTCGGCGTAGGGGCGCACCTGTTCAGGATGCAAAAGCCACTCACGCAGCGTATCAGCGAGCGCATGCGGGTCTTTGGGTGGAATAAGCTTTGCTGCACGTCCGTTGTCCGTCGCCTCGATGTTGCTGCCGATGGTGGTGGTAATAATCGGCTTGCCCGCCGCCATCGCTTCCAGCAACGCGATGGATAAACCTTCCCACAGGCTGGGTAAAGCGACGATATCGGCGATTGCCAATAAGTCGCCGATCGCTCTCCAGAAGCCAAGAAATCGCACCCGCTCCGCAACGCCTGCTTTGCATGCCTGCTGCTCCAGCGTCTCGCGGAGCGGACCATCCCCTGCAATCAATACGATAAACGGAGGCAGGTCGGCAGACTGAAGCAACTGTACGGCTCGAATAAGATACTCCAATCCCTTCTGAGGCGCCAATCTGCCTGTGGCGAGGATTACACGGGTATCAGGGCTAATCTGGAGTTGCAGACGCAGGGCGTCAGGTGCGATTTGAGGCGCGACACGCTGCGGCTCGATACCGTTGGGAATCGCGCGCAGTTGCTGAGCCGTTCCGATGCCTAACTGTAGCGCCCAGTGTAAGTGATACTCACTAACGGTCACGATGCGATGGCACCAGCGGGCAGCGATGCGCTCTAAGCCTGCATAAAATCGTATCGCCCAAACACTGCTCTGCTCATGGAACGCAAAACCATGCACGGTATGCACAACAGCGGGCGTACGAGCGTGCCATGCGGCGGCGCGACCGACAAAACCACCCTTAGACGTATGTGTATGTACTAAATCGTAGCGTTCGTGAGCGAGGTATGCACTCAGGCGTCGGTAGCCTTGCCAGTCGCGCAGGAGATTAATCTCGCGCCAGACGCATTCCAGCGGAACAGCGGGAATCTGACGCTCGCTCAGCACCTGCTGGAACACAGGATCGAGGGTCAATACAGCAGGCTGCCAGCCCTGCTGCTTCGCCATTTGTGCCAGGCGCAGAATAATGTAAGAGCCACCGCCGTACTTGGAATCGCCCACGATGTGCAGGATACGCTTCATCAGCCACAGCCCCCCCTGAAAACGCACTGATACATCGTCCAGTAGCCCTCCGCCACGATACTGGGGTTCCATTCTGAGGGCATCTTCGCTTGTTGTCCGAACGCCTGCAATATTCCTTGCGCAAGTACCTGAGAGTTATTCGGTGGTACTAACAGTCCATGCATTTGACGCACCTGCTCGGCTAATCCCCCTGTTGCAGTGGCGACCACTGGCACGCCGAACGCTGCCGCAATCCACGGCACCGACGACTGCGTCGCTTGCACATACGGCATCACACACACCGACGCCCGCTGGAACAACTGCGCCACTTCCGCCTCTGAGAGGAACCGATTGTGTAGTTCGAAAAGGTCAGGCTGCGATTGGATGCGCTGTCGGAGAGCCAACGGCAACTGTCCCGGTCCAGCGATCGCGAAGCGCAGTTTGCCACGGAGTTGCTCCGCCGCCTCTACCAGTACAGGAATTCCCTTGTACGCCTCTAATCTGCCAAAAAAGAGCGCGAGCGGTTCGCGTGGAATGTTCGGCTGCGCATACTGTGTAAAGTTGGACACATCTGTGCAGAGTGGGATCACAAACAACCGCTGTGCGTCAATCCCAAAGTGCCTCATCAAGGGGACAAAGCACTTGGAGAAGATATGGATGTGCGATGCTTGCCTCCATGTACGCTTGCCTACCTGGTGCATAAACGCACCAATCCGCGTGCCGGGATGAGGCTCCGGATCATGCACGCTCACGATGAACGGTTTCTTCAGCTCCCGCCGCGCCCAACGC
>CAYVKB010000113.1:0-4250 GCA_964451985.1 uncultured Fimbriimonadales bacterium | reverse complement strand
CGCCGACGAAACTTGCGTTAGCCCGCAGTCGAAACGGGGAACTGATAGCCGCGATACTCGTGTTCGAACGAGCCGTCGTCGTAGAGGTCAATCAAGCCCCAGCCGGGCGGCGTCTGATGATAGTTGCCACGCCACCAGCCCCCGCTTACTGCGCCGTCGCAAATGTAAGTGATATTGTTGTACACCACGCGGTCGAACAGGTGGATATGCCCGCTGATGCAGAGCTTCACATTTTTGTACTGGTGGAACAGCTCCACGATGCGGCGCGCATCAATATGCACCCACGCGCCCGGAATCACCCAGTCTCCCGACTTTTCGTTGTCACCGTCGAATAGTGCGCACGCCGACACAATCGGCATATGCGACAGTACCAGAATCGGCATCGTGGCGGGCGTGCGCTGCAGTTCGTTTTTCAGCCACTCGAACTGCTCGTCGTCTAAGCGCGCCTTGTAGCCGTTGCCGTGCGGGGACGTGCCGTCCAGTACCAGAAACTTCCAGCCCGCCTGATCGAAGCTGTAGTAAGGCTTCTCCAGCCCATAAAGTTCCATCACCCATTTCTTGCCGAACTTCGGCTCGTTGCCGGTGCAGCCGCTGCGCTCCTTGTTCCAGCCCCACACATCGTGGTTGCCGATGCAGTGGCGCACAGGGATCTCAAATCGCTCTTTAACGATGCGCATCCAGAGTTCGAACAGCGTCTTGGCGCGCTCTTCGTTCTGGGCGAACACATCGGAAACCACATCGCCGCCGGTGAGAATCAGGTCAGGGCGCGGCTGCGTCTCGTGAACCGCCTGCAGACAGTTGAATAGCCCGCGCACGGAGATTCCCTCTGGGGCGACGTGGATGTCGGTTAGGTGCGCCACACGCAGCACGCGCTTACGCTCGGGGTTGGGCGAGGCGTCCATCGTGCCGCGCAGGGTCAGCCATGCCGCCGCGCCCAAAGTCGCCGTACCGAGTCCTTTCAGTACCTCACGCCGAGTCAAATGTTCCATAGGCTCCTCCATAATACCTGAAAAGTACCTGCGATTATGTGAAGAGCGTGTTAAGAGATTGTAAATGTATCAGGGAGTATATTCTCAAGCAGTCTTTGACACATAGGTATACTTAGCATCATCTCGGTTCGAAGGAGAATGCTATGCCAAGCAGAGGCACACAACAACTGCCGCGTTTGCCGAGGCCCTCGGACAAGCTGCCGCGTTTAGACGATTTGCTGAAGAAGGAGCCGCCTCTGACGACCACGATGAACGATGCGCCTTCGCCCCTGCGCTGCCTGAGTCCGTTCCAGCCGACCCAGTTTCAGCCGCTCGACGAGCGTCAATATCTGTCTGAGGGCAAATGGCGGATTCCGAAACCTGGACTCTATGAGTTTAAGGTACATTCTTTTTGTGGGCGGCACGCTTCCTACGCACCGCACAAGGCGCTGGGCTACCTGCCCGCACCATACAAAGGCTCGCAAGCAAAGATTCTGCAGGCGATTGTGCAGCGCTACCCACGCCATCCTGAACTGGAGCAGACAAATGTCCAGTCGCTGATTTGGGCGATCCTGGCGCAGGCAAAACCCGAGTCGTTTAAAGGCGGCGTACGACTCGCGGCGCAGAAACTGCTGACTGACCAGGAACTGCGCACACTCAATCAGCAGGGGCTGGATGCCCTACAAGGTGAGGTGATGCGTCGCCTGATGCCTCAAGTGCGCGACGTACTGCGCCCTCTGCTGGAAGCGGAGAACCGCTTGCGCCAGATTGTCGCCACTCTTGAACGCCCTTACGAGGAGATGGAGCGTGTGGCGATATTGCCCCTCGACCCCAGCGATAAAATCCTATGCGAGCCAGAACACTGGTACTGGGATCCGAGCCAGGGCTACTTCTATCGCTATCGTCCGCAAGGGTTCACGCGCACCCACGTTCAAGTTTGGGTTCCGCACCCTGTGGAGGTGAGCTACGATGCGCAAGGCAGAATCGAGCGGATGGAACTCAAAGGACAGTGGCGCATCACTGTTGAGTACGACACATCTGAGACGCCTTGGCGCTGCCCGAAGGACGCCCGCCTGCTGGCGCATCGGTTCCGCAAGGTAGAGTTCGTGCGCGAGGATTTGGAACAGCGCGAGGTAGTCGAGGTGAACGGCTGGTTGTTTGCGATTGAGAAGCGACCGAGCGCATCGAGAGGCGTGCAAGTCGCCTCGCGCCTGCCACTGGGCGTGCAGTCGCGCCAGCCGAGCTGGATTGGCAGTTGGGGACGCCGTCTGGACGATATGAACCAGACTCGACGCGAGATTGACTCGTATCGGAGTCATTACGAATTTAGCAGACGTGTGTGGGAGGGGAACCCTTCTGCTGACAATCTGCTGGACATGCAACATTACGCACATGGCGTCCGTGACGCCGTAGTAGGCACCTCCGCTGACCGTATCCAGTGGGTTGCCGAAACGCACGCCAACGCCGCCGAAGGGTTGGCATACGGAATTCGTCAGTTGGAGACCCTACCCACAGGTACAGAACCAGAGTTTGACCCCTCGGTGCGAGTGGCGACCCCCGGCTCACGAGGTGGGCAACGAATTCTGCCCAGCGGGCGAGGCATACGATGAGGCACGGAAATGATGAAACTTCTTTACTCCTTTGAGGATGAACGCGAACTGCAGGCTGCGACCGCCAATAACACGCGCCTGAAACTGGTAGGACAGCGCGCCACGCACGGCAAGCGCGCCCTGCAGGTGGAGTATCTACCGAACACCGATTGGCCCAACCTCATGTTTCGCGCCGCTATGCCGTGGGACTGGCGGGGCTATGCGGGATTGGCGTTCGATGTATACAACCCCACGCGCGAGGCAGTTCAGTTCGGCGTGCGCGTGGACGACGATCCCCGCGCCGATGGCACCCACTTTTGCCGTCAAGGGGCGCACACGATTAGCCCGCGTGCGCGCATCGCGTTCGTGTTTCCGCTGGGGCGCAACCCGATGGACTACGGCATGCGCGGATTGCCCCCGCTCGGCAGGAACCTCACCCGCATCGGCGTCACCAACGAGGGCAAGATTCGGCTGGAACACATCGTGGCGTTCCAGATTTTCCTGTGGCGCGACGAGCAGCCCCGCACACTGATTGTAGACAATATCCGCCTAATCGAAGCCGACGAGACGCTGGAGCGCATCGTGGACGAGTTCGGGCAGTTCACACACGCCGACTGGCAGGGTAAGATACGCAGCCTCAGCCACCTGCGCCGCACGCTCAGCTTAGAAACACGCGAGCTGGAACGCCTGCCTGCCCCCGCCGACTTCGACGAGTACGGCGCGTGGAAATCGGGTCCCCAACTCAAGGCGACGGGCTACTTCCGCACGGAGAAGGTGCGCGAGCGGTGGTGGTTGGTCGCGCCCAACGGCAGGCTCTTCTTCTCCACTGGCATCAATTGTGTCCACTATGGCGACCCCACCTTCATCACGGGGCGCGAGTCGATGTTCATCGGACTTCCGCGCGAGGGCGAGCCGCTGGCGAAACACTACGGGCAGGCGTCGGGCGCGCTGATGGGACCTGTCAAGGAGGGCAGAACCTACAACTTCTACGCCGCGAACCTGGAACGCAAATATGGCGAGAATTACCTAGAACGCTGGCGCGAGCAGACCCTGCGCCGTCTGCGCTCGTGGGGGTTCAACACGATTGCGAACTGGTCGCTGTGGGAGTGGCATCGGAACGGGCGCATCCCCTATGTGGCGACGGCGGGCGTGTGGGGCGAGCATAAGCGCGTGCCCAGCGGCAGCGACTACTGGGGCAAAATGCACGACCCGTTTGACCCCCAATTCGCTGCGAACGCCCGCACAAGCATCGAACCCGTCGCGCAGCGCGTCAAGGATGATCCGTGGTGCCTCGGCTTTTTCGTGGACAACGAACTCAGCTGGGCAGGTCAGGGTGAGGACGGCGGACGCTACGGGCTGGCGTATGGCGCGCTGAGCCTGAACGCCGACGACTCGCCCGCCAAACGCGCCTTCATAGAGCAGCTGCGCGCTAAGTACGGCAGCATCGAACGGCTGAACGAGGCGTGGGGCGCGCGATACCCCAGCTGGGACGCGCTCCGACCGCCTGTGCAACTACCCCCAACGCCCACACGCGAACGCCAACGCGACTTTGGCGAGTTTGTACGCGCTTTCGCCCGCAAATATTTCCAGACGATTCGCGACCTCCTGCACGAACTCGCGCCGAACCATCTCTATCTGGGCTGTCGGTTCGCGTGGTACTCGCTGGACGCCGTGCTGGCCGCAGCGGAGCTTT
>CAYVKB010000112.1:2744-4254 GCA_964451985.1 uncultured Fimbriimonadales bacterium | reverse complement strand
GGTATGCCGCGTTCCAATTCACCCACCCTACCCCCCCTACTATGTAAACCTTCCTGTAAAATTTTTTTACATCTTACACGCCGACGAAACCCACCCACAGCGTAGCGTCCGCGTCCCCGCCGACGAAACACCAACCGTAGCGTCGGCGTCCCCGCCGACGAAACCCAACATCCTAATAACTCATATGCCCTGCGGTTGGGCAGCGTACCTGCCCTGCAACAGGGTCATACAGATAGGACTGCCCCGATACGGGGCAGCTGAGCATCTGCGCGGGCAGTCCCAACTCCTGCAGGCTGGCGGGGTAGGTCTCTTCGGTGGTAGTGCGTATCTGAATCGCCTGGCGAATTTGGCTGAGATTATTGCGACACTCCACACTTTCGGCGGCTTGGCGCACCTCGCCCACGCGACTGGCAGGAGGTGGCGCGCCCGGCGTAGCCACATCGCCCTGCGCACTGCCACCTGTGCCGTAATATAGCCATACCATCAACAGCACACCTAAAATCGCAATTGAGACCAGCACGCCGACTAATCGCATGGGCGAATTATACCAAGCATTGCGAGAGAACGGCTGCCAATTTTGAGGCGAATACGCACAATCAGGAAAGTCAAAAAAACGACGCCCCCACTTCAGGGGCGTCGTTCTAAGAGAGCAGGCAGTAATTCGTTGGGGCTTAGCGCTTTCGTCGGCGCAGGCTGATGAGGCTAATCAGACCGGTGCCCAGCGCAAGCATGCTCGCAGGCTCCGGCACGACCTCGAACTGAACCTCCTGAAAACCGCTTTGCAAGTTCACCGTGCCCGCGTACACATCGTGGTAGCCGTCCCAGCGAATGGTGTAGTTCACGCGCACGGTCACGATGTCGCCAACGCTGTAGGGAGAGAGATCCAGCACGTAGCTGTTGCTCACAGCGCCGATGCTCTTGGTGGCGGGGCCCTCATTCACGCTGAAGGTGGTCACCGCGCTGCTGCCCGACTGCACCGTGCTGCTGTCGATTCTGAAATCCGCCACGAGGTAGGCATCGTCGCGGAAGGGCGAGTTGATGGCACCGAAGTACGCGCCGCCCGCGACCTGCCCGCGGAACACCTGCGCGCCTAACACGTTCCAGTTAATCGTAATCGTCGGGTTGACGAACTTATTCACCTGTAAGCCAGGGTTAATCAGGTCGTCGTCGGGGATGCCCGCGATGCTCGCGGTCGGTGCAACGCTCATGCTCAACCCAGCGGCGTTGTTTGCTTGGGCACGGATGCGCGTCTCCAGCTCGCCACCGAACGCTGGGCGGTTGGAGAGCTGCTCCGTGCGGAAGGAGTGTCCGGAGCCAACCCACGTGGTGAAGGTTGCCACACCTGCGGGATTGTTGCCCGTCACGCCGCCAGAGCGGTTGGAGGGCAAGCGCCAGTAGCTGCCCGCGTCGGTGCCACCGCTGCCACTGAAGCGCAGCACGAGCCGCCCAAACGGGTCGCTGCTGCTGAACGCCGCCACATCGCGACGCCATGTCCAGCCGTTGCCCGTGC
>CAYVKB010000112.1:0-2644 GCA_964451985.1 uncultured Fimbriimonadales bacterium | reverse complement strand
GCCACATCGCGACGCCATGTCCAGCCGTTGCCCGTGCCCAACGCGGAGGTATCACGCAGCACCCATTCCGCGTTAGTGAATACGCCGCTGGTGGGACCTGAACTCGACTGAGACACACTGAAGTCTACGTTGTTGGGACCTGAGTTATTGAACACCTGAAACTGCTGTCCGAGCGTAACAGACATTGTGAGCGCACTGCCCACAGTTAAACCGAACCATCGATTCATCCGCATAGTTTGCCACCTCTCGTTTCGGGATGGGAATAGGAAGCAGTTCTGTCTACCTCCGTATTATATAGACTCGAGAGCGCGCCCGAAGCGGACAACCGACTGAACAGCAAGTCAGCAATTTAACCGACACTTAACGGAGCGACGCCCCCTGCAGGGGGTTGCAGGGGGCGCGATGTCGCAGCCTGAAGCGTCCGTGCGTCAATCACTTAGTTACGCGTCGCGCGCCGACATAACGCTGGTGGTAGTAGCCGGAGTTGAGCGTGTCGATGCGCACACGCCCCCGCGCACTGGAAGCATGGACAAATTTACCGCTGCCCATGTAGATGCCCACATGTGAGATTCGCCGTCCGCGCGTGCGGAAGAACACGAGGTCGCCCGGTCGGAGTTCACTGCGGGAGACAGGCTTGCCCACGCGGTACTGCGCGGCAGAATTGTGGGGCAGGTAGATGCCGTGCTGCCGATAGATATACGAGGTGAAGCCGGAGCAGTCGAATCCGCGTGCGCCACTGCCGCCGTAGCTGTAGCGCGAGCCGAGGTAGCCCAGCGCGCGCCGCACCACGCTCGGTTGCTCGCCCGACGCCGCGCGCTCCACCGCTTGCGCCCGCGACGGATTGCGTGTGGCAACTGTCGGGCGCGCCGGCGACTGCTTCGCCTGCCGCTTGCGCGTTGAAGTGGTGCTGGCTACTTGCCTCGTTTGAGGGGGCTTGGTGGGACTGAGATACTGCCCCAGCACCCAGCCCGTAAGTCCGTCCTGAAGCCGCACGCGGCTCCAGTCGCCTTGACGCCCCAACACCTGCGCTTTCGTCCAGCGGTCCACGATGGTAACACGCCGTGCACTGGTGTTAGGCGCACTGCGGATGTTGATGCGGTCTTTATTAATTTCCGCCCAGCCCGATGCGGGGGCGTTCGAGCGGGCGGTGGACTTCGCGGCGGTGCTGCGCGTACTGCCTTTCACGGGGATTTTAATCTTGTCGCCGATTTGCAGCGCGTGAGGGTTACGAAGGTTGTTCACTGCCAGCAACTCCGGCAAGCGCAGTCCGTGCCGATGGGCGATGGTATACAGCGAATCGCCTGATTTAACTGTGTAAGTGATTGTTTGCTGCGCCGAGGCTGCGACAATCAGGCTCACGAGCGGGGCTATCAACCCCAGGCGTACTATGTGATGCATAGCTTCCCTCCTTGGTGAAGTCTCGCGCCCTGCGACCTCGGTCGCAAAGCAGGGGGAGTATACCCGTTTAATCAGGGGGGAGTCAACCCCTCGAGCGCTCCCTCTTTGGGTAGCGCGCCCGCGTGAGGGATTGCCTCACGCACATATACAGGCGGCTCGACTTCGGGCAACTGCGGCAGCTGCAGCTCATCCGAGACCCACTCCGACCGATACACCCGATACCCTCGCGGAGGCACCGCCTCCACCCAGAACGCCATATCGAACCGCCAGCGTCGGCTGCCCTCAGGTAAAGAACGTACCGCGTCGTCGCGCACGCGCCACTCCGATATAGGCTCCAGATAGCTGTTGAGAATCTGGCACGGCACGCGCACACCCTCGGGAGTCCACACCGCAGCAGGACGCGGCTCGGAACTCCCTTTGAGGGGCATGTCCACGTGTAATACGGCAACCCCCGTATAGGACAACTCCGTGGGGTTTAGTACAATCAACGCCCGATAGTCACCCTGCACACCTTCAAAACGGGTATCGACGGCTGCTTCCAGCGTATCCAACAACTGTTGAATGGCGGGTTCGTTCATTTCCAAGCCTCCTGTATGAGTCGTTTCGAGATTCCTCGCTGCGCCCAGAATGACAAAAATTTTGCCAAAAGATTGTCATTCCGAGTGCAGTGAGGAATCCTCATTTTCTGTCGCTAATGCTTCCAACGCCTCGCCTGTCAGCTTGTACCCTACCCAGCCTGTCTCTTTGAGAACTGCACCGAGTTTGCGATAGAACTCAATCGCAGGGGTGTTCCAATCCAGCACGCTCCATTCAATTCGGTCGTACCCACGCTGTTGAGCGATTCGCGCCAGATACCGCATGAACGCCACGCCTACGCCCTGCCCGCGCGCCTCAGGCCTTACATACACATCTTCCAGATAGAGCGCGGCGCGCCCTCGAAAGGTGAAAAACACAGGATAGAACAGCGCGTAACCCACCGCTCGCTCGCCCTGCCATGCCAGCGCCGCATCCGCCACAGGACGCTCGCCGAACAGCGCACGCTCCAGATCGGCTTCTGTCGCCACCACCTGATCCAGCCTACGCTCATACTCCGCCAGCTCGCGGATGAGCTCGAGCAAATGGGGTAGGTCATTCAAGGTTATTGGTTGGATTTTGGGTTTCAGCACCGTGCGCATAACGCCAGAATTGTACCTGCTTGACTCCCCAGCAGACAGGTAGGAATAATCGCGTGTACTGCGAAGCTGCA
>CAYVKB010000111.1:0-4729 GCA_964451985.1 uncultured Fimbriimonadales bacterium | reverse complement strand
CGCCGACGAACCCACCCACCGTAGCGTCGGCATTCCCGCCGACGAACCCGCCCACCGTAGCGTCAGCGTCCCCGCCGACGACTCCTACCGCTCGCTCTCGCGATTGCGCCCACTGCGACACCACAGGATGCACAGGCACTTTGTCTGCATACACAATCGCACCCTTGCCCGACGCCCGCAGCAGCTTAGGCAAGTCAGCGGCGAGACCGTCGCTTAGATCCATCATCGCGGTTGCGCCCAACTGTCGGGCGAGCCTGCCCACCTGCAAGCGTGGTGTCGGGCGAAAGTGAGGCGTGAGGTCTACAGTGCCCACCCTGCCCGCAAAGAGCGATTCCAGCCCCGCCCGTGAACCGCCTAACGCGCCTGTGACCATCAGCCAATCGCCTGCCTGCGCGCCACTGCGCAACACGGGCGCACCGTCTACACGCCCCAACACCGACACATCCACCACCATCCGCTCCGCGCGGTTCGTGTCCCCTCCAATCAGCGCAGCGTCAAACGCGCGAGCGCACTCCAGAAATCCATCCAGAAATGCGTCAAACCACGCGCCTGTACGCTCGGGGGGTAGAGCTATCGAGAGCAATGCCCCAATTGGCTCGCCGCCCATCGCTGCGATGTCGCTCAGGTTCACTGCCAGCGCCTTCCAGCCCAGCGACGCGGCGTCCATCCAGTCTAAGCGAAAATGTATGCCCTCTATCAGCATGTCGGCTGTCCACAGCAGCGTCTGTCCGCCCGCCTGCAACACCGCCGTATCGTCGCCGATGCCTCGAACCACCGAAATCGCCTCCTTGGGCGAGGGCTGCGTGCATCGCATTGCGACGCGCTCAATTAACGCACTCTCACCCGATAGTCGCGCGTCTAATCGCATGGCAGGAGTGTACCGAATCAGGTAGAATCACTGCGTGGCTTGAGCGTCTCGCTCAGGCAGCAGCGCACGGGTGGGGACGCCCGTGCTACGGAGTTTGGGAGAGACTATGAAACTTCTGAAACCGATAGGCTTGGCGACTATTTGGTCGACAGGACTTCTGAGCGTCGCGTTGGCGGACGCCACGCTATACGCGGGACAGCCCGCGGCGGAAGCGGGGCTGATGCTGCGCAGCTGGGGCGCAGGCACCATTGAAGATAGTACCGAGACGACCTTCGTGGGCAGCCGCTCGATTAAAATCCTTACGCGCGGCATGTTGTCGGGCGGATGGATTGTGTTCAGCAACCCCGTCGACATCCGTGCTGACTTGAACGCCCCCGATAAGGTAATGCGCTTCACGCTGCGGTTTGCAGGTGGAGGAGGTGCAGCAGGCGGCGGAGTCACAGGAGGTGGACAGGGCGCGCCACCGCCCCCCGGCGGACCGGGCGGCATCGGCGGACCTGAAGGTCCTGGCGGATTCGGTGCGCCGGGTGGACCGCGTGGCGGAGGCGCAGGCGCAACTCAAGCCAGCGTGCCTACCCTGCGCGAACTGCGACTCATTTTTGAAACCAGTGACGGTAAACGCACCGAAACCATGCTCCCGCTGCAGAATCTGCGCACCGATGAATCGGGCTGGCAATCCGTGAGCATGCCCCTGCGCGCGATTGAAGGGCTGCGCGAAACGAACGGGCAAATCGCTAAAATCGGCATCTTCGGCGATACGACGGGCGTGTTCTACGTCGGCGAAATACGCACGCTCTCCGAAGGCGGCGCAATCCAGGGTTATATGGCAATCCAGAACACCTTCGGCTCCGTGTTCACCTCACGCAGTCAGGAGCGATTGAGCATCGCGAGTGGCGATGAACTCATCTTCTTTGGCGTTACCGAAGGGGTCAGCACGCCTGTAGAATTTCGCTGGAGCTTTAGCGGCGACCCGTCGCAGGTGGACGGCGCGGGCAATGTCGTGCGCCGCCGATTCCCCCGACGCGGCAACTACACCGTACATCTGACTATCGCCGACCCCTATGGCATCCGCCCACCCACTACTGCCAGAATCGAGATCCAGGTGAACTGACGATGCAGTGGATCGACTCACTCAAGTACGATGCGAATGGGCTAATCCCCGCGATTATTCAGGACGCGGAGAATGGGCAGGTACTGATGGTCGCCTACATGAACCGCGAGTCGCTCCAGCGCACTATGGAGACAGGACTTTGCACCTACTGGAGCCGCTCGCGCCAGCAGTACTGGGTGAAGGGTGAAACCAGCGGGCATGTGCAACGTGTGAAGCGTGTCATGGTGGACTGCGACGCCGACGCGATTCTCATTCAAATCGAGCAGGTCGGCGTCGCCTGCCACACAGGGCACCGCAGCTGCTTCTACCGCGAGGCACAAGGCGAAGCACTGGTGGAAGTGGAGCCGGTGATTATCAATCCAGAAACCGTTTATAGGTGATTTCACTCTGCATAGTTATATCTATCCGCGACGTGCCCTGCAGACAGGAAGGCGGTCTAACTGCAAGATATCATCCTTCCCGATAGGGGCTGACCATCTTCAGAAACTCCATCTCGTCGAGGATGGGCACGCCCAGTTGCTGCGCCTTTTGGAGTTTGCTGCCTGCGCCAGGACCTGCGACCACGTAGGTGGTGGCTTTACTGACGCTGGAGGCGGTGCGTCCGCCCAGTTCGCGCACTAACGCCTCCGCCTGCTCGCGCGTGTAGGACTGCAACTCGCCCGTGAACACGAAGGTCAAACCTGCAAACGGCGTCGCTTGACGCTCCTTGCGTTCGGCGTCCAAGCGTACGCCCGCCTGACGGAGTTTTTCAATCACGGCACGGTTTTCAGGGCGGGCGAAGAACTCCACCACCTCGCGCGCGGTTTCTGCGCCTATGCCGTGAATGGCGGTAATCTGTTCCTCGTGGGCTTGCATCAGCGCGTCGAGGCTGCCGAAATGCTCGGCTAACAGACGCGCGGCGTGTTCGCCCACGTGTCGGATGCCCAGCGCGAAAATCAACCGCTCCAGCGGGTTCTGCTTGCTTTTCTCGATGGCGTTCAGCAGGTTGTTGACTAGCTTCTCGCCGCTGCGCTCCAGTTGAACCAGCGCGTCGCGATACTCGCGGAGATGATACAAATCAGCGGGGTCTTTCAGGTAGCCCAGTTCGAACAGCCGCTGCGTCCACTTATCACCGATACCCTCGATGTTCATGGCGTTGCGACTGGCGAAGTGGCGGATGCGTTCGACAATCTGCGCGGGGCACGCGAGGTTGATGCAGCGCAGGGCGGCTTCATTTTCGGCGCGTTCCACTTGCGCGCCGCAGACAGGGCACTGCGCGGGCGGCTCAATAGGCGTCTCGTCGCCGTCGCGCGCGTCGGTCAGCACATACAGTACCTCCGGAATCACCTCACCTGCACGCTGAATCACCACGCGGTCGCCGACACGAATATCTTTCTCGCGGATGTAGTCGATATTATGCAGCGTAGCGCGTGAGACCGTGACACCACCAACCTGCACGGGTTCCATCATCGCCACGGGGGTCAGCACGCCTGTGCGCCCGACCTGCCAGCGCACCTCCCGCAGGGTGGTGGTCGCTTGCTCGGCAGGGTACTTGTAGGCGATTGCCCAGCGAGGTGCTCGCGCGGTTGACCCTAAGCGTCTCTGCAGGTCGATGCGGTTCACCTTGATTACAACGCCATCGGTGGCGTAGTCCAGCTCGGCGCGGCGGCGGTTCCACTCGCGGCAGAACGCGAGTGCGCCCTGAATGTCGCTCACGAGGCGCGTGTTCGGGTTCACAGGGAAGCCCCAGCATTTGAGTTGCTGGAGGGTGTCCCACTGGGTGGCGAACTCTGCGCCCTCGCAGTAGCCAAGTCCATATGCCCAGAACCGCAAGCGTCGCTGGGAGGTGATGCGCGAGTCGAGCTGGCGAAGGCTGCCTGCAGCGGCGTTGCGCGGGTTGGCGAACAGAGGCTCGCCCGCCTGCGCCCGCTGGTGGTTGATTCGCTCAAACTCCTGATAGCTCAAGTACACCTCGCCGCGCACTTCAATCAGGCGCGGGGGCGCGTCGAACAAACTCTCGCCCGTGCGCAGGCGCAGGGGTATTTGGCGCACTGTGCGGATGTTGGGTGTCACATCCTCGCCGCGCACGCCGTCGCCTCGCGTCGCGCCTACCATTAGTACGCCGTCCTCGTAAGTCAGTGAGACCGCCAACCCGTCAATTTTCAGCTCGCAAGTATACTCAATCGTGGCGTCGGGTGGCATGTCCAGAAACCGTTTCACGCGCCCGTCGAACGCCCGCAGCTCCTCCTCGCTGAAGGCGTTATCGAGGCTCAGCATCACCTCGCGGTGTGTGTGTTCGGGGAACGCGCTTTGGGGCGTTGCACCGACGCGCTGCGTGGGCGAGTCGGGCGTTATCAGGTCGGGAAACTGCGCCTCCAGCCGCTGCAACTCGCGAAACAGCGCGTCGTACTCTTCATCGGAGATTTCGGGCTGGTCTAACACATAGTACCGATAGTTGTGGTACTCCACCTGCTGGCGTAGCTCAGCAATGCGCGCCCGCGCTTGCTCGCGTGTCATAGTGTCTCGATTCGCGCGTGGGGGTGAGATTCCTACAAGGCGTAGGTGTCTTGTACCTAGCGGAGGGGGCGGAAGTACATCGTCGGCGTCTAAAATGTAAAAAAAAAGTTTACACGAAGGTTTACATAGTAGGGAGGGTGGATGAATTTGGAAAGCGGAATACCCCCCGAGAATTGTAAACGATTGCCTCTCAGCGCGTTGCGCGACAGCAAAAAACGGTTCCCCCTGCTTGCAGGGGGAACCTAAAGGAGGGG
>CAYVKB010000110.1:0-4758 GCA_964451985.1 uncultured Fimbriimonadales bacterium | reverse complement strand
GCCCTGAATACCCTGCCATGACACCTGCCACCACGTGAGACCATTACAAGACTGGGAACCGCCAATCACTTGCCCGCCCATGCCAGCTTGAACCGAGCCAACAACGGAGCCACAGGCGGTAGAACGAACATTCAGAGGATTGCCTGCCGCGGTCACACCCACACGACCGCCAACAGTTATCTGACCGTGCGCTGCGACACCGACCATCACAGCGCAGACTGTACACCAGATGCTGCGTTGCATAGCGTAGACCTCCTTTAGGTAGTATGTAGGCGAAGCCTACGCTTATATTATAACGCATCAGGTGCGGTTAGTCAAGACCTGTTGGTTAAGTCTTGGTGAAGTTTGTTCTATCCGGTCTCTTCCTGCAACCGCTTCAGCAACGCCTCGATAGTCACCTGCCCTAAGTCGCCTGCCTCGCGGCTGCGCACCGACACTAAGCCACCCTCCACCTCTTTGTCGCCCAAAATCAGCATGTAAGGCGTCTTGTGTGTCTGATGATAGCGAATGCGATATCCCAGTGTCTCGCGGCGGGCGTCCAGCTCCACGCGGAAGCCCGCCTCAGCGAGTTGTTGCCGTACCTGACTGCCATACTCCGTGTGGCGGTCGGCAATCGGAATCACAGCCACCTGCACCGGCGCAAGCCACAGCGGGAACGCCCCCGCGTAATGTTCAATCAGGAAGCCCATCATTCGCTCGAACGAGCCAATCGGCGCACGGTGGATAATCACGGGGCGGTGGGGCTTGCCGTCCTCGCCTGTATACTCTAAATCAAACCGATGCGCCATCAGGAAGTCCAACTGCACAGTAGAGACTGTCCATTCGCGCCCGAGGCAGTCGCGCACTTCCACATCGAGTTTAGGTCCGTAAAACGCCGCCTCGCCCGACACGGCTTTGTAGTTCAACCCCAGCTCGTCCAACGCCTGACGCAGCGCGCTCTCGGCAGTCTCCCACATCTGATCGTCGTCGTAATACTTCTCTTTATCGTCAGGGTCACGCAGCGAGAGTCGATACCAGAAGTCGGTTAGGTTCAGCCGCTGGTAGACTTTGTTGATAAGCTCGATATTGTGTTGCACTTCTGCCTTGATTTGCTCGGGGCGCAGGAACACATGCGCGTCATTAATCGTAAAGCAGCGCACGCGAATCAGCCCCGATAGCTCGCCGCTCTTCTCGTAGCGATACACCGTTCCCAGCTCGGCGAGGCGCAGAGGCAAATCGCGATACGAGCGCGGCTCGGACTTGTAAACCAGAAAGTGGTGCGGGCAATTCATCGGGCGCAGGATGAGTTCCTCGCCATCTTCAAACACCATCGGGGGGTACATCGAGTCTTTGTAGTAGGGGTAGTGCCCGCTGGTGCGGTAGAGGTTGAGGTTGGCGATTTCGGGCGTCCGCACGTGCTGATAACCCGCTTTGAGTTCCTCCTGCAGAATGAACTCTTCCAGCACGCGGCGGATAGTCGCGCCTTTGGGCAGCAACATCGGTAGCCCGCTGCCCACTTCAGGCGAAATCATAAACAGCCCCAGCTCGCGCCCCAGTTTGCGATGGTCGCGCCGTTTCGCCTCTTCCAGTTTGTGCAGGTAGTCTTCCAGCTCTTCCTGCGTGAAGAACGCCGTGCCGTAGATTCGGGTGAGCATCTTGTTTTTCTCGTCGCCGCGCCAGTACGCCCCTGCCAGCGAGAGCAGCTTGAAGTGCTGAATCTCGCGGGTATTCTCCACATGGGGTCCGCGACACAGGTCGATGAAGTCGCCCTGTTTGTAGAAGCTAATCGTCTCGCCTTCGGGGATGGCTTGCAGCAGTTCGATTTTGTAAGGCACTTGCCCGATGTTTCGGATGAGCTTCTCGGCTTCCTCGCGCGAGGCTTCGATGCGGGTGATGTCCAGCCCGCGCTGGGCGATTTCGTGCATTTTCTGCTCGATCTGTTGCAGGTCTTCCTCGCGCAGCGGTTGAGAGAAGTCGAAGTCGTAGTAGAAACCGTTGTCGATGGGCGGTCCGACGCCGAGTTTGGCGTCGGGGTGAAGTTCCAGCACGGCTTGCGCCAGCAGGTGCGCCGCCGAGTGACGCAGCCGATACAACGGGCTATCGGGATAGTCGTACTGCTTGCTCATCGGAAAGGATTATACCTACTACCCTAACCGATCTAACCATGCGCGGCTTTTGCTATCCAGCGCGTCGATGTTACGAATCTCGTAGCGGCTGCCGTCCACCGCCACAATCAGATAGCGCACGGGCGAGAGTTCGTGCACGTTATCGCGCCAATTGCGCACATAGAACACGCGCCTGCCCCGATCGGTCTCCACATCCCAGCGGTGCTGACCGTACTCTTCCGTGAGCGAGTGGATTTTCTCGATAACGGGTGTGAAGTAGCGGCGGTCTAACTCTTCTTCGATAATTTGGCGCGAGGGTTCGGGCATGCCCTCCAGTGTGCGAAACATGCCGATCTCGACGAGTTTATCGCGTTCCTCGCGGCGCAGCACGCTCACATAGCCCTGCGCGTGGGAGAGGGGAAACGCGTGAGCGAAATGGACATCCTCATACACTTCGCCGTTGGGCAGGCGGATGCGCACCGCCACGCTATCGGGCATGCGCTCTACCACCACGCCCATCGGGTCTAACCAGCGGATACTGAGGTTCTGAGTCATAATGCGCCTCGCTACGAGATTCGCAGCACCACCTTACCGAAAAAGTCGCGGCTTTCGAGTTTCTCGTGGGCGGCGTGCGCTTCGCGTAGGTCAAACACACTGTCCACAATCGGTTTCAGCCTGCCAGCGGTCACGTGGGGCAGAATCTGCTCCAACTCGGCGCGCGTGCCGATGTAGGTTCCGTGGATCTCCAGCTCGCGGCTGAACACATAGCGGATATCGAACTTCGCCTCGCTGCCGGTGGTTGCGCCACACGTCACAAGCCGACCGCCCTTGTTCAACAGGCGGACACACGCCTCGAATACGGCTTGCCCGACATGCTCGAATATCACATCGACGCCCTCGCCCTCGGTGGCTTCGCGCACTTGCTTGTACCAGTCGGGGGCGTTGTGGTTCACGGTAAAGTCCGCGCCCAACTCTCGGCAGCGTTCCAGTTTCGCATCGTTGCCTGCAGTGGCAATCACCAGTGCACCGCGTAGCTTGGCAATCTGGATGGCTGCACTGCCCACGCCGCTGCTGCCACCCATCACCAACAGCCACTCGCCTGGCTGCAAGCGGGCTTTGGTAATCAGCATGTGCCACGCGGTGAGGAACACCAGCGGGAACGCCGCCGCCTCTTCAAAGCTCAGGTTCGTAGGCTTGTAGAGCAGGTTGCGCTCGGGCACCACGATATATTCCGCGTAGCCGCCCGCACGATGTGCCCCAATCACTTGCACCTCTTGGCAGAGGTTCTCGCGCCCCATTTTGCAGAATCGGCACTTGCCACAGGAAACAACAGGATACAACACGACCTCGTCGCCTTTGCCCCAGCCACGCACACCCTCGCCCACTTCGGCTACCTCGCCTGCAATATCGCTGCCCAAAATGTGGGGGAGCGGGGTTTTATACGCAGGAATGCCATTGCGCACCCAGAGGTCTAAATGGTTCAACGCACACGCTCGAACGCGCACCTTCACCTCGCCTGCGCCCACCGCAGGTTCGGGAACATTCTCCTCGTAAACCAGTTTATCCACGCCGCCAAACTCATGGATACGAACCGCTTGCATGGCATAGATAGTACCTAAAAACAAGGGAGAGATTCCTCGCATCGCTCTGAACGACATCACTCCGAGCGAAGCGGGGAATCTCATTAGTCAAAGGGCAATTTCTGTTCGATCCAGCGCAGTTCGGCAACAGGCTTGTAAACGCTTCCCTCAGCATACCAGTGGCACAAGCGCACATGCGACGAGCGCGAGAACGCCATCCCTAAAGCCATCGCAACGGAGTGGGTCGTCGCCATACAGATATCCACCTGAGCATACCGATCCACCCAGGGCTTGGCGCGTTGCACGAATGCCTGCACATAGGGCAGCCAATCTTCGTTCAGTGGTAGCGACTCGGGGTAGTAGAAGCCGATGGAGTCCGCCACTACGTAGTCAGGGTGCGTCTCGAAGGTGGGCGGATGCCTACCGATACTAAGATACAAAATCAGCCGCTCGCCGCGCCCTTCAGGCAGGACTTTCTCAGCGGGAATCTGTTGGATGCCTGTGATTTCTTTATCGGGCGGCTCCAGCACGCGCCGTGCGTTGTCCGCAAGGTCTATCGCGAGGTGGTAGTTCCCCCGACTGTTGCGCTGATAAATTTTCACATCACGCCGCAGCCCTACCGCCGCGCCCAAATAAAACGCCGCTGGCAACACCACATCGGGGCTAATGTGATACACCACGCCCTGATACCGCCCCGTAATCCAGCGCGTAAGCCGCTCGTCGACCTCCTCGTCCCATTCGCGCACCAGTTGCGTCAGCGCATCCCGCCACACAGTGGGGTCGTTGGTCTGGCGTAGCAAGCCCGCGTTGCGCAGCTGGATATACAACTCTTCCTCGCGCACAGGCGAGCCTGTATCCAGCACCTTCACCTGTCGCTCTGTGTGGGTATGCACCTCGAACTGCTTTAGCAAGGTGCGTGCATCCTCGCGTTTCCCTGCCTCTGTGAATACAAGCGGCACGTTCAAGGGGCGATTGCGCTGCGTCAAGTTGCGTACCAGAATGACCATAATCAGCAAAACCCCCAGCCCTCGCAGAATCGCCGCTGCCGTGCCCCATCCCAAATCCGCCAGTATATCCGCCCCCATCTGCGCCAC
>CAYVKB010000109.1:0-4884 GCA_964451985.1 uncultured Fimbriimonadales bacterium | reverse complement strand
TCCAGTTCGGGACAGAACGGGATGTGCACATCGTAGCGGGCGACCAGCTGCGGCGGTGCCAGCAGTAGGTTGAACCGTTCAGGAACGCTGGTCATCTCGCTGATAATCGCCTGCCCGAAGCCACATGTGCGGTTGTCCTCGTGAATCACGACCAGCCGCCCCGTTTTCGCCAGCGACTGCTCAATCGTCTCCCAGTCGCAGGGAACGAGCGTGCGCAGGTCGATAACCTCCAGCGAGACGCCCTGCTGCGTGAAATGCTCGGCGGCTTGGAACGCCAGCTCCAGCGTGTTGCCCCACGCAACGACGGTGACATCCGAACCCTCGCGCCGTATCGCCGCCTTGCCGAACGGGATTGCGCGATACGCCTCCACCGGCTGACGCACGCGGAAGATGTGCTTGGGAATCAGGAACAGCGTCGGGTCATCGTCTTGAATCGCCGCCCAGAGTAGCCCCGCCGTGTCTTCGGGTGTGCTGGGGATGGCGATGCGCAGCCCCGGCGTATGCGCCCACCAGCCGTCGTTGCTCTGGCTGTGCCACATGCCGCCTGCGGGCAGGTATGCCCCGTAGGGCGAGTAGATAACCAGCGGGCACTTCCACTCGCCGTAGCTGCGCCAGCGCAGAGTCGCTATCTGCGACACCAACTGATGGAAGCCCGGCGTGATGAAGTCGATGAACTGAATCTCGAACACGGGGCGGTAGCCCATCGCCGCCAAGCCGACCGCCGTGCCCACAATCGTTGCCTCTGCAAGGGGCGAGTTGCGCACGCGGTCTGGATACTTGCTGCTCAGCCCCTTCGTGAAGCCGAACACACCGCCCTTGGGGTCTTCGATATCCTCGCCGAACACGATGATGTTGTCGAAAGTCTCCATCGCGGCGTGCAGGGTGCGGTTGAACGCAGCCACCATCGTCGTCGGCTCGCTCTCGACCTCCAGCGGCAAGGGCTTGTACGAGGCGGGCGGCTCGCCGAACAGGTGGTCTAACACATGCGCAGGGTCGGGCAACGGTACGCGCTCCACCTCCTGATAAATCGCGTCCACCTCTTTCGCAATCTCCGCCTGCATCTGCTCGTATTGCTCTTGCGTCAGTTCGCCTTCGGCGATGAGCTGCTCCGCGAACAGGCGGATGGGGTCGCGCTCGAACATCGCCTCAATCTCTTCGGCGGGGCGGTACACGCGGTGGTCGTCCGCGCTGGTGTGCGAACTCAGGCGGTCGATCTCGCACCATAGGATGGTGGGTCCGCCACCCGAGCGTGCCTTCTGAATCGCTTCCCCTGCCTTCTCGTAAACTTCCTGAGCGTATCGTCCGTTCACAGGGATAATCAATTGCTCATCGAAGATGCGCAGGCGCATCGGCAGCATATCGCGCGTGGGTGTGCTGATGCCGTATTGATTGTCTTCCACTACGAACACGATGGGTAGTTTCTCTTGTACGGCGTAGCACACAGCTTCGTAGAATTCACCTTGCCGACTGGCGGCGTCGCCGATGCTGCACACCACCACGCGATCGTCACCCGCGAGTTTGATGCCCCAAGCGGTTCCTGCAGCGGGCAAGCACTGCGCTCCCGTCGGCGTGGCGACCGAAAACACATTCAGTGCTTTGGAGGAGTAGTGTGCAGGCATATTGCGCCCTTCGGAGCTGGAACCCGCGCGCGCCATAAAGTCTAACGCGATTTCGCGTGTGGTCATGCCTCGTGCCAGCATCAGCGCGCGGTCGCGATAGGTGGGATAGATGTAGTCGTCAGGGCGCAAATGATAGGCTATTGCCGCAATCGCCTCATGTCCCATGCCGGGCACCTGAAACCAGCCCTTGCCCTGTCGCATCAGGATTCCTTCGCGGCGGTCGCCCTCTCGCGACAACATCATCACACGCAATAGCTCTAATTTCGGGAAACTTGTTCGTTCCATCGTTATAGGCTTCATCGCCGAAACGCCTCCTGTATTTGGGTTGCGCCTGCGCCATGCAACAGGCAGAGGGATTATACCTGTTTTGGGGCGAACAGGACTTCGCAAGCGTATGGCGAACTATCGAGCCATGAAATCAGAGTCGCCAATCCGCGCCTACTGGCGAGCGAATGTGCGCCTAATTGCGACGCTGTTGGTCGTCTGGTTTCTAACGGCGTATGTAATCAGCATTCTGCTTGCGCCGTGGCTGAACCAGTTTCGGCTGGGCAGCGTGCCGTTGGGCTTCTGGTTCGCTCAGCAGGGCAGTATCTATGTGTTCATCTTACTCATCTGGATTTACGCCCGCAAAATGGACTCGCTGGACAGGCAGTACGATGTGCACGAATAGTGGAAGCCTATGACCGTTGAACTCTGGACGTATCTGATTGTGGGCATTAGTTTCGCGCTGTATCTCTACATCGGCTACGCCTCGCGGGTGCGAGACACGAAGGGATTTTATGTGGCGGGGCGCGGGGTGCCGCCCGTTGCCAACGGCGCAGCGACCGCCGCCGACTGGATGAGCGCGGCGAGCTTCATCTCGATGGCGGGGCTCATCTCCGCGCTGGGCTACGACGGCGCGATTTACCTGATGGGCTGGACAGGGGGCTATGTGTTGCTGGCGTTGCTGCTTGCCCCCTACCTGCGCAAGTATCGCAAGTTCACCGTGCCCGACTTCGTGGGCGACCGCTACGCCTCGCAAACCGCCCGCACGCTGGCGGCGCTGGCGACCATCTTCGTGTCGCTGGTCTACGTCGCAGGGCAGATGCGCGGCGTGGGCATCGTGTTCAGCCGATTCTTAGCCCTCGATATCGCGCAGGGTGTGCTACTCGGTGTGGCGGTGGTGGCGTTCTTCGCGATTCTGGGCGGTATGAAGGGCGTCACCTGGACACAGGCGGCGCAATACACGATTCTCATCCTCGCCTACCTGATTCCCGGCGTCGCGCTGGCGTACATGCTTACAGGCAACCCCATCCCCCAACTCGCGTTCGCCTTCAGCGACATCAGCGAACGCCTGAACCAGATTCAAATCGACTTGGGCTTTAGCGAATACACCGCGCCGTTCCAGAGCAAGCCGATGCTCGATGTGCTGGCAATCACGGGCGCGCTGATGGTCGGCACGGCAGGGCTACCCCATGTGATTATCCGTTTCTACACGACGCCCGATGTGCGCTCGGCGCGCTACTCGGCGTTCTGGGCGCTGCTGTTCATCGGGATCCTCTACACCACTGCGCCTGCGCTGGCGATGTTCGCGCGTTATAACCTCATCAGCACGCTGCACGGCAAGCCCCTCGAGCAAGTGCGCCAAATCGACTGGGTCGCCAAGTGGGAGCAGACGGGGCTGCTAAGGCTGGTAGACAAGAACGGCGACGGCGTTGTGCAGTTTGCCAAAGGTAAGGCGTTTCTGGAGAAGGGCGGCAAGCCCGACTTCAACGCGCCCGACATGAGCAATCCGAACGAGGTCTATCTCGACAACGATATCATCGTGCTGTCCACGCCCGAAGTCGCACGCCTTGCTCCGTTTGTGATTGCGCTGTTGGCGGCGGGGGGCTTGGCAGCGGCGCTTTCGACAGCGTCGGGGCTGCTGATTGCGATGTCCAGCGCGGTGGCGCACGATTTGTATTACCGCGTGTTCAATCCGCGCGCGCCCGAACGGGTGCGCCTGCTGGTGGGACGGCTGGCGATGTTGCCTGCGCTGGGCGCGGCGGCGTATCTGGGCATCAACCCGCCAGGCTTCGTGGCGCAGGTGGTGGCGTTCGCGTTCGGCTTGGCGGCGTCGGGACTGTTCCCTGCTATCCTGTTGGGCATCTTCGACCGCCGAATGAACGCGCAGGGCGCGATTGCGGGGATGGTGGTCGGCTTGGGCTTCACAACGGTGATGATTGCGCTGATGCGCGCCCCGCAGCTGTTCGGCGTGCCCGAGCCGTATCTGAAAGACTTCTTCGGCATCAGCGCGGAGGGCATCGGCATCATCGGGATGGCGCTGAACCTATTCACCGCGCTCATTGTCTCGCGCCTGACGCCCCCACCCCCTACGCACATTCAGGAGATTGTGGACTCGATTCGCGTTCCACGCGGGGCGGGCGAGGCGTTGGAAGAGTGAAGGCTCGCACTATCCCACACTCTGCGCCTTCACGAGGCGGCTTTTCACCAACTCCACCACTGCGAGTTCCAACTCACTCCCCTTCCATTAGCCAGTCCTGCACCTCAATCCCCTACACGAGGGCAAAGTGGGTATCCGAAGTTAACACGACCAGCCCGTTGGCGCGGGCAATCGCGGCAATCTGCGTGTCAATCACTGGAATAGGGCGTCCCTTGCGACGCAACTCCGCCCGAATGCGTCCGTACTCCTGCGCGGCGCGTGCGTCATAATCCCAAAGAGTAAACTGTTGCAACACCAGTTCCTTCCGTGCGGCGTTGCGTTCCCGTTGCGCGCTGTTGTAGACCATATACCACTGTTCGCCGACGCCAGGCGCACAGAGCCCCAGTTCCGCCTCTTCTAACGCGGCGATTCGGCTCAGCAGGCGCGCCCCTCCCCGCCAGAACGCGCTGAAGTGATTGGTATCCAGCAAATAGCGTTTCACGGTTTGCCACCCAGTTCTTCGATGCTTGCCTCTCGCTCGTGCATCACCTCTTGCAGCAGGCGTTCCAGCTCGTCGGGTTCGCCTGCCCACAGCCCTGCCGTTGCCAGCACCGCTTCCTTGCTGCCGCGCGGCGCACGGGGTAAACGCGCTCGAATCGCCTCCATCTCCTGCTGCACTTGCGCCTGTAGTTCGTTTTGCATGCGGTCGCCTCCACGCGAATTGTACCCCTACCCCACACTTTGCGCCTTCGCGAGGCGACCCTTCACCAACTCTACCACCGCGCGATAGACTGCCAACTGCTCCTGCTCATTCAGCCCCAACACTTCGAACACGACGGCGTCCAGCGCGCGGCGGTCGGGCAG
>CAYVKB010000108.1:0-5104 GCA_964451985.1 uncultured Fimbriimonadales bacterium | reverse complement strand
GTGGTGATGGTGCTGGCGCTGCTGCGGAAGCCCTAAAGTTTCTCCCACAACAGTCGCACTAGCTGGTCTTGCAAGTTGCGGGCGTCGCTGGCGGCGGCGTTGTAGGCATTCATAAGGATGCTAAACGCCAAATACCGCCCACTTTGAGTGCGCAGGTAGCCTGAGAGGCTGCTCACGCGGTTCAAGCTGCCTGTTTTAGCAAAGCCGTTGCCCTGCACGGGGGTTCCTCGCAGGCGGTTGCGCAGGGTTCCATCTACCCCATATACAGGCAGCGATTCGCGGTACGCCTCCGCGTGGGGGGAGCGATGCATATACTCCAGTAGGCGGACGAAGTTTTCAGGGCTAACGCCGTTGATGCGCGACAGCCCTGAGCCATCCACGATATGCACGGCGTCCATTTCCAGCCGCGCCTGTTGCAAAAACGCGCGTACAGATTCAATCCCCGCCTGTGTGGTTCCGATGCCTCGTGTCTCCTTACCAATCACTTTGAGCGTGATTTCAGTAATCAGATTATCGCTGGGCTTGTTTATCAGCGCAGCGACTTCACGCATCGGGGGCGAGAGGTGTTCAGCGATTAACACGGTCGCTTGGACAGTCCCACCCAAGCGCAAGGCTGTGGCACGGACAGGACTGTCCGCGCTACGGAGTGCAGGTACGGCACGGACAAGAGTGTCCGCGCTACGAAGGGGGATTAGGTTTGGCACGATGCCCTTCTGTATAGACACGCCTACCGCCTGCAGCGCCTGTCGAAACAGGTGCGTCGCGTAGTGCGAGGGGTTTTCTACGGCGAACCGACCGATAAAGACCTCCTCACTGCCCTGTGCGATACTGCCATACACGATTATCTGGTTGCGAGCGCGGGTGCGCGTGGCTTCGATCGTGGCGTTGCGGGTTCCACGCTCCACAGTAATCGAACGATTCACGATTTCCACATAGTCGGTTTCAGGTTCGACTCGTACGCGGGCGGGTTCGCCGACGGTCTCTGCAGGTTGAGCATAAACGCGCACGGCGTTCCGTTCGGCGCAGAGTGCACTCATCTGCGCCTGATAGCCGAACGGCTCGTCTCCGCTGCTCCAGCCGAAGCCGTAGCGCGTTGCGTCCAGCCAAGTATCGTCGAACAGCAGGTAGCCCGTTACACGCTGTACGCCCGCTCTTCGCACCTGCTGTGCCAACGCGTGCAAATCGCGCATCTCCAAAGTCGCGTCGCCCAGTCCCTGCAGGATCAGGTCGCCATGCAGTGTGCCTTCGGGGGTGAGCGTCCCCCGCATCCATACGCGCGTGTGGAAGCGGTAGTCGGGTCCCAGCAGGTGCAACGCCGCTGCGGAGACGATGAGCTTCATATTCGAGGCGGGTATCAGCATTCGCTCTGCATCGCGCCGATAGAGCGTTTCACCCGTCTGCAAGTCGCGCACCACCACGCCACAGGAGCCATAGCGCAGCCAGTTCACACTCAGTAGCGCGTCGAGTTCCTCCTGAAGCGATTGCGCACAGGCAACGGCGAACGCCAGCAGTAATCCGAGCAGCGTAGATCGGCGAAGCATAGTCCGCTAATCCCTCACTGTGCGCTTTCCATTTGGCGCAGCAGGCGTTCCAGTTGGCGCATGCGTTCGCCGTAGGTGGCCCAGTCGCCGTTTTTGAGAGCGTCTTGCGCTTCGCGGTAGACGCGATTCGCTTGTCGGGCGAGGCTGGGCAAGTCGGCAGGCGTGGCGGTTGCAGGCGGCGTGCCATCGGTGGAGGGCGGTACGACGCCGTTCTGCGCCGTGCGCGGTGCAGTGCGCGCCCCACGCCGAGTCAGCAGCAACTGGAGCCCCTCGTCCACCGTGTCGGTCATCACCACGCGCTCGCCGCTCACCAGCACAACCTTCTTCAACTCCGGGATTGCGCCCTCCGAACGCGCGCGCAGATAAATGGGCTTGAAATAGAGCATCGCCTGTCCCAGCGGTATCACCAGCAGGTTGCCCCGAAAGACCTGCGTGCCCTGCTGGTTCCACAACGCCAGCTGCTGCGCGATGTCGGGGTTCTGATTGATACGTGCTTCGATCTGCTCCGTGCCGTACACCAGCTTCTGCTTCGGGAAGCGGTATAGCACCAGCTCGCCGTAGCGGTCGGGGTCGCAGTGCGCCGCCAGCCACGCCACGAGGTTCTTACGCTGCTGCGGGGTGAACGGCAGGGTTAGCATATAGCGCGGCTGACGTTCGCCTGGTGGCTGCATAATCACATAGTAGGGCGTCATCGGTACGGTCTCGTTGTTTTCCAAAATCTCGCTCGCGCGCGCCCAGGCGTCCTCCTTGTTAAAGAAGATACGCGCATCGGTTGTGTGGTACAGCTCCAGCAGCTGTGCCTGTACCTCGAACAGGTCAATCGGGTAGCGGATATGGTCGCGCAAGCCAGCGGGCATCTCGCTGAGGGGCTTGAACACATTCGGGTACGCCTGCGCGTAGGCGCGTATCAGCGGGTCGCTCTCGTCGGAGATGTAGAAGTTCACCTCACCTGTGTAAGCGTGGATAGTCGCCTTGACCGAGTTGCGCAGGTAGTTGAATTGTCGCACCACGCGGTCGCGCGAGAAGAACGGGCGACTGTAGGGATAGTTGCGGCTGATGGTGTAGCCGTCGTAAATCCACACAATCTCGCCGTTGTGAATCACGGGGTAGGCGTCGTTGTCCCAGCGAATGAAGGGCAGCATCGCCTGCACACGCTCGCGGATGTTGCGACGGAACAGCAGGCGCGATTCGGGGTTTAAATCGCCCGTGAACATAATAAACTGGTCGGACAGGCGGATGGCGAACATCAAGCGGGTCAGCCAGCCACCAATCGGCACGCCCCCTTCACCGCTGTAGGTGGTGTACACGTTCTCCTCGTCGCCTGTGCCCGTGAGTTTGGGGTAGTCCAGCTCCTTCAGATTCGTGCGCACGATGGAGTAGCGGTCGATATTCTCGCCGTAGTAAATCGCGGGGTTGGACAGCGGAATCGCCTCGCGAATGGTCTCGGCGGTTTGGGGTGGCAGGTCGCGTATCCACAGCACAGGCTGCCCCTCGCCGCTGGTCTCATTCACAGGGTTCATCACCAATCCGTAGCCGTGCGTATACAGCAGGTGCAAGTTCTGCCAGCGTTGCGCCGTAGCGGGTAGCCCCTCCAAGTTCAACTCGCGCACCGAGAGCAGCACCTGCCGCAGCCCACCGTTGATTTTGTAGCGGTCTACATCGATGTCCACGAACGCATAATAGGGTTTCAGTGCCTGCAGGCTGTTATATACCTGTCGCAGCGGGCGATAGTCCCACAGACGCAGGTTCTCCAGCGTGCCCTGGGCACCTTGCAAATCGCCTGCGGTCAGGTCGTCGCGCACATCCATCACGCGCACCTGGATCCGATCGAGGTTGTACGCGCGTCGCGTGAACTCCAGGTGCCGCTCAATATACGGGCTTTCGCGTTCCAGCTGGTTCGGGATCACCACAAACCGTTGCAGCAGGGGCGGGTAAATCAGCGAACCGCCAATCCAGAACAGCAGTACGACCGCGAAGCCACCAATCGGCAGCAGCAGCCCCGCACCGCGCCGTAAACTAATCACACACAGTACCGCCGCAACCACCAAGCCGAACACCGTGAGGGTCAAAATCGGCAGTCGCCCGTGAATGTCGGCGTAGCCCGCGCCGAAGAACTGGTCGTGCGCCGAGAACACCAAATCGTATCGCGCCAGCCACAGATACCACGCGAACGCCAGCAGAAACAGCGTCGCCAGAATCAGCATATGGGGCTTCACCGACGGTAAGAAGGTAGGCATGCCACCCAGCCAGCCCAACGCGCGATTGAAATAGTAAAACGCGCCCACGCCCACCAGCGCAATCAGCGCAGTGAACACCAGCAGCCCCGACAAAAACGATAGAAACGGCAGGCGAAACATATAAAACCCCACATCCAGCCCGAACAGCGGGTCTCGAACACCGACGGTTTGGGCGTTTTGGAACAGCATCAGTTCATGCCAGTACGCGCTCGCGCTCAGCCCCACGAACACCGAGAACCCCAGTGCACCCAGAATCAGCAGATAGTAGGTGCCCTGCCGCACAGCGCGTGTGATGCGCACAATCCGCCCGCCCCGTATCGCCAAATCGGGGGCTTCCACCGCACCTGCCACACGATTGGCAATCAGCAGGTTCGCCAGCGCGAACACAAAAAAGCTGACCGCCACAGCCAAAAACAGGATCCAGCGCAACGCGAGAATGCGCCCGAAAATCTGGGGGTACTTCACGTCATGCACAAACCACAAATAGTCGGTATACAGATTGACAAGTACGCCCCCAAACAGCATCACGAGCAGGATGACGGCAATCACGCCTGTCGCGAGTTTTTGACGGGTCTCCATACAGAGTATTGTACCTGCTACGCGAGTCGCCACTCGCCCACGAGGTAGAACGAGCCTGTGACCAGCACGAGGTCATCGATCTCGGCAATCGCCAATGCTTGCTCGAACGCGTGTTGAGGGCTATCAGCGGCGAGGGTGAGGCGCGGTGTGCGGCAGGGCTTGGCGTCCAGCCAGCGTTGCGCCGCTTGCAACAGCGTGTCGGGCGTATGCGTGCGCGGGTTGTCTATCGCTGTGAAAATCACGATGTCGGTCAGAGGCAGCAGGTGCTTGAGGGTATCCAGCGGCTCATGGGGGGTCAGCATGCCGAAGACTATGATGAGCCTTTGGTACTTGAACAGGCGCGGCAGGGCTTTCGCCAGCACAGCGGCAGCGTCGGGGTTGTGTGCACCGTCCAGCACCACGCGTGGGTTCTCGGCGACCACCTGCAGGCGTCCGGGGATGCGCGCCTCGCGCACGCCCTGCTCGATGGCGACGTCGGAGATTGTATAACCCCGCTCGCGCAGTAGCACGGCGGCGGCGACGGCGCACGCCGTGTTGTGCCGCTGGTAGTCGCCAATCAGATACGGCTGCAACGCCAGCTCCCACTCGCCCCGCTGCACGCGCACCGCCGAATCGGTCGGCGAGGGCAACGGCGTGTAGAGAAAACTGTCTGTCGCACGGACATTCCTGTCCGTGCTGAGAGGTTCGTTCTGATTCGCACGGACAGAAGTGTCCTTGCTACGATGGGGTTCAAACGCAGGGACAGGA
>CAYVKB010000107.1:3775-5152 GCA_964451985.1 uncultured Fimbriimonadales bacterium | reverse complement strand
TACAGGGGCGTGCTACTTGCGCACGCTTACCTAAGGCATCAGCTCATAGTAATATTCTGTAACTCCGAATTGCAGTACATCCGCAAGGTATAATCTTTTGTGAAGCGATGAAGGAACCGAATATCATCATACCAGCCGATTTTCGCATCTACTTTGAGCGCGACGATGGGGTCGTGAAGTACCCCGACCCGCTGTTGCGCAAGACGGCGAAACCTGTGCAACGTATCACGCCCGACCTGAACGAATTAATCGAGCATATGATTCGCGTGATGAAGGCGGCGAAGGGCGTGGGGCTGGCAGCGCCGCAGGTGGGCGTGCCGCTACGGGTGATTATTATCGCACCGGAACATCAGCAGCCGCGCGTGATTATCAACCCGCAGGTGCTGGAACGCGCGGGCGAGCAGACGGGGCTGGAAGGCTGCCTGAGCATCCCGCAGCTGTTTGGCTATGTGAAGCGTCCTAAGCATATCGTGGTGCGCGGCATCAACCGCCACGGCAAGCCTATCCGCCTGACGCTGGAAAACGACCCCGCCCGCATCGCTCTGCACGAGATTGACCACCTGGAGGGCATCCTTTTCATCGACCGCGCCATTCCCGACTCGCTTTATTGGGAACATCCGAAAGAGGATCACGAGGAGGAGGTTGTCTGAATCGTCCACGTATCGTCTATTTCGGTTCGGGGGCGTTCGCTGTGCCCGCGCTGGAGCGGTTGCACAGTACGGACTACCCGATTCTGTGCGTGGTGAGCCAACCGCCCAAGCCTGCAGGGCGCGGCTTGCGCCTACAGAAAACTCCTGTCCACGAACTGGCGGAGTTGCTGGGATTGCCCGTGCTAACCCCTCAGCGCGCCCGCGACCCTGAGTTGATTGAGCAGATACGCGCCCTCAAGCCCGATTTAATCGTGTTGGCGTCCTACGGCAAGATTCTGCCCCAGAGCCTGCTGGAGATTGCGCCGCTGGGCAACTGGAATTTGCACGCCTCGCTGCTGCCCAAATATCGCGGTGCGTCGCCCATCCAGTACGCGATTCTGAACGGCGAAACTGAAACGGGCGTGTCGCTGATGGAGATGGTGCGCGAGATGGACGCGGGCGATGTGTACTTGCAAGTGCGCGAGCCGATTCTGCCCGACGACGATTACGGCTGTTTAGAGGCGCGCCTTGCCCAACGCGCCGCCGATTTGCTAATAGAGGGCTTGGAACGCCTGCAATCGGGAACACTAACGCGCACCCCCCAAAACCATGCCGAAGCCACCTACGCGCCGCTGGTTACCAAAGAAGACTGCCGCATCCGCTGGGATGAGCCTGCCGAGCGGTGTCGGAATCGAATTCGCGCGTTTTCGCCGAAGCCAGGCGCATATGCCTATTGGCGGGGGAAGAT
>CAYVKB010000107.1:0-3675 GCA_964451985.1 uncultured Fimbriimonadales bacterium | reverse complement strand
TGCTGGAAGTACAGCCCGAAAGCCGCCCGCGCATGGACATCCGCGCCTTTGTGAACGGCTACCACCCGCGGGCAGGCGAGCGACTGGAGTAGACGCGATGTGTGGACGCTACGCGTTATATGCCGATGGAGAACAACTTGCGTGGCGGTTCGAGACGCCCGTGCCGCACCCGATTACCCCACGCTACAACATCGCTCCCAGTCAACCGATTTTAGCCCTGCGCTACAACCGAGATGCCAAAACCCGCGAGTGGACGCACTTCCTGTGGGGGTTAGTGCCCAGCTGGGCGCAGGATGTGAGTATCGGCAACCGTATGATTAACGCCCGTGCAGAGACCCTACGCGAGAAACCCGCTTTTCGCAACGCCTATCGAAATCGCCGCTGCATCGTGCCTGTGAGTGGATTCTACGAATGGAAAAAGGTCGGTCGTACGAAGCAGCCCTACTTCGTGCGCCCTACGGACGACCTGCCCATCGGCTTGGCGGGGTTGTGGGAAACGTGGCGCGGCCCCGACGGGAGCGAACTGGAGACTTGCACGATTATCACCACCGACGCAAATGCCGTAATCCAGCCCCTGCACCCACGCATGGCGGTTGTACTGCTGCCTGATGCCTACGAAGCGTGGCTTAGCCCCGACACGCCCCTCGATGCGCTGGATAGACTGCTTCTGCCTGCACCCGATGACACCCTCATCGCCTACCCCGTTAGCTCGCGTGTAAACAGCCCTGTGCACGACGACCCCAGCCTCGTCGCGCCTCTCAGTCTGACTCATGACGGGGAGCCACGACTATTTTGAGCGACATCACGTTCAATACAACTGGGCGTCAGCGGGATGCCGACGCTACATCACAGAAAAACTACGAACTATTTCCTAAAATCGGAGCACGGGTGTCCTCACCTGTGCTACGAATACCACCTACGCATTCTCAAGCGTGCAAATCTATTGCGGCGCGAGCGAGACGCTTGTGCCTCCTTATCTCCTACCACGCCTGAGGCGGTACACATACGCCAGCACCTCGGCGACTGCCTGATACAGTGTGTTCGGTATCTCCTCACCCAACTCCACCTGGGCATACAGACTGCGCGCGAGGGGTGGGTTCGGCACGATGGGCACGTGCCACCTGAGGGCTTCCTCGCGGATGCGTTGCGCCAGCCAGCCCTTGCCTTTAGCGACCACGCGCGGGGCGTTCATTGAAGTGCGGTCATAACGCAACGCTACCGCATAGGTCACGGGGTTCGTCACCACCACATCTGCGCGGCGTACATCGCGTGTGGAGCGTTGCTTTGCTGCCTCCTGCATCTTTTGGCGGATGCGGGCGCGGAGATACGGGTCGCCCTCCATCTGCTTGTATTCCTCTTTGAGTTCGTAGCGTGACATGCGGATGGTCTTTTCGAAATCCCAGCGCTGATATAGGTAGTCTAGGATCGCCAGCACGAGCCACAGTGCGCCGACTCGAATACCCACCTGATACAGGGCTTCGGTCGTTGGCGCGAGTGCATAAGGCATCGGCAGCTGCCCTGCGAACACGAGCCGCTCGGTCTCTGCTTGCAGTGTGCGCCACGCCACCCACGCGATCAGTCCGAACTTCAGCACGGCTTTAACCAGTTCCACGATTGAGCGTTGTGAAAAGAGCCGCTGGAAGCCGCGCAGAGGATTGATACGGTTCAGGTCGGGCTGCAGGGGCTGCGCCGTGAGATGTATGCCTACCTGCATCGCGTTTGTGAGCAGTGCAATCAGGAACGCGCCTGCCATCAGCGGGGCAAGGAACGCCAGTGCGCTTATGAACATCGCGTCGGAGAGGCGCATCGTGCCTGCCTGCAGAATCTGGTGTTGAAATGAAACCAGCAGCCGTTCGCCGCCCCAGCGCATTGTCATCGGCAGTAGCAGCACCAACGCCAGAAACAGCGCCGCGCCGTTGATTTCGGTGGAGCGTGCGACCTGCCCTTTCTTGCGTGCCTCTTGCCGCTTACGCGGCGTCGCCTGTTCGGTGCGCTCCTCGTCTGCCATCAGGCAAAATTATCGGCAGGCGACTCTTACATCCTGAACACACCGAACTTCGTCTCAGGGATGGGTGCGTTATACGCCGCGCTAATCGCCAGTGCCAGCACCGTGCGTGTGTCGGCGGGGTCGATAATCCCGTCGTCCCACAGGCGGGCGGTGCTGTAGTACGCACTACTCTCTTCGGCGTACTTATCCAAGATGGGCTGTTTGAAGGCGGCTTGCTCTTCCTCGCTCATCGTTTGTCCTTTGGCGGCGAGTTGGTCTAACTTCACGGTCAGCAGCACATTTGCCGCCTGTTCGCCGCCCATTACCGAGATGCGCGCGTTGGGGTACATCCACAGCCAGCGGGGTTGGTAGGCGCGCCCGCACATGGCGTAGTTGCCTGCACCGTAGGAACCGCCGATAATCACGGTGAACTTGGGCACTTCGGCGTTGGCGACAGCGGTGACCATCTTCGCGCCGTGCTTGGCGATACCCTCATTCTCGTACTTTTTGCCCACCATAAAGCCCGTGATGTTCTGCAAAAACACAATCGGGATGCGTTGCTGGCAACAGAGCTCGATAAAGTGCGCCCCTTTCTGTGCGCTCTCGGAGAACAGGATGCCGTTATTAGCGATGATTCCGACGGGGAAGCCGTAAATGTGTGCGAAACCGCACACGAGTGTTTGCCCAAATCGCGCCTTGAACTCCAGAAACCGACTACCGTCCACGATGCGGGCAATCACCTCGCGCACCTCAAAAGGCTGGCGTGGGTCGCGCGGGATGATGCCATAAATCTCAGTGGGGTCATACAGCGGGTCTTCGGGGGGCTGGATGTCGGCGGGTAGCTGCTTGCGGATGTTCAGGTTCGCCACGATTTCGCGAGCGATTTGGATGGCGTGCAAGTCGTCGTCGGCGAAGTAGTCCGCTACGCCGGAGATGCGGGTATGTACATCTGCGCCACCGAGTTCCTCTGCGCTCACCACTTCGCCCGTAGCGGCTTTCACCAGCGGCGGTCCACCCAGAAAAATCGTGCCCTGCTGCTTGACGATAATCGTCTGGTCGCTCATCGCAGGCACATACGCGCCGCCCGCTGTGCAGGAACCCATCACGATGGCGATTTGCGGGATGCCCAGCGCAGACATCCGTGCCTGGTTGTAAAAGATCCGCCCGAAGTGGTCACGGTCTGGGAACACCTCCGCTTGCAGGGGCAGGAACGCACCACCTGAGTCCACCAAGTAGAGACACGGCAGGCGGTTTTCCAGTGCGATCTCCTGCGCCCGCAGATGTTTTTTGACCGTGACGGGGAAGTAAGTGCCGCCCTTCACGGTGGCGTCGTTGGCGACAATCATGCACTCCTTACCATGAACCACGCCCACGCCGCCCACCACGCCCGCGCATGGGGCTTCGTTGTTGTACATGTTGTAGGCAGCCAGCGGGGCTAGTTCCAGAAACGGCGTGTTGGGGTCAATCAGCGCGTCGATGCGTTCGCGGGCAGTGAGTTTATTGCGGGCGCGATGCTTGGCAAGGGCTTCCGCGCCGCCGCCCCCTTGTGCCCACGCCAACGCCTCACGAAATTGCTTCAGTAATTCCTCGTAATACGCCTTATTCGCCTGAAACTCGGCATCACTGGTACGGATGTGGCTCTCGATGACTGGCATCAGCAGGGATTGTACCTCATTACATAACAGCCT
>CAYVKB010000106.1:0-5359 GCA_964451985.1 uncultured Fimbriimonadales bacterium | reverse complement strand
CACCGGTTCCAGCAAAGCTGCCTGATAGAGTTTGGCGTATACGCCCCCACGCTGAGCAAGCTCCTCGTGGCGTCCTTGTTCCACCAGCCTGCCACGCTCTAGCACCAGCACGCGGTCGGCGCACTGCACGGTCGTCCAGCGGTGGGCGATAATCAGCGTGGTGCGCACACCGCGCCCCTCCTCAATCACCTGCTGGATGGAACGTTCCGCCACTGGGTCGAGCGAAGCGGTCGCTTCGTCTAAAATTAGGATACGCGGGTTGCGCAGCAGGGCACGGGCAATTGCAATCCGTTGCGCCTCACCGCCCGATAAGCGCACACCCTTGTCGCCTACCAGCGTGTCGTAGCCATCGGGCAGGCGCGTGATAAATTCGTGGGCGTGAGCAAGTTGAGCGGCGTGTTCAATCTCCTCGCGCGTGGCGTCGGGCTTGCCGTAGGCGATGTTTTCGGCGACGGTGCCCACAAACAGCACCGTCTGCTGTGGCACGATGCCTACCTGCGAGCGCAGGCTCTCCAAAGTCGCCTTCTGAATGTCGTAGCCATCTAGCCGAATCACGCCCTCCTGCGGGCTATAGAAACGCAACAGCAGGTCGACCAGCGTGCTTTTGCCCGCGCCGGAATGCCCCACCAGCGCGACCACCTCGCCCGGCTGGATTTCGAACGACACCTCGCGCAGGGCAGGCTCGCCCGTAGGGTAGCGGAACGAGACGCGCTCGTACTGGATGTGCCCTCTGAGCGGCGGCAGCGGCTGGGCGTCGGGCGCATCGTAGGCTTCTGGTTCCACATCGAGCGCCTCTCGGAAGATGCGCTGTGCAGCGGCACGCACCTGACTGCGCGTGAGCTGAATCGCCCCTACGCCCGCCGCTGCCTGTGCTATCTGATGCAACAAAAACAGAAAACTCAGCAGTTGGGCCGTGGTCATTTGCCCACGGGCGACCTCTTGCCCGCCGAACCACAGCACCAGTGCGATACTCGCCGCGCCGATGAACTCCACCGTCGGACGCAGCCGTGCCCGTCGCCGTTCGCCCCGCAGCGAATGATGCAACACCTCGCGATTGCGCCCGATGAACCGCTCAATCTCACGGTCTTCGGCGACAAAGGTCTTGATGACGCGCACGCCCGCCAAAGTCTCTTGCACCAGCGCAGACACGTTCGCCAGTGCGCCCTGTGTTTGATGCGTGATACGCCGTACCTGCTTACCGAGCCGCTGAATCAGCAGGGCAATCAGGGGCAAAAACAGCGTCGCCAGCAGCGCAAGCCGCCAGTTCAAAATGTAAATGTACGCCATGAACGCCACGATGCGCAGCGGCGCGTCCAGCACATCGCGCACCATCAGCACCGCACTCTGCAGGATCGGCACATCGTTGGTTAGAATGGACTGTATCGAGCCGACCTGCCGCGATTGGAAAAAGCCTATTGGCAGCCGCTGCAGGTGCGCATAAATGTCCTCGCGCAGCTTGGCGGTCATCTGCTGCCCTGCCAGCGCGAGGTAATACATTTGCCCGTACGAAAAAAACCACTTTAGCGCGAACACGCCAATCACGGTCAGCGACACGCGGTTCAGCATCGCCGCATCGCGCATATCCATCGACTTGATGACTTGCTCCAGTAGGTAAGCAGTGAAACCTGTGATGGCGGTCACGCCGACCGAACAAAACAGCGCGACAGCGAGCGATCGCCACTGCGCCGCCACATAGCGCCAGAATCGGCGTTCGGTTGCATCCACGCGAGGGATTGTACCCACTCTACGCTTGCACTTGCAAAAATCCATAATTAATTTCAGGTATCCTAACGCTGATGGAGGGGCGCATGCGACGGATCGCGGTTGGGGTGATACTGACACTGACGCTATGCCTATCGTGGGCGGACGGCTTGCGTGAGGCGGCGGTACTGCTGCGTGGCGAGCGACTGACGCTTAACCCACCTGCGCTGTGGGACGGACGCGAACTGTGGCTGCCAATTCAGCACTTGGCGCAAATGGGCTTACCTATAGCCGTAGAGGGCAACACCGTGCGCCTGACCGACCTAACTCCCGACCAACCCGAATCACGCCTGACCACCGAACCGAAGCGCGGTGTGGAATGCGTGCCGTTGCGCGACCTGATGCGTCGTTTGGGAGGCTTTACCCGCTGGGACGAGCAGGCAGGAACGCTGAGCCTGTTAGCCCGCTTGCGTGAGGTGCGCTTAGAAAATGACGTGCTGCACGGCGCAACTACCTTGCCCGTCGCGTGGCGCGCGTTCAGCCTGCAGAACCCCAACCGATTGGTGATTGACTTAGCGGGCTGCATGCTGCCTGATGTGCCGATGCCAATGCCGGAGCCGTCGGGCGCGGTGAAAGCCGTGCGCGTGGGGCAGTTCGATCCCCATACGGTGCGCATCGTGTTGGAGATGGATACGCCTCATGCTGCCCCTGAGACAGGCGTGCAAGCAGTGTGGCAGATTGCGCTTACGCCTGATGCGCTTGCGCCCATCGCTGCTCAGCCGACCGAAGCGCCTGCCCAACCTAACGTCATAGAGGTTGCGCAACCCACCGAACCCCCTCCAGAACCGTTTCAAATTCCCACGCTGCTGCGCAATTCGCAAGGCATAGTGCAATTGCGCGTCCCGCATCCAGAGGGCGTGCGCCCGCGCGTGCTGTTTTTAGAGGATCCGATGCGCATCGCCATCGATGTGCCGGGCTTTTTGCAAGAGGCGGTAGAGCAGGTTGTGGAAGACCCCAGCCTGTTCGTGCGCACGCTCCGAGCCGCGCCTGCCGAAGGGGGCATGGTGCGCCTCGTGTTGGAACTCTCGCGTTCAGTTGGGGCACAGATTCTATCGGGCAGAACAGGCGTGACGCTGAACCTGCGCGCACCGCGCAACACTGGCGGCAAGCTTAGTGACAAGGTCATCGTGATTGACCCCGGACACGGCGGCGCCCAGCCCGGCGCACGCTGGCGCGAAGGCAATCGCGTAATCGAAGAGAAGACCATCGTGTTGGCAATCGGGCTGCATATTGCCGAGCTGCTCTCGCGCGAGGGCGCGAAGGTAATCCTCACGCGCTCGGAGGATAAGGCGATTGGCTTATACGAGCGTACGACCCTCTCCAACAACGCGAACGCACACTTTTTTGTGAGCTTGCACTGCGATTCGAACCCGCGTCCGAACTCGGCGTCAGGCACGACGATTTACTATCACAAAGACGACGCCGACAGCCGCGCGTTGGGGCAGGCGATTCTGAATGAAATCGTGAAGGTGAGTGGGCTGCCCTCACGCGGTGTGCGCTCCGACACCGTGCTGTATCAGACGGGGCTTGCCGTGCTGCGCACCAGCCAAATGCCCGCTGTGCTGATTGAAGTGGGCTACCTGAACCATTCGTTCGACCGTGCCAAGCTGGTCGACCCTGCGTTCCAGAAGCGTATCGCAGAAGCCATTACGCGCGGGCTGAAAGCGCACGTGGAAGGGCGTTAAGATCACGGGAAGCCACTAGCGAAGGTCGCTGCAGGGTGGAAGGACTTATAACAACGCCTCTGCTGACGCCATGCGCAGGAACGCCTGCACTTTCGGATGCTCACTCGCGCGGATGTCGGCGGACGCGCCCGACGCGATAATTTGCCCATCATCCACCATCACGATACGGTCGCAAGTGCGCATCAGGCTCGTCACATCGTGCGAGACCACCACCGCTGTCAGGTTCAAATCGCGGTTCAGGCGCGTGATGAGTTGGTCTATCTGATAGGCATTCACGGGATCCAGCCCGCTGGTCGGCTCGTCAAACAGCACGATGTGGGGATCCATCGCCAGTGCACGTGCCAACCCCACCCGCTTGCGCATACCCCCAGACAACTGCGACGGATAGAGGTTTTCGATGCCCTCCAACCCCACCCATGCCAGCCGCTCACGCACGATGTCGCGAATTTGCTTCTGGCTCAGCTTGCGGTGTCGCTCCAGCCCGAACGCCACGTTCTGATACACGGTCAGAAAATCGAACAGCGCGGCGTACTGGAACACGATACCCAGCCGCAAGCGCAGGGGTATCCGCTCGCGCTCGGATAACGGCGCGATGTTCACCCCCTCCACCCACACCTCGCCTGCGGTGGGCTTAAGCAGTCCGCATAGGCACTTGAGCAGCGTAGTCTTGCCGCTGCCCGACGCGCCCATAATCCCGAGTACCTCGCCGTACTCCACGCTCAGGTCGATGCCCTTCAGAATCGTCTTGTTCTCGACGGCGTAGACCAGCTGGCGTGTCGCCAGTGCGGGCGTCTCGTTCATCGGTCCGCGAATAATAGGTCGGCTAAGAAGTAGTTGGCGGCGAAAATCAGCACCATCGATAGCACGACGGCGCGTGTGGTGGCGTGCCCAACGCCCGCTGCGCCTCCACGCGCCCCCAAGCCTTGCTGACAGCTCACCAGCGTCACAATCAGCGCGAAGGCGAGAGTCTTAATCAGCCCTCCAATCAGGTCGAACGGCTCGGTTAGCAGGCGCATCGATTGCAGAAAACTGCTCAATCCGATGCCGAAGACGTTGGCGACAATCCAGCCGCCCAGCACCCCTGAAAAGTTCGCAATCATGCCCAGTAGCGGAAACATAATCAACGCCGCCAGCACGCGCGGAATCACCAGATACTGGATGGGACTGACTGCGAGAGCGCGCAAGGCGTCAATCTGTTCAGTGATTTTCATCGTGCCGAGCTGCGCGGCGATGGCAGAGCCACAGCGTGCGGTGACCATGATGCCTGTGAGAATGGGGGCGAGTTCGCGCGTCATCGCTAGCGCAATCGCGCCGCCCACGAAGCCTCCGCCGCCCGCCTGCACCAGCAGCGACGCCGAGTAGAGCGTGACCACTGCGCCTGTGAACGCGCTGGTGAGCGCAACAATCGGCGCGGACGCTGCCCCAATAAATGCCATCTGATGCACCGTCTCGCGCCTCTCGATACGTCCCCGTAGCAAGGCGCGCCCGCTGGCGAACACCAATATCCCCAGCGAACCCACAAACTCCAGCGACGCCTGCCACGCGCCTGCACGCCGACCCGACTCGTCGTCCAGCCACACTAACTCCTCACGCACAGGGTATAGGGTACCCGCTGATGGTGCCGTTGCATAAAGCCGTAGCGTCGGCGTCCCCGCTGACGACGCATCCCCCGTAGCGTCGGCGTCCTCGCCGACGAAACCCACCCACAGCGTAGCGTCGGCGTCCCGCTGACGACGCATCCCCCGTAGCGTCGGCGTCCTCGCTGACGACGCATCCCCCGTAGCGTCGGCGTCCTCGCTGACGACGCATCCCCCGTAGCGTCAGCGTCCCCGCTGACGACGCATCCCCCGTAGCGTCGGCGTCCCCGCCGGCGCTACAATTGCTTGACGTTCACCTTCTGTGTGCTCGATGTC
>CAYVKB010000105.1:0-5776 GCA_964451985.1 uncultured Fimbriimonadales bacterium | reverse complement strand
AAACGGTTCCCCCTGCTTGCAAGACGCAACGCCCCTGACCCTAATCGCCCACGCCCACGCAAGCCCCAAAAGGTTCCCCCTACTTGCAAGAGACCCTAATCGCCATGCCCACGCGACGCAAGCCCCAAACGGTTCCCCCTGCTTGCAGGGGGAACCTAAGGAGGGGGTGTTTACATCCTTAAACACAACCCCCCTCTCCCACGTAGTGGGAGAGGGGTGAAGGTTATTAGTATCCGCCGGCTTTGCGCTCTTCAGCGGCGGCGCCGGGCGTGTCGGTGGTGGGCTGTTGCCCCATCGGGTTCGTGGTGGGTGGCGCAGCTGCCTCGCCCTCGCCGCCCTGATTGCCGCACGCAGCGAGGTTCAACGCCACAATCAACATCGCGAAGCTCATCAGAATCCAGCGTTTCATCGTTGTCTCCTTAGGGCCAGTTCTGGTTGTCGGGCAGGTTCAGGCGAGCAATCGGGGGCGAGATGGCGAAGCGTCCCTGGGGGGAGTAGAACCACTCGTAGCGCACCCATTTCGCGTGCCCATCGCCGAAAATCGAGTTCACACCACCACTGTGTCGCTCGGAAATCATCAGGAACACCTCGTTCCAGTTCGTGCCACCCGGCTCGATGTACGGATACAAGTCGAAGGGCAGAGCCGACGAGCCGAACACGCTGCGGAGTCGCTGCGGCACGCCTTCGTTCTGGGAACGCGACTCCGTGATGAGAATAACATCGGAGGTAGTGTCCCATGCCGCCTCGTTATGCTCCAACCCGCTATAGGTGGTACGATAGTAGCCGTAGTTAGCGATGAACTCCTCGTTCTTGGCGTAGTGGCCGTAGATGCGCGGCGCAGGCTTAGAGCAACCACGTGCGTTGATGCCCGCAGGCGCATTCGTAGGGAATGTACCAATCAGCAGGGAGCCGGGCGCGTCGTCGTTCGCGCGGCAGCCATCCGCCGCGGTGTATTCCACCAGGCGCGGCTTCGGGGCGGAAGACTGCGGACATACAAAAATGTCCCAGTTCTTCACATACGGGTTCAGCGGAATGTGCCACTCCCACCACATATAGACGTGGTAGCCGTCGTAGTCTTGGGCGTACATTCGCATCGTCGTGCCCAATTGTCGCATGTTCGACAGACACGAGGTTTGCCGAGCCTTCGCGCGCGCTTGGGCGAACACGGGGAATAGAATCGCCGCCAAAATGGCGATGATTGCGATAACGACCAGTAGCTCAATCAGCGTAAAGCCCTTCCTTTGCATAGGCGTCTCCACGAGAGATAGTATGGGAGCTAACGAGTTAAGGATTGGTTAAAGTTTTTATTTGGTTTTTTGGAGATTTTTCGGGTCAGTCAGATTCTGGCGGGTTGAGGATAGCATTTGTACCTCCGCGGGTGTTAATAATCGCCACTTGCCAGATGGTAAATCGCGTGGCAGGCGCAGGTCGCCAATTGCAATACGTTTCAAGCGTTGCACAGGATGCCCCACCACCTCACACATCCGCCGAACCTGTCGTTTGCGTCCCTCATACAACACAATCTCCAGCAGGCTCTGTCCGTTTTCTGTGCGTATTAGTTTCACCTGTGCAGGCGCAGTAGTACTGTCGTCCAGTGGTACGCCCTCGCGCAGCTGTTTCAGGGCGCGTTCGGACGGTTTGCCGCGCACCCACACGCGGTAGGTTTTGGGCAACTTATAGCGCGGGTGCATCAGGCGATTGGCGAACTCGCCATCGTTGGTGAACAGCAGCAGCCCCTCCGAATCGGCATCCAGCCTGCCAATCGGAAACAGGTTCGGCGGCGCGTCTTTCAACAGTTCCATCACGGTACGGGGCGCGTGGGGGTCTTTGCGTGTGGTTACATAGCCGCGCGGTTTGTGCAACATCAGGTACACCAATTCTTGAGGCGGTTGCACACGCTTGCCATCGACGGTAATCGTATCGCGCTGGGGGTCGACTTTCGCGCCGAGTGTAGCGATTGCGCCGTTGATTCGCACGCGCCCTTGCTGAATGAGTTGCTCGCAGACGCGTCGGGAGCCATAGCCGCAGTGCGCCAGCCACTTTTGCAGGCGTTGGGGTTCCATATAAAAATGGCTCCTGGGGCAGGGCTCGAACCTGCAACCTGGTGGTTAACAGCCACCCGCTCTGCCAATTGAGCTACCCAGGAGCGTCGGCGGTTAATAATATACCACATTTGCGAGGAGGTTGTCAAGGGCTAACATGGGGTATACTATAGCACTGGAGGAGAACCAAGCATGCCGATTCTGGGATACATGGGTACGCAGGAGTGGATGATTCTCCTAGTCATCGTGCTGGTGCTGTTTGGCGCGTCGCGCTTACCTGCACTGGCGCGTTCGATTGGGGAGGCTCTGAGTGAGTTCCGCCGCGCGACCCGCACAGAGGACGAGGCGGAACAGGCGCCGAAGTGAAAACGGGTCGTCAGGCAGGCAGTCCGCGCAGGCGTCCCCGCCTGTGTCAACACCACGCACAACCTTCTTCTGCCCTGCCGACGCTGATAGGCTGGCAGGGCATCCGTCTGAATGCGCCGCCCGATTGGTTCCTGAAGGGCTATTCGGGCGAGTGGCGCGACGGGTTTTTGCAAATCGGCTCGCCCCATAGCGCAGAAATCGACCTCAAGTGGACGCGCTCGCGTCGTAAAACGGATTTACAGTTCGTGCTGCAACAGTTCCTGAGCAAACTGGAGCGTGCCAAGCGTAAGGCGCGTCAACCATTCACAGGAACCCTGAACCCTGTCGACGAACACTGCATCGAGTTCCGCTGGCGCTCCGACGAACGCGCTGTCGGACGAATTCAGCGCTACCCTGAACACGAGACGATTGTGCTGTTTCAGCTGCGCTCCTCGTCGAAGCATGACGCGCTACATCAGTTAGCGCGCCCGATTTTTGAGACCCTGCGCGTCGCGCCTGATGAAGACGGCTGGGTTGACTGGAGCCTCTATGGGCTGCAGACCGCCACGCCCGCTGACTTCCGATTGGAAAAATCGCAGGTGCTGACAGGGCAAACGCGCCTGACGCTCCAACGACGAAACGAGCGACTGATTATCGAGCGCATCGCCCGCGCGGAGCAGCTTACTAAGGGTTACGAGTTCACCGAATGGGTCGACCACTGGTTGCGCTGGCGCGGCTGGAAGGGCACACGGGAGCCTTTTACTTGGGACGAGAACGATTTCGGCGTGCATCTGCGCTCGCGGCTGAGCTGGGGTGCGCTGCTAACCGAATGCATCGCCAGCCCGCTGCGCTTGCGCCTGCCCGCGTGGCGTGTGCGTGCTGTCGCCTGGTTCTGCCACGAGCGCAACACGGTGTTCCATATCCAGCACCTCTCAGCGTTCCGCTCCGACCTGATTGAGGAGGTGATGGCGCGCACCGTATGTTGCTGAAACGCCTTTTGAAGCGCAACACGCCCCCGCAGGTCGACCGTAAGCAAGTGCTGCGCCTCTATCCGCTGCGCAACGCTGCTGTACGCTTTGAGCAGGGCGAGGACGGTATCTATACGCTGATTGTGCCGTTGCAACCGCGCGGTTTGTTCGGCTGGTTCAGCAGGATATTCAAGCTGCCCCGCGAACATCGTATCGAGCTAGACGACATCGGCAGCCTTGTATGGACGCTGTGCGACGGACGGCATAATGTAGACGCGATTGCACAGCGATTGGCGCAGCAGTATAAACTGGAGCGGCGCGAGGCGGAGTATTCGCTGTTCGCGTTTTTGAACACACTGTCGCGGCGCGGCTTTATCGCCTACTCTAAGAAACGGCTATGAGCGTAACACGAACGGGCAAAGGGGCTATCGCTAAGCAGGTGCAGCTGCCGCTCTCGGTGGCATTTCGGATTAGCCTGCTGAACATACGGGTGCGGTTCCTGCGCGCACTGATTACGGCGGCAGGCGTGATGCTGGGCATCGCGTTCTTTACTGCGGTGCGCGCCGCCGCGCTCTATGCGCCCCCGTTAGACCCTAACGACCCCGCCGCTATCGAAGCCTCTGTACGCCAAACGTGGCTGGTGGTGATGAGCCTGCTGATGTCCACTGTGGGCATCTCCAACTCGATGCTGATGGCGGTCACAGAGCGCTACAAAGAGATTGGCACGATGAAATGCTTGGGCGCACTCGACTCGTTCGTGGTGAAGCTATTCTTTCTGGAGTCGGGCATGCTGGGCATCGTGGCGTCCGCGATTGGCTTCCTGGTGGGCTGGGGCTTGGTGTTCCTGATTAATCTGTTTCGGTTAGGTTCGGGTGTATTCAGCGCAGCGACTCCATTGGAGCTATTGGCGTTGTTGGGGCAGGCGATGGCGGTGGGCGTGGTAGTGACGGTCGTCGCTACGATTTTGCCTGCTATTCGCGCGGCGAAGATGCCCCCTGCAGCGGCGCTGCGCGTGGAGGTCTAACTTAATAGAGATTCCCCGCTTCGCTCGGAATGACGGGGGTAGACAGGTGTTGTCATTCCGAACTGAAGCGAGGAATCTCATTTATCAGTATCGATCAGGTATCGTTCGAGCAACCCGTGCCGAAGTCCATCAGCAAGGCAATCAGGTCGGCGTCGTCGACGATACCATCCCAGTTGATGTCTTCCGCGCTATCGACCGTGTCGCCGAAGCGTACCAACAAGGCGATGAGGTCGGCGTCGTCCACGCAGCCGTTGCCATCGATATCCGCCAGATAGATGATAATCTCTTCAGGGAGCGGTTCAGTCGAACGGTCACCAGGCTCGACGGGGATCTCGATGTCGCTCTCGTCGAAGCGATTGGCGCAGTTCGGGTTGGGCGAGCAGCTACCTGCGATATTAGCAGGCACGCTGGAGACCTGTGCCGTGCCCGTAATCGTGGGACCGACGTAGCCTAGACCTGACACACGGCAGTTGGTGTCCACTTGCAATGGCTGTCCACTCATGCGGATGCGCGGGTTGTTTAGCACCTGAATACGGTTACCGAATGCAGAGATAGAGCCATTCTGGATGGTCATGTAGCGCAGCTCGTAGTGCAGGTGCGGACCTGAGGAGTTGCCTGTGCTGCCCAGTCGTCCAATCGGCGCACCTGCTGCAACCGTACTGCCGTTGGCAGCAAGGAAGTGGTTCAGGTGCGCATAAATCGTGCTAACGTAGGAGTTGGTCGTACCGCTTTGCAGCACGTTGCTCACAACCACCACATAGTTGCCGTAGCCGTCGCAGTTGGACTGTGCGCGGTTATATACGCGCCCTGCATGTGAGGCGACAATCACCTCGCCGCAGTCCTCCAAAAAGCCTGTCTGATAGGCACAGGTCGAGCGCGAGCCAGAGACTCGGTTGAAGTCCACAGCGAACAGAATGCCCTGCCCTGTATGTCCGTCGTAGGTAGAGGGGATCCAGACTTGTCCTGAGCGATAGGGCGCAACAAGGCTCTGCAACAACTGGTCTTCCGAGTTCGCAGGGGGCTGTGAAACCCGCGTGAGGTAAACGCCCGCACCGCGCACGCCCTCCGCGCACCAGCCCTCCAAGCCGTTGCTCCAGCGCACGCGCCACCAGACGATTCCCTCACTCGTGTTATTGGACACACCCAAAGTTGTGCCCGTTATTCCTGCGCTCACGCTACCAATAATCGAGAAGTTGGTTCCAGGACCCGAGCGTACATTCAATCCCGTTACGTCCGGACCGACCTGCACCGTATAGGATTGGGGCGCGCTCACATTCGGGTAAATACCGCTGCCGGGCAGAGCAACCAGGTAGGTCGAGCCGTTCGCGCCTTGCGCCGACCAGCCCTGAATACCCTGCCATGACACCTGCCACCACGTGAGACCATTACAAGACTGG
>CAYVKB010000104.1:0-5868 GCA_964451985.1 uncultured Fimbriimonadales bacterium | reverse complement strand
CCGCGCCGACAGGTAACGACAAAACCTCGCTGGTGATGACCCTGCGCAACCGCCCTGGCGAGCTGTACCACGCGCTGGGGGCGTTCCACAAGCACGGCGTGAACCTCACGATGATCGAGTCGCGCCCCAACCCCCGCGGGATGTTCGAGTATCTGTTCTACATCGACATTCAGGGGCATCGCCATGACGAGGTGATTAGGACCGCGCTCGAGGAGTTAGACCGCTTCGCGCGTGAGGTGGTGCTGCTGGGGTCATACCCCGCGGCGGAGTGAGCGATGCGCCCAGTCGACTTGAACTGCGTGGAGCGACTGCTGGTCCTCAAAGTCTCCTCGATGGGCGATATTGTGCATGCTTCGCCGGTGGCAGCGGCTTTGAAGCGGGCATTCCCACACCTATATATCGGCTGGATAGCGGAGGATCGGCATGCAGGCGTGATTGACAGCTCGCCACGCATCGACAAGTTGCACATTATCCCGCACAAAGCGTTGCGCGAGCGTCCGTTTGGGCGTGAGGCACGCCATGTGATTGCCCGCATCGCCCGCGAGGTGCGCACCGAGCGCTATCAGGTCGCGCTGGATTTACAGGGCTTGCTGAAAAGCGCGATATGGGGCGTGCTGGGGCGAATTCCCGTTCGCTACGGGGCGCACCGCATGCGCGAGCTGACCCCCCTGCTGCTGAGGCGCATTCCCATCTGCGAGCAGCCGAACCGCCACGTGGTGCAGCAGTATCTGGACGCAGCGCGCTGGCTGGGTGCATCGGGTGAGTTCCCGGAACTGTATCGGTCGCCCAAAGATGCGTCTTCCCCCGAGCCGCCGGTAGAGTTCCCACTACACGTTCCCGACGAAGCGCACGCGCAGGTCGCCTACAAACTGGCGCAACTCGACGCGGACGGCAAGCCGATTATCACGATGAACCCCTCCGCCGGCAGAGAGTGGAAACGCTGGCGTATCGAAAATTTCGCCGAGCTGTCCGACCGCATCGAAGTCGAGTGGGGCGCGCCCGTGGTGTTTCTCGGCGGACCGGGCGATAAGCCGCTGGAGGAGCGGCTGCATGCACTCAAAAAACGCCCCCTACGAAGCCTGATTGGACGCACCAGCCTGAAAGAGGCGATGGCGGCGGTGCAACGCAGCGCGGTGCATATCTGCGGCGACACGGGCACCGCGCATATCGCGGCGGCATTCCGTGTGCCCGTTGTCTCGCTGTACGGTCCCACCAGCCCCGACCGCACAGGACCCTACGGACAGCGCGACCGCACCCTTTACAAACGCCCCCTCTGCACTGAGTGCCCGCCCGACCGCTGCGTGCGCAAGGAGTGCCTGCAGTGGATTACGGTGGACGAAGTGCTGGAAGCGGCGCGCCCATTCTGGCAGGAGTCGCAGTAGCCCTCGCGAACTGGAGTCGCTGGTGAGTGCTGATGGCGGCGATTCGCAGCGCGTTGGTCGACTGGCGCAAGTATCTGGTTGGGATATTCACGCAGATTCTGGCGAACCCCGTGATTGGGCGCGAGCTGCGCGTGCGGGTGCGTGTGGGGCGCGCCTATCTGCTGCAGGCGGCGTACCTGGCATTCATGATTTTGATAGTCGCGCTGGCGTATGAGTGGGTGGTGGGCGACCCGAATAATCTGCGCAACCCGTTCCAGATGCAGCAGGCGTTGGTGGATTTCTACTGGTTGGTGGTCGGCACACTGATTTCACTGATTGTCCTCATCGCTCCCGCGCTGACCGCCAACGCGGTGACCTTAGAGCGCGAGCGCAAGACGATGGACTTGCTACTTGCCACGCCGCTGACCGCGCGCCACCTGCTGACGGGCAAGCTAGTGGGTTCGTTTGCATTTATTGTGCTGTTGCTTTCGCTCACGTTGCCTGTAAGTGCGGTGAGCGTGCTGTTGGGGGGCGTGTCGTTCGGCGATTTGCTGCGCGCCTATGTACTGATTGCCAGCGGGGGGCTGGTGCTGTGCGCGATCGCGCTGTTCACCTCCGTATACGCCCGCAACTCCACGCTGGCGGTGCTGTGGAGCTATGTGCGGGTGGGGATGTTCTTGCAGGCGACGGGTATGCCGGTGGATTTTCAGTCGAGTTTCAGCGGCATGCCGGGTTCCAGCGGGGGTGTGTTGTGGGGATTTCCGGCGGGGTTACTGAACCCGTTTGCCGCGCTGATTGCCGCCGATACCCAGATCGACTTCACGCACTTTCAGGTTCCTACGTGGATAATGGGCGTGGTGTTGTGTCTTTTATTTACGCGCTTGGTGCTGACCAGCGCGGCGCGTAAGGTAGGATTGTATGATCAAGATGTGATGCCGTCGCTACGGCGGCAAGTGTTGCTGTTTTTACCGCTGCATGTGTTTCTCACGCTGACACCGATGCTTGCGCCTGCGTCAGTGCGAGGCGTTATTGGCACGTACAGTGGCGAAATACAGATACTGACCTTACTGTGTGTGCTGCCGATGTTTTTTCTGGCAGGTTGGATTGCCCCCTTCGGCGACGACGAGGACAAGCCCTGCGCCAACGACGGCGTGTTTCGGGTCTCTAAACTGTTCACAGACGCTCCATCGGGCGCGCTGCCGTTTCTGACATTGCTGTGGCTGCTGATGCTGGGCGCGTTCTACGGCGCGTTCATCTGGACGGGGCAACTCGCGTCGCTTGACCCTGTGCTAAATGAGTTCGCCCTGATGATGGCTGCCTATTGCACGGGCGCGTGGCTGCTGCTATGGGGCATCGGGCGCGTCAGTTCCGTGCTGTTGCGAGGCAAGAGCCTTGCCAGCGCGCGCGCCCTCGCACTGGCAATCATCACGGGGCTAATCACCTTGCCCGTGATTATCCACCTGATGCTGTTCAGCGACTATTCCGAATCGCCTGCGCTGAGCCTATGGATTGTTCAGCCCTTGGCGATAGCTGACCCAAACGATTATGTGGCGCGCCAGAACCTGCTGTATGCAGGCGCGTGGATGGCGACTTTCGGCTTGCTGATGGGGTCGCTTACGCGCCCTCGCCGAACGAAGCAGTAAATGCGCTGCGCCACCTGCGAGGGTTGCGGTTGGCGCAGCGCATTCGTTTATTCAGAGAACAGTCGCTCCCGCAGCAACACAAACTCTTTCACTTCATAACCAGGATAGAAGAGACCCATCGTGATTTCAAAGGCGCTTGGCGGCAGTTCACAAACGTTGGCTGGGCGGCGTCGGTTTGCCCCAGCAGCTCGGCTACTGTTTCATTCACACGCAACTCACCTATATACAATAACTCCACTGCGGTTGTCATCATACATTATACTCCAGTTGGGGACGAGGTGCAGTGATTAGCTTTCTGCTCGGAGCGCTATTCTCTAAGTTTTGGTGGAGACGAGGTATGGAGATTCCCCTCTCCCACACGCAGGAGAGGGGTGAGTGCAAAACACGAACGCAACGCACACTCTATCCTGTTCCCATCAGTGCCGTTTGCCACAGTCCGTAGCCGACGCCGTAGCGGGCGCGTGCGCCGTACAGCACCTTGTCGCGCATAAACACCTGCTCGCTGTCAGGCTTATCCAGTGCAGCGAACTCCAGTGGCACATCCCGACGCTCCTGCAGCACCACCGCCCGCATCGCCCGCGAAGTGTCCAGCAGGAACCATTTGTTCTCATGCGCGCCCGTAATGTAGTGCGACACAATCAGGCGCAGCTTGCCCTGCAGCACATTCCGATAGGGTGTGTAGTTATTCGCCGTGTTCGCCTGCACCACAATCGGCGACTCCAGCAACTCCATCGCCAGCCACTGTAGTTTGGGACCTACCAGCAGCGTGTCGGGTAGGATTCCCATCGGACGTCCGCGGTCGTCCTTGAACTGCATCATCTGCGCTATCGCGCCCTGCAGGCTGTTAGTGGACAGCGCACCGTTGTAGAGATTGCTTTGCAAGCCGCTGTCGCCCTCTTTGTGGTTGGCGTCGAACAGCAGTTGCCCGTCGTAGCACCGCCCGTCAATCGAGCCGCGAATCAGCGCGTCAATCACCAGTTGCTCCTTGTGGCGCACGGCTTCCCGAGCCAAATCGCGCACGCGCATCCGAATCATATCGTACTGCTCGTCCTCAAGGGCGCGGCGTTCTACAGCGATGGACGCCTCCCACACCTGGTCGCTGATAGCGTATTCGTACACACCCAAGCCTGAAGGCTGACGCTCATCCAAAAACTCGCGCATTACGGGTACGCTGCCCAGCCAACCGTACTTTTGTACGGGCAGGTTCGTGCGCACAATCGTGGCAATCTGGGGCGTAATGCTGGTCTCATCCAGCTGGCGATAGGCGCGGAAGAACTCCGTGCGCAGCCCCGCTTCCACCAGCGAGAGCAAATCACTTCGTACGATCGGCATCTCGGCTCACCTCCTCACACCGTGTGATTGTCGATTCGTATCCGCACGCGGTTGCCATCCAGCAGCTCCACTACAGTGCCAACGATGATGTTATTCGTGCTGGTTTTTGCAACCTCGTTATCGCTAATCGCGCGCACGGTTGCGCCCACATCCGCCTGCGCGTAGCTCCCGCTGCGGTTATACACGAAGCTACCGCGCTTCACCACACGACATCGCTTCGCACCGTTTGCGCCGCCTGCGTTGTCCACGCTTTCGAACGCCACGCCCACAAAGCGCAGTCCTGCGGCATCAGCAGCGGGAACCAGAAAGCCCGTGCTGTCGATGCAAACCAGCGCGCCTTTCCAAATTTTCGCGTTCGCCTTCACAGGGTAGGCAATTATCAGCCCTTCGCGCTCGTGTGTCTCGTAGGGTTGAGTCAGTGCAGGCATCGTTATCGCGCCTCCTTCGGTAGGATTTCGGTAGGGTTCATATCGGGGAACGCGCGGCGCAGGAACTCCAGTGCGTCCGCGCTCAGGTGGGGCATCTCGGTTTCGGGCGTCGGAGCCAACTCGCCCAGCACGCTCTGCGGGGGCAGGCTGTCGACAAACTGACGGAACAGCTCACTGACGGAAGTCGTCGTGCCGCTGAACTGCACAGGCGCATCCCCCTGCAGCAGAATCGCTTCGGCGAGCGGCGCAAGTGCAGGAGGCAGTTGCCCGCGCAGGCTCCACTGCTGAATCTGCTCGCGTGCCTCGCGGCGGCGCAGCTCCGACTCCAACTCGCGAATGCGGGACTCCAGTATCTCAACACTCTCCAATCGAATCACCTCCTGATGGCGGAGCGCAGCGTGGAACAGTTGCGCGCTGGGCACGCGGGGGCTTGCGGTGATGGAGACTTCCAACAAGCGGCGCAGGTCACGGCTCAGCCCTACGCTCAACCCGCGCAGGCGCAATCGGCGCAGCAGCGCGTCCGCCTCTGGAAACAGCGCCAGCCTGCCATACAGCGTGTCGCCCTGCCGCCACACATGCACCAGCCAGCCCAACAGCAACGGCGACGGGCGATGCTCCACCAGTATCGGCGCAGGCGTACGAAAAGACCGAGTGAGTCCCTCCAGGTGCGCCTCAGTAATCGCCACCCCCTTGTCGGGATAGACCCCTGCCTCGATGAGTTTCGCGTCGCGGTAAATCCACACTGTGCTTCGCATTCCATGCGCACAAGGATAACAGCATTACCAGAGGGCAACCCACTATCCAGCGCCTGCTGAGCGGTTGCATGCGTGTTAGACATTCGTGCGCCTACGGGCTGGATTAGCTCCGCGAATGCCGCCTGGTGCGCCCGCTATGAAGAGTGCAGCTGGGTCAGATGTTGGCGTATGAGCATCAGTGCATGGGGGGCACCGTAATTGCGCGACAACACTGGGAATTTAGCTCACCATCCCCAGACCGCCTCACACACCTCGTCAATCGCGCCCTGCAGCTCCAGCGTATATCCTGCGGGCGCGCCGTTTTTGAGCAAGATAAAATCGGGTCTACCGATGACCACGCATTTGGGTT
>CAYVKB010000103.1:0-5999 GCA_964451985.1 uncultured Fimbriimonadales bacterium | reverse complement strand
TATGTGCGGGGCGAGTGGGCCAGACGCGCCGAGACGCCGGCGGGACGCGAACATGCCCTGCAGCGCACCCTCACACGCGAGGAGGGTTTGGTGAGCCTGCGCCTGCAGGAGACAGACGATGCTGCCCGCCTGCTGCAACGCGAGCCACCGCAACCGATGCGTGTGTCCGAAATGCGCCCCGCCCTGCAAAAAGCCGAAAAGGGCGGCGCGCTTAGCCCCGAAGAGCTACTCAACATCCAGAAACTGCTGCAGGCGGCGCGCCTGTACAAGAGCCACCTGCTACCCCGCGCCGAACGCTACCCGCGACTCGCTGTCTACGCGGAACACCTGCATACTCTTAGCGCGCTGGAGAAGCAAATCGGGCAGTGCATCTCGCCTGCAGGGGAAGTACTGGATACCGCCAGCGAACGCCTTGCCCAGCTGCGTCGAGACCAGCAACGGTTCCACAAGCGTATCACCGAAGAATTACAACGGCTGATCCATAGTCTTGGCGGCGCGTTGCAGGAGCCGAACTACACAATCCGGGGGGGGCGCTACTGCCTGCCCGTGCGCAGCGACTCGCGCGGACGTGTGAAAGGCATCGTCCACGACGCCAGCGCGAGTGGTGCTACGCTGTTTATTGAACCCGAACCGCTGGTGGATTTGGGCAATCGCCTGCGCGAGCTGCACGCCGCCGAGCAAGAGGAGATTGAAGCGATTCTGTACGGGCTGTCGCGCGCAGTAGAAGCCGACATCGAACCCCTGCGTGAGACATTGGATGCTCTCACCCAACTCGACGCGATTCTGGCGGCGGGACGCCTCGCGTTGGATTGGGACTGCACAATGCCCCACATCAACACGGAGGGCGTGTGGAAACTGCGCGGGGCGCGCCACCCTATGATTCCACACGACGTCGTTAAACCTATCGACATCGAGTTGGGGCGCGACTGGCTAGGCGTGCTGATAACGGGACCCAATACGGGGGGTAAGACCGTCAGCCTCAAAACGCTGGGACTGCTGACGCTTATGAGTTTGCTTGGCTTGCATATCCCCGCCAAAGAAGGCTCGCATGTGGCGATTCCGAACGGTGTCTACGCCGACATCGGCGACGAGCAGAGCCTGCAGCAGTCACTGTCTACCTTTTCGGGGCATATGCGCCACATCATTCGCTATCTGGCGCAGGCGGGACGGTACAGCCTTGTGCTGCTTGACGAGCTGGGCGCAGGCACCGACCCGATGGAGGGCGCGGCGCTGGCGCGAGCGATTCTGCAAACGCTGCTGGAGCGCGAGACGCGGATTGTCGCCACCACGCACTACGGCGAGCTGAAAGCCTTCGCCTACAACCACCCCCTCCTGATTAACGCCGCGATGGAGTTTGATTTGGAAAGCCTGCAGCCCACCTATCGGCTGCTGCTGGGCGTGCCGGGCGCAAGCCACGCGATTGAGATTGCCAAACGACTGGGACTGCCCGAGCGCGTGGCGCAGCAGGCGACCGAGTCGTTGGGTGCGCAGGAAGCGACTTTGGCAGCGATGATTCAGGATATGGAGCGCGCCCGCCGCGCCGCCGCCCAAGCTGAAGCCGAGTGGCAAGCCAAACTGCGCGAGCTGGAGGCGCGTGAGGCACGCCTGAATGAGGAACGCGCTGCCCTCGAAGCTGAAAAACGCGCCCTCAAACAACGCGCCCAGCAGGAGCTGGAGGCATACCTTGGGCAACTCCGCGCAGAAGCCGAGCAAATCTTGCGCCAGCTGCGTCAAGCCCCGCGTGAGAGTAAGCAGACCGCGCAACTGCGCGAGCAATTCACTACGCTGATGGACAAAGCCCGCGCCGCGCAGCAAGTCGAGCCTGCCGCCTCCAGTGCACCCACGCCGCCTCAGCAGTGGCAGGTAGGCATGCGCGTGCGCGTGCGCAGCTTGGGGCAAATCGCGACGCTTGCAGAACCGCCCAACGGAAACCAGGCGCTGGTGTTCATAGGTAAAGTGCGGATGCCCATCGCACTAAGCGACCTGGAGCCGCTGCCCGAACCTGCCGCGCCCAAGCCCCAAGTGCGCGTTTCCAAACCGCACGTTGGCTACGTGCCGCTGGAGTTAGACCTGCATGGTAAGCGCGTGGAGGAGGCGCAACCTCTACTGGAAAAGTATATCGACGACGCGCTGCTGGCGGGCTACGAAAGTGTGCGCGTGCAGCACGGTAAAGGCACGGGCGCACTGCGTCAGATGGTGCATGAGTATCTCAAACGCCACCCGCAAGTGCGTAGCTTCCACCATCCACCTCACACCGACGGCGGTGAGGGCGTGACAGTCGTACTATTCAGAAAGCGTTGAGATTAGTCAGCCTCGAATCTTACCTCCAGTACGCTGTCCCTGTCGATACCCAAAGTCTTCGCTGCCGAGTCACCGTTGACTGCTACCTCCAGATAACCGTTGCTGCCCCAGTACGCCAGCGGCTCGCCCCACATCACCTCTCCAAAGGTGCGCACGAGATGCAACTCAACCGTCGCACGGACATTCCTGTCCTTGCCCAAATCGTCGCTTGGACATTCATGTCCAAGCACACCTCCGCCAGTGTGTAGCAGGAGGGTGAGTCTTGCACGGACAGGAATGTCTGTGCGACGTAGGTTGAACACCACGTTCCCAAAATGATCGATATGCAACGGCTTGCAGCGGATAAGATCCCCTGCGAATTCAGGCTCGATATCGGGCAGTGTGACCAGCGACGCCGTGTCAATCGCAGTCCCCAGGGCGCTAAGGGGTACGCCGTTGGCTAAGTGTGCGGCGCACGGGGCAAAGATGTCGCGCCCATGGAAGGTAGTACTCACTTCGGGTAGGTGATAGTGCGGGTTGTCCAGCGCGACGGCGTGTTGGGGCGGATCGTCGCGCAAGGCGAGGCTCAGCAAGCCGTTATCGGGTGCAAGGTAGGTGTGGCGCACGCCCTGTACGGCAATCGCGCGGCGCGCCGTGCCTACGCCGGGGTCTACAACTGCGATCACAATCGCCCCATCAGGCAGGTAGGGCGTAGCAGTCGCCAGCTGGTACGCCCCACTGCGAATGTTCTGCGGTGCAATCCCGTGCGTCAAGTCCAAAATTTCGCACGTGGGGCACAGGCGCAGCATTACTGCCTTTACCTGCGCTACGTAGGTGTCCACATAGCCGTAGTCCGTGAGCAGAGCAACTAACCGACTCATTTTTCCCTCATAATCCTATCAGGTCTCCCGCGCCGTTCGTAACGACGGCGATTATCATCCCGAACGGTGCATGTCTGCGTCAGTATTTCAAAAGCATTTTCCGACAACCTGGCAGAATTTTAGACGCGTACCTGCATCCCCCAAATTAGTCGCACGACACCCGTTTCATGGAGTGCGCTGATGGGGCGGAAGCGGAGCGTATCTTCGCCTTCCAGGTAGCCGAACAGGGCAAGCCAACTGTGACGCATCAGCGCAGCTTCGTAGGGGACGCCGCTGGCGCGTGGGGTGGGCGGCGCGAAGACAATCGCGAACTCGTCCTGCTCGGATAGCTCTTGCTGGAGGCGTTGCTGTTCAGCGTGGGCGTGCAGGCGCATAGGCAGGGTCTCCAGCGCGAGGGGCAACAGCGCGCCATGCGTGTCGGCGAGCCACGCCGCGCCATCTTGCCATACGATGCGCTCATACCGCAACAGGCACGGCAGCTCACGCGGGGCGAACGTGTCGGCGAGGCGTTGCAGGTATTGGCGAATGAGGGGCTGCCACTCGGTGAGGGCGTGCGAAACAGCTTGAGCGATTAGCTCTGCCATCGGTGCGTGCAGGGGCAGTGCGTCATAAATCTTGATGCGTTTGGGAGCGTAGCCGGGATACACGCCTACGCGCAGGGCATGAATCGGTTCGGGGCGCGCAGGCTTGAACGCCCTTGCATCTGCGCTGGGCGTATGCAGCGGAGCGATTTTCATCTCGCGCAGCAGTTCGCCCGTTTCTAACTCCATCATATGGCTGATGTCGAGCCGAAAGCCTGTGGGCAGCTCGATGTTCTCGTACGCAAGCTCCAGCAGGTGCAGGTTCTCGCGGAGTTGCAGGTCTTTGTCGCGCCAGGTGCGTCCCAGCATCTCTTCCATTTGCTCGTCGGGCAGGGGGCGCCGCTCGGCGAAGTGTTCTTCCAGCGCGCGGGCAATCAGCCACAGGCGCAGCAGGGCGCGGGTGTACCGCTCCTCGCTGATAGGGTCTACGCGGGCGTTCTCAATCAGTTGCACGAGCCGCTCCACAGCCTGCTTGAGCCGCCGCGCTTTGAGCGACTCTAAGTTCGGTGCGAGGGCTTTGAGTTGCTCCAGAAACGCAGGTTGCACCCCTGCCAGCCCGCGCTCGGCAAGCTCCTGTACTATTTTGAGTGTCCGATCGATACTCTGAATCTGCAGGTCGGCGCGCTCCACCGTGGCTTTGGCGGCGCGTTTGCCCCCGCGCCTGGGTTGGGTGGGCGGCTCCTCTGTCGGCGTCTGCTGCCCGTAGGTGAACCGTTCAGGCGACTGCGCCCAAACAATCAGCACGGCGATAGCATGCTTGCAAAACTTGGCGAAACGCGCAGCCAAACAAGTGCATCTGGCTTTCGGTGCGCTGTCTTTGAACTCGATGCGTACGGTGTACGGCTTGCTGCCCTGCACTTGGGCATATAGTGTTTCGTCCGAACGGGCTAATTGCAGCAGCTGGTCGCTTGCTACAATTTGCTCCGCGCTCCGATAGGTGGTCAGATCACACAAAGCGCGAACTTCGTCTAAGGTCATCGGTTGCATCGGAGTGATCCCTCCTGCTTTCGTCGGCGGGGACGCCGACGCTACGCACGCCGCGCACTCCCTACTCGCGTCGGCGGGGACGCCGACGCTACGCGCGACGCGACCCCTTCAGGAACTGTTCCATCACTTCAAGCAGCTTATCGGGCGTAGCGGCGAAGGTGGGAATGTCTAGCGCAGCTACCTGACGGGCAAGCGGCTTATTGTACACAGGTTTACCCTCCTCCAACGCAAGCAGACATAGCGCCTTGACCTTGCTCTCCCGCAGGGCGCGCAGTTGGCTCAGCAACGCAACCTCGTCACCTCCCTCGTACAAGTCGGTAATTAGCACAAAGATGCACTTTTCGGGGTTCTTAACCAGTTTCGCACCGTACGCCACTGCCTGCGCAATATCTGTGCCGCCGCCGAGTTGTAAGTTAAATAACAACTCCACAGGGTCGCCACTAAGGTAGGGCGTGAGTTCAACGACGCTGGTGTCGAACACAATCAGGTTTGTCTCCAGCACATTCACCGAGGCAAAGACACACGCCATGACACTGGCGTAGACCGCCGAGTTCGCCATGCTGCCGCTCTGGTCAACCAGAATAATTATCTGCCAGTCGCGGAACCGCTTCTCATTCGCCCAGAAGTAGAGTCGTTCAGGAATGATGGCTTTGCGTTCGGGCAAGTAGTTCTTGAGGTTGCTGCGCAGGGTGCGTCGCCAGTCGAGGTTGCGGGCGGTGCGGATGGGCGAGTAACGATTGCGCTGCAGCGCACCGAACACGGCTTGCTGTACCCGCACCTCCAGTTTACGGCGCAGCTGGTCGACCACGCCGCGGATTAAGTCGCGCGCGGCTTGCTTCACGGTGTCGGGAATCTGGTCTTTCAGGCTCAGTATCGTGGCAACGAGTTGAACATCGGGCTGCAGTTGGGGCAAGACTTCGGGTTGCAGCAGTAGTTCCGCCAGCCCTGTGCGCTCGAAGGCGTCGCGTTGCACCATCGCGAGGGTGGACTGGTTGAACGTAGCGCGCATCTGTTCGAGCCACTGGGGAATGTAGGGGCTGCTGTCGCCCGTACCGCCGAATCGCTCGCCTCCATCGTATACGAAGCTGAGGGCTTTATCTAGCTCGGTGAGGCTCATGCCTGCGGGCAGGGTGCGTTGCAAATCGCTTTCGCCCGCCTCGGCTTGGTCGGATTGGCTACCCAACCGAAACGCGGGGTTGGCACGTTCCGCCCGCCTGCCCAGTATCAGCCGCCAGCGCTCCAGCGCGTCGTTTTGGGGGTGCATAGGTTT
>CAYVKB010000102.1:350-6421 GCA_964451985.1 uncultured Fimbriimonadales bacterium | reverse complement strand
GCTATGGCGAGCCGTTTCAAGTGGGGGCGCAGACGCAGCGCGGAATCTTTTTCCAGCCTTCGGCGGGGCTGCTGCGCTGGCATTTCAGTTCAGAGGAACTTGCGGGACTGCCCCGCCCGCTGTGGGCTGTCGCCGTTGCACCAAGCACCAACCTAACCCCGAACACCACACTTACCTGGCGCAGTGCAACCTACCGAGTGCGGAAGCAAATAGAGTTTCGCTTGGGGGCGGAGGCAGTGTATCGGGTGGCGGTGATTGAGCCTGTTAACTGGGAATCACCGAGAATCGCCTCAGCCAATTAGCAGTGATACCCCTCGCTTCGTTTGGAATGACACCTTTCGCCTGTCCAAGTGGTGCGAGGGGACTCAACTGCTTTTCACCCTATTTTCGGGGCGTCGAACCTACCTGTCGGTAGAAGCCCCGCCCCTCATCAGGTATACTCCCCTATGGTTATGAGGTAGCGTGGCGCACCTGCCACGCAGAGCTGAACCTAAGGAGGAGCAACGAACTTGAGTAAGATAGGCGTTGGTTTCATCGGAGCAGGCGGTATCGCCCAAGGGCAGCACATGCCCAGCTACGCCAAACTTTCCGACCGTGTCGAACTCATAGCTGTAGCGGATATTAGTGAGTCCAGCGCGCGCTCGGCAGCGGAGCGGTTCCACATTCCCCACGTATATACCGACTTCCGTGAGATGCTGCGGCGCGACGATATTCACGCTGTGGTGGTCTCCACGCCCAACTTCGCGCACCGTGACGCTGCCATCTCCGCGCTGGAGGCGGGCAAGCACGTACATTGCGAGAAACCGTTAGCCCGCAACGCCCGCGAAGCTCGCGAGATGGTGCTGGCGGCGCGTCAGGCAGGCAAACTGCTGCATGTGTCGCTGCAGTGGCGGTTTTCGGGCGTGGCACAGTTCTTGCATAAATATATTGTGGAGGAAGGCAACCTCGGTGGCGTGTACTACGCGCGCGCACACGCCCTACGCCGACGCGGTATCCCAGGCTGGGGCGTGTTCATCGATAAAGAGAAGCAGGGTGGCGGTCCACTAATTGACATCGGCGTGCATATTCTGGACACTACGCTCTGGCTGATGGGTTATCCCAAGCCTGTGGCGGCGTTTGGCGCAACCTACGTGAAGTTCGGCAACCGCCCCGACGTCGTCGGGCTGATGGGACAGTGGGACCACACCAGGTTCACCGTCGAGGACTTTGCGGTCGGTCTGATCCGACTCGATAACGGCGCGACCGTGACGCTGGAGTCGAGCTTCTGCGCGAATATCGAGCGGGACGAGTTCAACACATTGCTGCTGGGCGATAAGGGAGGCGTGTTCGCCGACCCGATGAGCGACCGTCCCGTGCGCATCGCCACCGAGCACAACCGCACGCTGTACAACGTAGAACCCGCAAACCTGCCGAATGTGAACTCCTATCAGGCAAATGTGGAAGCGTTTGTGGACGCTGTAATCCACAACAAGCCCGCGCCCATCCCCGGTGAACACGGCTTCTACCTGAACGCGATTATGGACGCCATCTACGAGTCGTCCGAGACAGGGCATGAGGTGATTATCGACGTCTCGTTAGACTAACTGTGTGAAATCGCTCTCGGCATTCTGGGCGTTGGTAGTGATGGCGGGCTTCGCCGAGTTGGGCTATGTGACGCTCAACATCTCGGCGATGCCCGTTTATTTACGCGAGAGTGTCGGGTTGGGCGAAGCGACAATTACCGCCGTCGGCTCGGTGTTTCTGCTCACAGAGGCGATTTTCCGTGCGCCGATGGGCATGCTCAGCGACCAGATTGGCAGACGGCGACTGATTGTGCTGGGACCGCTGCTGACGGTGTTCACTTCCTTAGCAACGCTGGTTGCGAGCCACCCGTTGCACTTTATCGCGCTGCGTGCAATTGACGGCTTGGGCGCGGCGATGCTGTGGCCCGCCGTGTACGCCGCGATAGGCGACGCCGTGCCCCAACACAAGCGCGCCTGGGCGATGAGCTTTTTGAATATGACCTACATGTCGGGCGTTGCGCTAGGACCGTTGGCAGGTGGTTTGGCGAACGACCTTACGGGCGCGAAGCAGGCGTCGTTCTACCTGACAGCATGCCTATTCACCGCAGCTACCTTCATCGCGTGGCGGTTCTATCCCAGAGATGGACGCCCCCGCCGCACGTATCCCGATGCATCCACCGAACAAATTTCACCGCGCGCCCTGCTGAACGCGCTGCGCATCGCGCCGGGGCATATGCTGCTCGCGTTCGTGGTGTTTTTCGGCATCGGGCTGATTATGCTACTGGTTAAGCTCTACGCCATGGACGAGTTCGGCGTGAGCGAGACAGTGTTCGGCGTAGGGCTGGTGGTGCCCGCGCTGGCGATAGCGGGGCTGAGCCTACCGCTGGGGCGATTGGCGGATCGCTTGGGGCGCACGCGTAGCATCCGCTGGGGGCTAAGTCTGGCGGCGGTTGTCCTGTGGAGCGTCGTCGCGCCTGCTAAGCCGCCGATTGTATGGGTGTTGGTCGCGGCGGGCTTGGGCGCGATTAGCTTCGTGCTGACCTTCGCAGCGTGGATGGCGGAACTGAGCGAGATTGACCCCGCGCGACGCGGTGTGATATTGGGCGCGGCGGGCACAGCGCAGGGCGTCGGCAGCATCCTAGGCGCACTGCTGGGCGGTTTCTTATATGAGCATGTGCCCCTCACGCTGGGCGCAGTGCCAATCCCGTCACACCGCACGCCCTTCATCGGCTGCGCGCTGATGCTCTCGCTGGGTGCGTTGCTCAGCTGGTTCGTGCTGAAGCGCGATGCGCAACGCATAGAATAGCATATATTCACCTGCGCTCCTCGCGGGAAACGGTGGTTCATTCCCGAGAAAACGCCTCGTCGTTCTGAACGGAGTAAACAACTTCGCCTACTCTTAATAAATTCTCTTTAGCTTAAGTGTATAGACCAAGCCTGCCGATAATACTGATGGAGGATTACTTGCGGAGGAACATTATGAACTGGTTAAGCAATCTGAGCCTCAAGGCAAAATTGGGACTACTGGCAAGTTGCGCGGTCGTTGGCTTAGTGGTGTTCGGTGTGGTTGCGTACACCACCTTGATAACCGTAAAAATTAACGGTGCGAAGTACAAGGAGATCGATTTAGACAAAACGCTCCTTGCCGACATCCTAACGCCACCTGCCAGCCTTGTGCAGATGGACTGGTTTGCTGCGCGGATTGTGGTGAACATCAATTCAGGCAACTATCAACGCGTCGAGCAGCTGCTGAAACAGCTAAAGGAGGCGCGCCAGGAATACGCACAACGCCAAGAATTCTGGCGTCAATACCCCGACCGGTACGAACTGATGCCCTTTGAAAGCGCATCGGCGAAGTCTTACATCGCGCTGATGGATGATGAATTCATTCCCAGTGTGGAGCGCAAGGATTGGCAGAAAGCTGTTGCGGTGCGCTCCAAACTTGACGCCGAGATTCCCAACTATTACGAAGAGCTTCGCGAATCCGAGCGGGCAGTCATGGCGCGACTGGAGCAGGAACGTTTACAGGCAGATGCGTTGGTGCGTTCTCGTAGCCTATTGATGGGCGTCATCTTTTTTGCTGTGTTGGCAGCGGCCAGCGTATTAAGTTTCCTAATTGCTCGGCAAATCCTTAGCGTGGTGAGTGGCGTCCAACGCGCTGCGGAGCAGCTGGCACAGGGCGACCTGACCGCGCGGATTCCCGTCGCAGGGCGCGATGAGCTGGGACAACTGGCGAACAGCATCAATCAAGCCATCCAGTCTCTGGCAGGTGTGTTGAGCGAGGCGCGGCACACAGCAGTGCAGGTCAGCCAGCAGGTACAGAACGTCGCGCGAGACCTGTCGCAGATGTCCACAAGTGCACAGCAGATGAACACGGTTGCCACTGACTCGGCACGCTGCGTGGAGCAGATGACGTGCGAAACTCAGCGCGCCAACGAGATGATGACCCAACTGCGCGCGGTGGTACAAGAGTCGGCGCGCGGCGCAGAGCAGACCGCACAGGCAGCGCAAAACGGCATGCAGCAGATGCACGAGGTCGCCCGCGTGGTGCGTGAAGTCGCTCAAGGCGCGGAGCAGACCGCCCAAGCCGCCAGTACGGGCGTAGAACGCATGCATACCATCGTCGCACGCATACGCGAGACCTTCCAGCAACTGCAAGAGACCCAACAGTCCGCCAACCAAGCCAGTCAGGTTGCGCAGCAAGGGCGCACCGCACTGCAACAGTCGCAGCAGGTGATGGTCAACATCGACCAGCAGACGCGCCATGTGGCAAGCGAACTGCAGGAGCTCGCTACGCTGTCTGCCTCCATCGGCGGGATCCTGCAGACCATCGAGGAAATCGCGCGTCAGACGAACCTGCTTGCACTCAACGCCGCGATTGAAGCCGCCCGTGCAGGCGAAGCAGGGCGCGGATTCGCGGTGGTAGCGGAGGAAGTGCGCCGCCTCGCCGAGCGCAGCGCAGTCGCTACACGCGAAATCCAGCAAATCATCCAGCAGGTGCTGGGCAAAACCGAGCAGACCGTGCAGGCGATGGAGCAGAGCCTGAGCGCAGTGCAAGAGGGCGCGCAAGTCTCGCAAGAGGTCGCCGATGGCTTAGGAGCGATTCTGCAAGCGGTGGAGACGATTACACAGCAGGTAGAACGCTCGGCACAGTCGATGAACGCCGTACAGAACGCCGCTGATGCCACCATGCATGAGATTGAGCAAATCGCGGCGATTGCGCAAGAGTCGAGCGCAGCAGGCGAGGAGATGCTGGCAAGCACAGAGACGACATCCACTATGCTGCAGCAAATCGCGGCAATTGCCCAGCAGTCCAGCGCAGGCGCACAGGAGATGATGGCGAGTGTGGACACGACTTCGAGCGCGCTGTCGCACACGGCGTCAGTTGCGCTGCAGGTGGCAGCAGGTGCGCAGGAGGTAAACGCCACTGTGCAGGAGCAGGTAAACTCCATTCAAGTGCTGAACAGCCAGATGGAAGGCGTGCGTTCGTCGGTGGAGAATCTGGCTCAGCAGATAGCACGGTTCAAGCTCGCTGAGAGCAGTACGCCGTCTGCACAGGACTTTGGCGAGGTCGTGGAGCTGCCAAAAGCCGCCTAAGCGTTTATCGTCAGGACGCCAGCGCTCTGCGAAGTAGCGTTGGCGTCCTGCGATTATACGTCTACCGTAGTGCCTCTTCCAGCGCGACGGCGGCGTCGGTGCGCTCATCGCGGTACTTTACAATTACGGGGGCGTAAAGTTGCACGCCGTGCTGCTCTGCGAATGCGCCCGACGCGGGGCGGCTGCCCGCCACCACTACCGCGTTCTCGGGCACGATTAGTGGCAGGTTGCCCTCGGCGCGTATCACGCGCTCGTTCACCAAATCATACAGAGGCAGCGATCGTGTCAGAACTACGCCCGCACCAATTACCGCGCCGCGCTTGACAATCGTGCCCTCGAATACACCCGAGCAGCCACCTATCAGCGCATCGTCCTCGATAATCACGGGCAGCGCACCCACTGGCTCCAGTACGCCGCCAATCTGACAACCTGCACTGAGATGCACACGTGCCCCAATCTGTGCACAGGAACCGACCAGCACGTGTGAGTCGATCATCGTTCCTTCGTCCACATACGCACCCACGTTCACATAGGCGGGGGGCATCACTACTACACCCGCGCGCAGGCATGCGCCGCGCCGAATACTCGTACCGCCGGGCACAATCCGCACACCGTCGCTCAGTCTAAAAGCTCGCGGGGGGTAGAGATGTCTATCCAGAAACTCCACACCGCCCCACGGGATGGGCATCAGTTTGCCTAGCCGAAAGCCCAGCAGGATGCCCTGCTTAACCCAGCTGTTCACACGCCAGCCAGTGGGGCTGCTGGAGTCTGGCTCGGCGGCGCGCGCTTCGCCTCGCTCCAACGCTTCAAGCAGCTCCATCACCAGCGATTCGCTCGCCTCGCCTACTTGATAGGCATGCTCTATTTCTGTGGCTAACTCGGTTCTCATAGGCTGCTCGATTATACCAGTCAGGCTTCAGCCCCGTCGGCGCGGACGCCGACGCTACGGATGGGGTGTGTTTCGTCGGCGGG
>CAYVKB010000102.1:0-198 GCA_964451985.1 uncultured Fimbriimonadales bacterium | reverse complement strand
GCTACGGATGGGGTGGGGTTCGTCGGCGGGACGCCGACGCTACGGAGAGGGTGGGGTTCGTCGGCGAGACGCCGACGCTACGGATGGGGTGGGGTTCGTCGGCGAGACGCCGACGCTACGGATGGGGTGTGTTTCGTCGGCGGGGACGCCGATGCTACACACGCTGTTCGTAGCGTCGGCGTGTGAAATGTAAAAAAA
>CAYVKB010000101.1:0-6524 GCA_964451985.1 uncultured Fimbriimonadales bacterium | reverse complement strand
CTGTTGATTTCCAAGCAGCACTGGCTGAGTATCGTGCCTGCTGTCGCACTGCTCACACTGCTGGCGCAAGGGCTGCTCTATCTCGCTGCACCTACCATTTCGGGCGGTGCATTCTGGCAGGGAACTCTGGGGAGCATGGTGTATAATATGGGATTGGCGATACCCGTCTACTGGCTCGTCCAGCGCATCGTACCGCCTGAGTTAGACGAAAACTCGTTTCTATGGAACAACTAACAACGATGTGTGGTACTAAGATTAGGAGGCAACACTGCAATGGCGCAGACTACCATTGAACGCGAACGCCATACAGAAGAGAGCAGCGCATACGCCATCGCGATCCGCCAGCTGGAATCGGCGGCGCACTACCTGAATTTAGATCGGAGCCTGCTGGAGGTGCTTAAGCATCCCCGACGGGAACTTATTGTGAACTTCCCAGTAAAGATGGATGACGGCTCCATCCGCGTGTTTACGGGCTACCGCGTACATCACAACCCGGCGCGGGGTCCTGCAAAGGGCGGTATCCGCTACCACCCCGAAGTCACCTTAGATGAGACCCGCGCGCTGGCGATGTGGATGACTTGGAAATGCGCGGTGGTCAATATCCCTTACAGCGGTGCGAAGGGCGGCGTAGTGTGCGACCCCAAACGCCTTTCTATCCACGAATTGGAGAACCTCACCCGACGCTATATCACCGAAATCTCGATGATGATAGGTCCCGAATCGGATATCCCTGCGCCCGATGTCGGCACGAACCCGCAGGTGATGGCGTGGATTATGGACACCTACTCCATGCACAAGGGCTACACGGTGCCGGCGGTGGTAACGGGCAAGCCGATTGCGATTGGCGGCTCGGAAGGGCGACTGGAAGCCACAGGGCGCGGCGTAATGGTGATGGCGCACGAGGCGCTGACCCAAATTGGCAGCCAGCTGGAGGGCGCATCGGTCGCCATTCAGGGCTTTGGTAACGTTGGCTCGGCGACGGCGAAGCTAATGCATCAGGCAGGCGCGAAGGTCGTCGCCATCTCCGATGTGCGCGGCGGGATCTATAACCCTAAGGGACTGAACATCCCCGCGCTGCTGCACTGCGCCGGGCGCGACGGCTGTATCCAAGCCTACCGCGATGCTGAACTGATTAGTAACGAAGAATTGCTGGAACTCCCGTGTGATGTGTTGGTGCCCGCTGCGCTGCACGGCGTGATTACGGGGCACAACGCCGAGCGCATCAAAGCCCGCGTCATCGTGGAAGCCGCGAACGGACCTGTAACCCCCGACGCCGATGAGATTCTGGACGAGAGGGGCGTGTTGGTCGTGCCCGACATCCTCGCGAACGCAGGCGGTGTGGTCGTCTCCTACTTCGAGTGGGTGCAAGACCTACAAGCCTTCTTCTGGGAAGAGGAAGAGGTGAACCGCAAGCTGGAGAAGGCGATGCGCCGCAGCTACCAGCATGTCACCCAGACCGCCGAGCAGAACAAGGTGAACATGCGCATGGGTGCGTACATCATCGGCGTCAAGCGCGTGGCGGAAGCAACCACGATTCGGGGGATCTATCCGTAAACGATGCAACCCCAACAGATGTACCCGCGTCGCCTTGCCCCTACGAAATCACCACGCTGTATATGGACATTATACGGGGGCGCAAACAGCCACGCTGCCTGGACGCCGATCGCTATGGGTGGGCGACGGTGTATCGGGTTGATGAAACCGGCTAACCAAAAGGGCAGGCGTCGCGCCTGCCCTAATTACATCTCCACAAGATAGTTCGCTAACAGGTCTAAGCGACTGTTTCGTTTCTCACTTCACACTCGCAGCGCGCTGCTGGGCCTGTTCGATTAGCGGACGCAGGGCGGAAGTGGGTAATAGGAACGCTGCGGTGTCGTCCGAGCCGAAGTTGGAGCGGAAGCCGAAGTCCACCTCTTCGTCTTTCAGCCCGTGGCGCAGGCGCACCATCACGCCGACTGCCTCGCCCTTCATGTTGTACACAGGCAAACCCATCTCGCTGATGTTGCCCTCCATCAGATACGCTTTACGCGGCTTGTTGACCTCGCCGATAATGCGCCCAGTCGCAAAGTACGGCGCGTAGTCAAAGCCCTTCGGCAAGCGGGAGACTGTGAGCAGCTCACGCCCGATTGGAAGTTCCTCATTCGCGAAGGTAATCGGTGTAATCGTGCGCCCCTCCAAATCCGTGATTTTGAGGAACGCGATGCCGAGTTGCGAGTCGGTAGCAACCAGCTTCGCCTCATACTCTTTGGTCTCAGAACCGAAAGTCACTTTGAAGCTCTGGGGGGTGATGGTGATACTGACCTGTTCATTATCTTCCAAGCCGATGAGTTCTTTGAAGCTTTCGGACGAGAGCAGCACGCCCGACACCAGAATCAGTCCGTCGCTATTCAGCACTGCGCCCTGCAGAGTGAACTTACTCTCTTGAGACTCGTTCTCATCTTCGGCCTTAACATCGACCTTGATAACCACGCGCACAGTGACGATGTTCGGTTGAATCTTTTCCAGCACCTGTTTATAGGCGGCGCTGGTGTCGGGCGTCGCCTGCGTCCAGGCGATTAGCGGCAAGCAAACGGTAAAAAGCCAGAGATGTCGCATCATATCCTCCTATTGAGTGATTTCTTTCCAGTCAGGCTCCAGAAAAACGAACGAGGTCTCGCGGTCGCGCAGCACGAACAGAATCACTACAGGGGGCTGCTGCCGAATGACCTCTTGCATCGCTTGCTGGAACTCTTGAGTGTTCTGGATGGGCTGTTCGTTGACCGCCAGAATCAGGTCGCCGTTGCGTAGCCCCGCGAGTTGTCCCCAGCTGCCGTTGGGCACTTCGGTGACTAGCACGCCCTGCTGGTCTTCACGCCAACGGTTGCGCATGCGGTCTAAGGCAGTGATGTCGCGCACGGCGAAATCGAGCTCGTTTTGGCGGATGCTGCGGGCGGCTTCAGCGGAGGCGGGGCTGGGTTCGAGCTTGACACTGATTTCGCGTCGCTCGCCGTTGCGTAAGATGGTCAGTTTTGCCTTGCTGTCGATGTCCATGCGTTCGATGCGCCGTTCAAGGTCGCGGGCGTCTTGCGTGCGAAACGCCTCCAGTGGTTCATCGTTCAACGCGATAATTAGGTCGCCCACCTGTAGCCCCGCTTTGCTGGCTTCCGTGTAGGGCATAACTTCGGTGATGCGGAAGCCCTTCAGGTTCGGGTCGCCCAGTGCTTGTGCGACGGACTGAGTGATGACCTGCGTGCGCACGCCCAGCCACGCTTTGGGTAGCTCCGCACTGGGGCTTGGGGGTGACGGCGGACGGTTCCGAATCACAGTCATCAGCGACTCGGTGCGCCGCTGGAACACGATGGGTATGGTCTCCTGATTCTTGTGCGCCTCGATAGCGTCGCGCAGGTCTTTCAGGTTGCGGATTTTGCGCTCACCGAACTGGATAATCGCATCGCCCGCACTCAGCTTCGGCTCAGCGGTGTCTAAAGGGAAGCCGGGGCGGACGCCCGTGATTTGCACGCCTTCTTCAGGCAAGCGGCTAATTCGTGCCATCGGGCGGGTGATGTCGCGCGCGGTGAAACCCAGTGTTCGGAACTCGTCTTCCTCGCCGTAGTAAGGTTCCATCCGCTCCACCTGCGCCTGCACCGTGTGCCGCTCGCCGTTGCGCAGCAAATCGATGCTTACGGTCTTGCCAATCGGCAGCTCAGCGATTTGTAGGTACACCAGCGGAATCTCTTCAGGGAAGCGCGCGTTTACAGGTTTGCCATCGATGCGCAGAATCACGTCGCCGGGCTGAATGCCTGCTTTTTCGGCAGGAGAGTTAGGCGTAACTGCGCCGACCAGCACACCATCGGTGCGCCGAAGTTTCTCGGTGGGCATCGCGCGGAAGCCAAGCCAGCCGCGCTCCACGCGTCCCGTTTTACGCACCTGCTCCAGCACACTGCGGGCGATGCGCGAGGGAATCGCAAAGCCCAGCCCGGAACCGCCCAGCTGGTTGATGCCCACCACCTCGCCCTTCAGGTTCACCAGCGGTCCGCCAGAGTTGCCCGGCAGTATCAGCGCATCGTGCTGAATCCAGCGCGTCAGCATGCCCGAACGGTCGCCCCGCTCGAACTCCGCGCCTTCCAGCTCCTGATTGAACGGGTTCAGAAACACGCGCTTGGGGTTGGAGACGATGCCCAGCGTGACCGACGACGCTAGCAGCAGCGGGTTGCCCATCGCCAGCACATAGTCGCCCGTTTTCAGCGCATCCGAGTCGCCTAGCGGAGCATAGGGGAACTCGCGTTTGGGGGCGTTCGCAGGTGGCTTGAGGCGCAACACGCTCAAATCGGTCATCGCATCGTGCCAGAGCGACTCGGCTTCTATGCGCGTGCCGTCGCTCAGCGTGCAGAACAGCCGCACCGCGTCTGACGCCACGTGGTAATTGGTCAGCACCAGCCCGTCGGGCGAGACAATCACGCCACTACCCCCACCCAATGCATACTGCGCCCTACCGCCATCGAAGTAGCGGTTCACCACCAGAATATTCACCAACGCGGGGAACACACGGTCGCGCGCCCGCTCGATGTCGCGGCGCAGGGCATCCTCCAACGCGGCGCGACCTTGTGCCTGCGCACTCAGGGAGAATAGTAGAGCCAACCCCATCAACAGTCCGAACAGCCGTCTCATGCGTGGAACCAACCTCAAAGAGATTATACCCCCCCGCAGGACTTGGAAGTGTGCTGATGGAATTTTGCACAACGCACCGGCACTGGAGGGCGAGGCTCCTGCCGAGCCATCTTGCTCTGTACAATCCTAGAGGGCGAGGCGCCCGCCGACCATCTTGCTCTGTACAATCCTAGAGGGCGAGGCGCCCGCCGAGCCTCCATTTTCCAGTCGCGGGACTGATGGCTCGGCGGGCGCCTCGCCCTCCAAAAAGGTGTCGCTCTTGAGACGGTTCGGCAGGAGCCTCGCCCTCCAAAGACGCGTTTCACCTGTGGACGCTTATCAGCGATTCTTGCGCCTTACAATCTCTGATGGGGTTTTTGAATGACGTGGTTTCACTTCTCGCGTTCCTCGTGGGCGGCGCGTACCACCCAACGGATGGGCACACCCGTATATTCATATCGGCTTCGCAGTTGGTTCTCTAAATAACGCAGGAACGAAAAATGCACAATCTCCGGGTCGTTCACAAACAACACGATAGTGGGTGGACGTACATTCGCCATCGTCGCATAGTAAATCTTGAGTTGTTTGCCCTTGCGCGTGTAGGGTCGCTCGAACAGCCACTCCTGGAACAGGCGGTTCAGCTCGCCTGTGCCCACGCGCATACTGTGAAAGTCGGCGACCGCCATGCAGGTATCCAACAGCCGCTCAATCCCCGTACCCGCCAACGCCGAGATGAACACAAACGGCGCGTAGTCCAACCACTTCACCTCTTGCTGGATTAGCCGCGCGAAGTCTTTCTTGACAGGCGTATCCTCGTCCAAGTTGCCATCAGGCGGCTCTCGGAGGTCCCACTTGTTCACTGCCCACACCACGCCGCGCCCAGCGTTGGCGGCGAGTTGCGCGATGCGGCGGTCGTTGTGCGTAATGCCCTCCACAGCGTCAATCACGACCACCGCTACATCGGCGCGTTGCAGGGCGCGTTCCGCCCGCATCTGCGCGTAGTACTCCAGCGAACGCTGCACCTTGCCCGGACGCTTGATGCCCGCCGTGTCGATGAGAACTATTGGCTGGTCTTTCCAAGTGAAGGGCGTATCGAGCGTATCGCGTGTAGTACCAGCGATTTCGCTCACAATCGCGCGGGGTTCACCTAAAATCGCGTTCAGCAGCGACGACTTGCCCACGTTCGGACGCCCTACGATGGCGATCTTAATCGGCTCCAGCCCTTCCTCTTCGTCAGTGAGGGGCTGTGGCTGCGTCTGGATTTGTTCGAACGCCTGCTCCAATACTTCGGCGATGTTGTGCCCGTGAATCGAGGAGATAGGGATCGGCTCGCCCAGCCCCAGCGCGAAGAACTCCGCCCGCTGGTTCTCCCAGATTTGGGGGTTGTCCGCCTTGTTTACCAGCAGCAAAACGGGCTTATCGCCTTTGCGCAGCAGTTCGGCGACCTCTTCATCAGCAGGAGTCAGTCCGTCGCGAGCGTCCGCCAAAAATAAGATACAGTCCGCCTCATGCATCGCCACCTGCGCCTGCACGCGCACTTGTTCAATCAGCGGGTCTTCGTCGCTGAACAGGATACCGCCCGTGTCAATCACCACAAAGGGCTGTCCCAGCCATTCGCCCTCGCCGTACAGCCGGTCGCGCGTGACGCCTGGCGTGTTCTCCACAATCGCCACACGCTGCCCAATCAGCCGATTGAACAGGGTGGACTTTCCAACATTGGGGCGCCCCACGATGGCAATCACAGGTTTGCGGTGCATAGTTCGAGAATTGTACCTTGCCTGTGAAACGCCCAGCAAATTAGCGTGTCTATCAGGCTGAGGATACACCCTATGCGTGGCAATCTGCTAATCATCCTGTTCGCCTACGGCACTGGCATGGAGTGTGTGGTGTAAAAAAAG
>CAYVKB010000100.1:0-6601 GCA_964451985.1 uncultured Fimbriimonadales bacterium | reverse complement strand
CGTAGCGTCAGCATCCTCACCGACGAACCCGCCCCCCGTAGCGTTGGCGTCCCCGCCGACGAAGAATTCGCTGACTCGGAGGAGGCAGCATGACGCGCACACTCCAAATCACACGGGCACTGATGACAGCGGGACTGCTGGAGACCATCCGCCGCAAAGATTTATATGTGGTGCTGATCCTAACCGTGTTGCTGACGCTGGGTGCGTCGGCGTTTCGTGCATTCGGCGTGCAGGGGTTGGAGATTTTCGTGAAGGATGTAGCGTTCACAGCAGTTGGCGTGATGACCACAATTCTGACAGTGCTAATCGCCGCGCGACAGATTCCAGAGGAGATGCAACGCCGCACGATTTACCCGCTAATGGCACGTCCCATCACGCGCGGTCAGCTACTGATTGGTAAGTGGGCGACGGCATTCTTCACCGCCAGTCTGTGCTTTGTGCTGCTCGCGCTCATCACGCTGGGGCTGCTGCTCTCGTTGGGGATACCTGTGAAGCCGATTTTCGTGCAATATGTGCTGCTCAAGATTGTAGGCATCGGCTGGCTGTGTGCGATGGTGGTTGCGCTCTCGCTCTACCTCACGCCCGCCGCAAATGTGACCCTCACGCTGATACTGGCGTTCGGCTCAGGGGTGTTCAACCGCCTGCTACTGATGGCACACTGGGAGCACAACTTGGACGCCTTGTGGCTGAACCTATTGTACGGCGCGTTGCCCCACTACGACTACTTCGATATGAGCAAAAAAGTGGTGTTCGATTGGGACTTAGCGCCGTGGTGGGTGCTGGGCGCACTGGGGGGCTATGCGCTCCTAAGTGGCGCGGCTTGGCTGCTCATCGGCTGGCTACGCTTCCGCAAGCAGACGATTGGGTAAGCCCCTTGACTTTTTAAGGTAAAATCCGATAGAATCATGCGACCTTTGGCAGGAGCGGGGCGACGAGGCGCGAATCCTGTATGTCTACCACTGCCAGAGTGAAGGAGGCGACAAACCATTGGCACAGATACAGGTTCGACAGAACGAGTCTATCGATAATGCTCTACGCCGTTTCAAGAAAGCGTTGGAGCAGAGCGGGATTTTGCAGGAGTATAAGCGCCACGCGCACTACGAGAAGCCGAGCGAACGGCGTCGGCGTCAAAAGCAGCGACGGCGCAAGAGATAACGCATTTTCATCATTACGCCGATGCGCGTGCTAACTCGGAGTGCGCGGCGCGGGGCGCGAAAGCGCAATGCGCAGGCAGCCTCTTGGCGACGCCTGCAGCAGCTGTTGCGTGCTCCACTGGCTTTGGGCGTGCTGGCAGTTGCCACGCTTGCGCTTCTGAACGGCGAGTTGCGCACCCTGCCCACTACTGCTCTCGAGCGCGTGGCAATTGCTGCCGCGCAGGTGGGGCTGCTGGTCGCCTTTTGTCAGCTCACGGGCTTGCTGCGCCCCACAGGGCTTGCGCTGCGTTCACCGATTGCCCATAGCACGCGCGAGACGGGACTTGCACTCACGGCGTTGATTGTCTTTTTCAGTTTGCTGGGTGTGCGTGCGGCGTCGCTGGTGGGGCAAGGCGCGACGCTTAGCCCCGAACTCGGTTTTCTGGCGTTCGCCCCGTTGATTGCGGGCGGCATGTTATTGAGTGTACTTATCCATCCCCTGCTTGCGCTTTACGTCTTCGCTGTATTGCTGGGCGGTGTAGCGGCTACGCTGAAGTTGCCTATTCACACTTGCTGTGCGGTCGGCTTGGCGGGCTGGAGCGCGATTCTGGCGATTGCTCCTATGCGTCGGCGGAACCATCTGTTCATCGCGGGCACGCTGTTGAGCGGGCTGCTGATGGTCACCGCGTTCAGTGGGAGCTTTGCAGGTGCATGGCTGGACGCGCTCACCAGCGGGATGTGGGGCATAGCAGCGGGTGTAGGCGCAATCGCGCTCTTCTGGCTGGGGCTGACCCTGTTGGAGCGTCCTTTCCGTCTCGCTACCCCGATGACGCTGATGGAACTCGCCTCGCTGGAGCAGCCCCTGTTGCGCGAGCTGCGCGACAAAGCGCCTGGAACCTACTTCCACAGCCAGCAGGTGGGGCAACTGGCGGAGGAAGCTGCGCTCGCTATCGGTGCTGACCCGCTGCTCGCCCGCGTCGCCGGCTACTACCACGACATCGGCAAGCTCCATAAGCCTGAATTCTTCATCGAGAATCAAGAAGGCGTCGATAACCTGCACGCGCAGATTAACCCCACGCTTTCGGCGCGGATTATCGCTGCCCACGTGCGTGATGGCGTGGAACTGGCGCGTCAGCACCGCCTGCCGACCGCCGTATGCGACATCATTGCACAGCATCACGGTACTTCGCTGATTACCTACTTTTACTACCAAGCCATCAACGGCAGGCATGACCCCGTTCTAGAGCAACATTTCCGCTACGAGGGTCCTAAGCCCCAAACCCGTGAGGCGGCGATTGTGATGCTCGCCGACAGTGTGGAAGCCGCCTCGCGCGTGCTGGGCGATGTGACACCCGCGCGACTGGCGAACTTCGTCCACGAAATGGTCGAAATGCGCCGCCAAGATGGGCAACTCGACGAGTGCAACCTCACCTTCCGCGACTTGAAACTGATTGAGGAGGCGTTCGTGCGTGTGCTGGTGGCGGCGCGTCATCGCCGAATCGAGTACCCAACCGGTACTCAGACAGAAGAAGACCCCATCTATGCCGTCCATCCGTAGTCTCGCGGTTGCTTTACAGGTCGTGCCCGAAGTGGAACCGATACTACAGGCGCACTGGGGCGTAGCATGGTCAGAAACACTGGAACACGCCCTACAAGAGGCGGTGGACGCGCTGGTGGATGCCGAACGCAGTTCCGAGCGCAGTGAAGAGTCTCCCGAGGTCTGCGTCTATCTTACGACCGACGCCGAAATTCGTGAACTCAACCGCGCCTATCGGGGCGTGGATAGGGCAACCGATGTACTAAGTTTTGGGTACGAAGTCGCGACCTCACCCCTTATCTCTATCGCCGCTGATGACCCCATCTCACCCACCAGCCCCCTCTCTGTCGAAAGAGAGGGACAGCAGGTAGTGGGTAGGCAATCCGTGACTCCCCCCTCTCCGTTTATGCAGAAGGGGACAGGAGATGAGGTGCAATCAACGGATCCCACGCCTCTTGGCGACCTTATCATCTCCCTCGAAACCGCCGAACGGCAAGCCGCGCTCAATCAGCACGACCTGATTACAGAATTGCTCATGCTGGCGTTACATGGTACACTACATCTAATGGGCTACGACGACTCTACCGAAACGGAGCGTGCGAGGATGAACGCCCGTGCGGTATCGACGCTGAGACGACTGGGCTACGCCGCCCGCGAGGAGTGGTATTCACGCTATGAGGAAGCCTGACTCCGAGCCGCCTGAACGAGTGCGCGAACCGATTCCCCAACCGCCCCGCAACGGCGAGGCGGAGCCTCCCGAGACGCCCGCCCAGCGACGCCATCCGCTGGAAGGATTCCGCTACGCTTTGGAGGGTATCGTTGCCGTCGTGCGCACCCAACGCCATATGCGATTCCACTTCTTCAGCGTGGCGCTGGTGCTACTGATGGGGCTGCTGTTCCGCCTCGATAAGCGCGAAATGCTCGTGCTATTGTTCACCATCTCGCTCGTGCTAATCGCCGAGATGTTCAACTCCGCGATTGAAGCGACCGTCGACCTGGTGACTGAAGAATACCATCCGAAAGCGAAGTTCGCCAAAGACATCGCCGCGGGCGCAGTGCTGGTGGCGACGCTGAACGCGGTGGTGGTAGCGTGGGTGCTGTTTATGGGTGACCTGCGACTGGAGCAAATCCGCCTGCGAATGGAACGCGCCGAACCCACTCTCGCCGTCGCCGTGACGATTGGAGTCATCTTAGTCTTCGTGATTGTCTCGTTAGTGAAAGTACTGGCTACACAGGGCAAAGTGCGCCTGTTTCATGGGGGCGCAGTGAGCGGGCATGCGGCGTTGGGCTTTTTCTTCGCGCTGGCGATTATCGTCGTGTCGGGCGATTTGCTGGCGGCGGTGCTGGCGTTGTTGCTGGCGGCGCTGATTGCCCAAAGCCGCGTGGAGGCGAACATCCACAGCTGGCGCGAAGTAGTGCTGGGCAGCCTGCTTGGTGTCGGGCTGGGCGCGCTGATTTTCTGGCTCACGCCCCGATGAGGAGGAAACACGCTCTATGGAAAACCCTAACAGTCGCCGTCAAAAATCACCTTGGAGATTCGGGACCCTTGCGCTGATTGCGCTGATTGCAGCAACATGGACGCTCTATGGACAGTCGGAGCCTGCTGCGCCCACCTCTGAACCGAACGGTCTCACGCCGTTTGCCAGTCTCGCGGTACTGCTTGCGTTGCTATTGCTGAATGCTTATTTCTCGATGGCGGAGGCAGCGCTCACTTCGGTGCGGCGCAGCTGGGTGCGCATGCTTACTGATCAAAAACATCGCCTCGCGCCCTACCTGATGATGTTCACTAACGAGCCGTCGCGGTTCCTCTCCACGATTCAGGTAGGACTCAACCTCCTGGGTTTCCTGGCGTCGGCGGTGGCTGCAACCACCTTGGCGGAGCCTCTGCACCGTCTGCTGATGCCCCTGCAGCAAACGACAGGCTGGAGCATGCAGGGCGTGAGCGTCGTGATTATCGCCTCGTTGACAGCGTTCGCCTACGTGATTTTCGGCGAGACCGTACCTCGCAGTATTGCGATTACCCATTCCGAGCGCGTCGCGCTGGCGACCGTCGCGCCACTGGTGCTGTTCGACCGCCTATTCGCGCTTCCTATCTGGGGCGTGAACCTCGTCACGCGCATGACGCTTCGTCTGTTCGGCATCCAAATGCAACGCCTCGCGCCCGTGGTCAGCGAGGAAGAGCTGCGCGTGCTGGTGGAAGCAGGCGAGGAACAGGGCGTTATCGAAGAGCAAGAGAAGGAGATGATTCAGTCCATCTTCGAGTTCACGGACACGATTGCCCGTGAGGTGATGACGCCGCGCGTGGACATCAAAGCCGTGCCCGCCAACGCCACCGGGCAGGAACTCATCAAACTCGTGCGCGAGACGGGACACACGCGCATTCCTGTGTACGAGGGCAGCCTGGACAACATCGTGGGCGTGGTGCATGCGAAAGACCTGCTGCGCTTCTGCGAGACGGGGGGCAAGTTCTCGCTGCTCGAGGTGATGCGTCCCGCGTTCTTTGTGCCCGAAAGCAAGCGCGTGGTGGACTTGCTGCAGGAGATGCGCCGCCAGCGCGTACATATGGCAATCCTCCAAGACGAATACGGCGGCACTTCGGGCTTGGTGACGCTGGAAGACCTCGTGGAAGAGATTGTAGGCGAGATTCAGGACGAGTACGATGTCGAGCCAGAGCCTGAAGTGAATACCCTACCCGACGGTTCACTGCTGATCGACGCAAAACTGCACTTGGACGATGCGAGCGAGCTGCTGGGTGTCACGCTGGAGTCGGAAGAGTTCGATACGCTGGGAGGCTACGTGTTCGGGCAGCTGGGGCATCAGCCCACCACAGGTGAGACCGTTCGTGTAGACGGCTGGGAACTGCGCGTGCATGCGATTGAGGGGCATCGCATCCGCACCGTGCAAGCCACACGCATCAAGGAGGCAGCCCCCGACAGCGCCAGCGAGGTCGAGGACGCGGTGAAGTAAAGGTATTACTACTTGAGAGGATGGCAACCATACGCGAGAAGCCAAATTTATCGCTGATGGCCATCAGCCGCCCGCCACAAGGCAAGCCACCCGCGGACTTTATCGACGGCGCGCCCGATTTAGCGAAGGCTTTCTCTACTCTACCGGTATCTCCACAATCTCCTGCGCACGCCATGGGGGACACGGTGGTTTACACGGTGTATTGTCCCCATAGCGCCAGACGCCCCAGATAATCGTCGGCTCTTGGCGCGTGGGCGGCTTCTCAGGGAATGGTGTGTACCCATCGGTCAGCACGATAATCGCGTCGGGCGGGGGCGTGAGGCGTTGCGCCGCCTCGATCCCCTTACGCATATCCGTTCCACCTCCGCCTTTCATCTTGCCTCGTGCCAGTTCCCAGTCGCGTCGGCTTAGCACCTGCACGGCTTCGTAGGGCACGGCGTCGCATGGAATAATCGTGATGCGCACGCGTAGCTGCTCCAGCACGGCGCGCACCTCCGCCATCGCCTGCGTCAACTCGCGGTCGCCGATGGAGCCGGAGGTATCCACCACTACTGCCATACGCGGGCGGTACTCCCCTTGCAGCGCAGGCATAAGAAAAGGCTTGTAAATCTCGGCGCGGCGGTGCGGTCGGCGGTAGCTATAATCGAGGCGGCGCCCGAACCCCTCGTTAATCGCGCCCCGCACGATGCGCTTGAGCCGCTCACGCCAGTTCACGCGGGGTTTTACCACCTCCTCTGCCCAGCGCGTCCAGCCGGCGGGCATGTCCCCGCGTGTTTTCTGCACCTCCAGAATGCGCCGTGCGACCTCCTCGCGCAGGCTCTGGCGGTCGAAATCGCTCAGGGAGTGGGCGTCGGGGCTATCGGCGGGCAGCTCCCACGGTCGAGCCTTGCCGTGAACTCCGCTGCCTTCATCCCAGAAGTTGTTTTCGACGGGAGCATCCCCGTCTGTGCCGCCATCGGAACGA
>CAYVKB010000099.1:0-6789 GCA_964451985.1 uncultured Fimbriimonadales bacterium | reverse complement strand
TAGGTTCCCCCTGCACGCAGGGGGAACCGTGTCAGTTGCTTGGTTCGGTTCCCCTTGCGCAGCGGGGGAGCCTTGCCAGTTGCTTGGTTCCCCTCGCGTTGTGGGGGGAACCTGAAGGAGGGGGGAGAGGATAGGAATGGAGATGACGCTGATGCCTGTTAGGTACACTTTTGCTTGATGATAACGCTGCGCCGTGCGCCCGAAGTGTGGCGCGAGATGGGGCTGACCGACGCCGAGTATCAACGCATCGTGGAGCTGATGGGACGCGAACCGACCGATGTGGAGCTTGGTATGTTCGCAGTGATGTGGTCGGAACACTGTGACTGTAAATACTATAGGGCGTATGCCAATTGAAACTGACGCGAGGGAGTCTTGAAAGCTTAACGGTTTATCCTACAACGGAACAAATATTGCTGAGAAAGCCGTTTTCCCCCGCTAAAATACGGAATTCCACCCCAATTTACCTCCATATCACGCTCCCCCCTTGACAAACCCTGTTCCTATGGGGTATAAATATAATCGCGTTCAGCACTCGCGCCTTGCGAGTGCTAAATTTATGATAACCTTCATCAGAGAAGGAGGTGTTGTGGATATGCTGAAACCGATTGGCGATCGAGTCGTGATTCGACCGAAATCTGCGGAGGAGACAACACAGAGCGGGATTATCCTGCCCGATACCGCGAAGGAGCGACCTCAGGAGGGCGAGGTCATGGCGGTCGGTACAGGGCGCACTATGGACGATGGGAAAGTTGTCCCCCTTGAGGTAAAGGTCGGCGATAAGGTGCTCTTTTCGAAGTACGGTGGTACAGAAATAAAGATTGGCGGTGAGGAGTATATCATTTTACGCGAAGATGACATTTTAGCGATTCTGGAGAACTAAGCGCACGGAGGTGATAGCGAGCGATGGCTGCGAAGGAAATTTTATATACAGAGCAGGCGCGACAAGCGTTGGAGCGAGGCGTAGATACAATAGCAAACGCAGTTAAGGTCACTCTCGGACCGCGAGGCAGGAACGTCGTTTTAGAGAAAAAATTTGGTTCGCCCACCGTGATTAACGATGGCGTGACGATTGCGAAGGAGATCGAGTTAGAAGACCGTTTCGAGAACATGGGCGCGCAACTCGTGCGTGAGGTGGCTTCTAAAACCAACGATGTCGCAGGCGACGGAACCACCACCGCCACCGTATTGGCGCAAGCCATCTTCAAAGAGGGGCTGAAAGCCGTCGCTGCAGGTGCGAACCCGATGTATGTGAAGCGCGGCATCGATAAAGCGGTCGAAGCCGCCGTGAATTTCATCCGAGAATCGGCGACGCAAATCGAAGGGCGCGCCGCTGTGGAACAAGTCGCGACCATTTCCGCCAACGATACCACTATCGGCAAGGTTGTCGCCGACGCCATCGAGAAGGTCACCAAAGATGGCGTGATTACTGTTGAGGAGTCCAAAGGCACGGAAACCACGCTCGATGTAGTGGAGGGTATGCGCTTTGACCGCGGCTATATCTCGCCTTACTTCATCACCGACCCCGAGCGCATGGAAGCCGTGCTGGAAGAGCCATACATCCTGCTCTACGAGAAGAAAATCAGTGCGGCGCAAGACCTGATTCCGGTGCTGGAGCAGGTGGTGCGCGCGGGACGCCCGCTGGTGATTATCGCTGAGGATATGGAAGGCGAGGCACTGGCGACGCTGGTGGTGAACAAACTGCGCGGCGTGTTCCAGTGCGCCGCTGTGAAAGCCCCTGGCTTCGGCGAGCGACGCAAGGCGATGATGGAAGATATCGCCATTCTTACGGGCGGTACCTTCATCACCGAAGATTTGGGCATCAAGCTGGAGAACGTGAAAATCGACCAGTTGGGCCGCGCCGAGAAGGTGGTCATCGAGAAGGAGCATACGACCATCGTCGGCGGCAAGGGCAAGACTGAAGCGATTCAGGGGCGCATCCAGCAGATCCGCAAACAGATCGAGACCACAGAGTCGGACTACGACCGCGAGAAGCTGCAGGAGCGTCTGGCGAAGCTCGCTGGCGGTGTGGCAGTGATTAAAGTCGGCGCTGCCACCGAGACCGAGCTGAAGGAGAAGAAGGCGCGCTTTGAAGACGCTATCAACGCCACCAAAGCTGCGCTGGAAGAGGGTATCGTCGCTGGCGGCGGCGTGACATTGGTGAACACCATCAAAGCCATCGACGCCCTGCAGGTGGACGGCGACGAGAAAATCGGCGTGCATATCATCCGCCGCGCCCTCGAAGAGCCGCTGCGCCAAATCGCCAACAACGCGGGCGTGGAAGGCTCGGTCATCGTTGAGAAAGTCAAGGAATTGCCGCAAGGTCAGGGCTATAACGCCGCTACGGGCGAGTTCGTGAATATGATCGAGGCGGGTATTATTGACCCGGCGAAGGTAACGCGCACCGCACTGGAGAACGCCGCGTCCATCGCATCGATGCTGCTCACCACTGAAGCGCTCGTGGCGGAATTGCCCGAAGAGAAAAACGGCAAAAAGACTTCACCATCCCCCTACTGACACACACAGACCACTCACCCCCCAATAGCCGGGGCTGAAAAGCCCCGGCATTTTTTTTATCAGATGTACACATATACGGTTTTGCCCGCCAAAATGTTTCAGAGGCTGGAAATCTTTTTCTATCCGCAGCAAGATAACTGGGTAGCCGTGTGCTGAAGAGAATGTGAGGGGCGGCGACAGGCGTCGCCGCGCATGCGATTTACTTCCTCACGCTGCCAAACGTGTACTCATACCGCATCGGGTTGTAGCGCTGGTACCCCTTGGGCGGGAACATTCTCTGCGATTCGGGGTTGTCGGCGTACATGCTGCGCCCGTGCTGGACAAAGTACTCAAACTCGTGGCGGAAGTTCTTAATGAAGCCCCGAATGGGCCACGCCGCTGCGTCGCCTAATGCGCAAAAACTGCGCCCGTCAATCTGGTCGCATATCTCCAGCAGCAGGTCGATGTCTTCCATGCGCCCCTTGCCTTGCAGGATGCGCTCCAGAATCTGCACCATCCAGCGTGTGCCCTCGCGGCAGGGGGTGCATTTACCGCACGACTCGTGAGCGTAGAACTCCGCCGTGCGCCACGCGAAATGCACGATGCAGGTATGCTCGTTCAGCACCATGCAGCCCCCAGAGCCGACCATGCTCCCCTTCTCCATCAACTCTTCGTAGCCGATAACAGCGTCCTCGCACTTTTCAGCGGGCATGATGGGCATGGAAGAGCCTCCCGGAATGATGCCCTTCAATTTGCCTCCGCGCACGCCGCCTGCCATCTCAATCAGCTCCATCAGTGGCGTGCCGAACTCGATTTCGTAGTTGCCCGGTTTATTCACATGCCCCGATACGGAGAAGATTTTCGTGCCGCGCGAGTTTTTGGTACTTGCGCCCAACTGCGCGTACCATTCGCCGCCGTTGTTGACGATATGAGGAGCACAGCTGAGCGTTTCGCAGTTGTTAATCAGCGTGGGGCTATTCCATACGCCTGCGATGGTGGGCAGGGGCGCATGGGGAAACTTCAGGCGGGGCTGCCCACGCTCGCCCATCAGGCTCGACATCAGCGCGGACTCCTCGCCACATTCGTAGGAGCCTGCACCCATGTGGATATACAAATCGTAGTCGAAACCGCTGCCCAAGATGTTCTTGCCCAGATAGCCTGCAGCGTATGCTTGGTCAATCGCCTTACGCACCCGACGGGCACATTCGACATACTCACCCCGAATGTAGATGTAGCCCCGCTGAGCGCGCACCGCGTACCCGGCAATAATCATGCCCTCCACCAGCTGATGCGGTGCCTTGTACATCAGCTCGAAGTCCTTGAAGGTACCCGGTTCGCCCTCATCGGAGTTGCAGATGACATAGTGGGGCTTGTCGTCATCTTTGGGGAGACCGTTCCACTTAATCCACGCGGGGAATCCCGCGCCGCCGCGCCCGCGCAGCCCTGACTTTTTCACTTCCTCGATAATCGCCTGACGCTCCATCTGTAGCGCCTTGCGCACCGCCTGATAGCCACCGTACTGCTCGTAAACGGAGATATCATCATAGTTGGGGACATCTACATGCTTGAGCAACAATCGGTATTCAGCCATAGCGAGCCTCCGAAGAAAGTATACCTGATGAGGGTGTGCTTTTGAGGCGAGAATAACATACCCCGATAGAAGACTACGCCGAGACTCTTTGCGCCATTCGGAAGGACAGAGTGTTTTGTGCCAGCAACACTTGCCGTTCCGAGTGCAGCAAGGAGTCTAATCCGTTTGTTGGAGCGGCTTGCTATGGCGACCGTCGCGATGGCAAGCCGCTCCTAAGATACTCAGGCTTTACTGCGTATTGTTGCTTCTACGGAAAAAGCCCCCGCCGCCTCCGCCGTTGCGACGCATGCCACCACCGCGGAAGCCCGTACCCTCCTCGCCAATCACATGCAGGAACACGAGGCACATCTCATCACTGGTGCGCTCGCCCCAAGTAACATCTTTGGGCGGGTTGTGCGGGTTGTTCGGGTTCTTCGCGGAGTTGTCGTAGTAGGCGCGCACGACAACGCGCGTGCCGCGCGGCAGTTTTACAGGGGTTTTGTAGTGATAAGTATCCTGCCACTTGAAGTCCCAGTCGTCAATCCACACGAGGGTCTTCTTGGTGCCGTCGGGTAGTTCGGCTTCCACTTTCATTTCGCGTCCCAGCAGGTGCATGTGGGGCGTGATGGCAACCACATCCACATCGCGCGGCGCCATCCACATCGCCCACACCTCGTGGCGCTCCGCACCTGCGGGGATGCGGAACAGCGGGTTGATAATCCAGGCGATGCCCACAGGCTGCGGGTTCGGACGCTTCTCCAGATACAGCCCGACGCGGGTGCGGTCTTTCTCGGGCTTACCCGTGCGATAGTAGTGGATTTGCAGCACGATGTCCGCGCCCTTGGGCAGGCGGTAGCCTGTTCCCTCAGGCAGCACACTGGGGCTAAAGCCTGGTGCCCAGCCACCCAGCATGCCCGCTGGGATAAAGCCAGGCCAACCGAACGCCTCGTAGCCGGGTTTGGGGTCGGCGGAGTCTAAGCGACGCGCCATGCCCGATGTGTCCAGGAACACAATCACATGGTGTACCGTGTTGCGGTTGCCTGGCTGGATGTCGATGGCGCGCACGTACACGTCTTCGTCGAAATTGGTGGGAATCACGAAGTGGCGGTATTCGTCGTCGCCAGTGGGACCCACTTCATACTCCACGGGCATCTCGGCGACGATGTCAGGTGGACCCAGCGCCCAGTCGTTGCTGAACTGTCGGGGCGCAGGCATATCCTTCGGATCGCCCATCGGCGCACCTGTCTCCACCCATTTCAGAATCATTCCAATCTGTTCATCGGTGAGGCGGCGTTCACCCTGAAAAGTTCCGTGCTCTGCAACAGGCTTCCACGGGGGCATCTGGCGCGCCTGTACGGTTTTCGCAATCTCTTTGCGCCAGGTGTAGGCGTCGCGGTAGGTCAGCAGCGAGAACGGTGCGACCTCGCCGGGACGGTGGCAGGGCTGGCAATACTCTTGCAGTATGGGCGCGATGTGCTTGGCGTAGGTAATCGGGGCTTCGGCGGCGGCTTCTTCGCGCAACCGAATCGTGCAACCGAAGGTTTCGGCGGCAGCGACTTTCACGGTTTTGCCTGCCAGCACGGAGTCAAGCGCGTTTTTGAGGTAATGCTCGCGCACGCGATTCTCGTAGCGGTTGTCGTCAATCGCGCCCCGATAGCGCAGCAACTGTTTTTTGTCAATCAGTACGGCTTGCGGGGTCATCGTCGCACCGACGGCTTGCGCAATCGCGCCTTCGGGATCGTGTACTGCAGGCGGTTTCAACCCGTACTCGCGCCGATGTTGCAGCACCGCCTCAAGCGTGTCGTCGTAGTTCGGGTAGACCAGAAACATCTGCACACCCTGTTTACGATAGGCTTCGTACATCTGGTTGATGCGCACCGTGTACCGTTGCGCGGCGGGACACCGGGTCGCAGTAAACACGAACACCACAGGACCGCGCTGTGTCAGTTGGTTCAGCGTGTAGGTGCGCCCTTGCAGGTCGGTAAATTCCAGGTCGGACACGCGGCGGTTAATCGCGCCTGATTTCGGCGCTTCGGTCAGCACGCGGTGTTTGAGGGTAACCGTTTTATCGGAACCTTGAGTGTCATAGACGGGCGTGGCGTTCCAGCTCAGCACGCCCAGCCCGCTCAGCAGCCCCAGCATCCATACCGCTCTCATTTTGTCAGCCCCTTGCGCCAGTCTGCCGACTGGTCATTCGAAGTATACCTCGACAATTATGACGAATTTGCAACGCACAGGTTCGGCACAGAGGATAGATATTCCGTGCGCTTCTTGTTCTTGCAAGAGAGACTGTCTAAGAATGCGTGAATGGCTCGGCAGGAGCCTCGCCCTCCACAAGTGAAACGCGCCTTGGAAGGCGAGGCGCCCACCGAGCCATCCCAAATCTGGAGGGCGAGACACCCACCGAGCCATCCTAATCTGGAGGGCGAGGCTCCCGCCGAGCCATCCCAAATCTGGAGGGCGAGACACCCACCGAGCCATCCTAATCTGGAGGGCGAGGCTCCTGCCGAGCCATCCCAAATCTGGAGGGCGAGGCGCCCAATGGCTCGGCAGGAGCCTTGCCCTCCACAGGTGAGGCGTCAGAAGCAAGCCAACTCGCCTACTTACGCATTATTCCAGCGTGGTCTGAATCGCCTGAATCACGCGCGGGAGGTCGGGCAGCACGGCGTACTCCAGTTCGGGACAGAACGGGATGTGCACATCGTAGCGGGCGACCAGCTGCGGCG
>CAYVKB010000098.1:0-6892 GCA_964451985.1 uncultured Fimbriimonadales bacterium | reverse complement strand
TGTTCGTAGTCGACATAGGTGTCGCGTCCGTAGGTTTCGATCCACTGGCTGCGGTCGCCGAGCAGTCGGTAGAAGTGCAGGCTGTCGGCGGAGCGGTCGATAATCTGCAGCAGGCGCAGTTTGAGCGTATGGAGTTGGTTTTCGGTTAGGCGGCACTCGAACACCGACTTTTGCACGCGCTGTCCATACGCCTCACACGCTTTAGCGACCTTTCACTCAGAGTTATTGCTATTCGCTAATCTGTCCCTCTATAAAACCTCGCAATCGTGCCGATAATTGCCCCCAGAGCGTTTGGAACGAATCTATCAGCGCACAGCACGCTGATAGGGAGGGCAATCTATGTATGAAGCTTACTGGGGTTTGACTGAACCGCCGTTCACATTAACGCCCGATCCGCGGTTCCTGTACATGAGCAAAGAACACGAGGACGCGCTGGTGATGTTGCACTACGCCATCACGCGCAGTCGCGGTGCGGGTGCACTGCTGGGCGACATCGGATTGGGGAAGACGACCATCAGCCGCAAACTTATCGAGATTTTAGATCCTGTTCAATACAAAATCGCCCTTATCGTAAACCCGATTTTGACGCCCATCCAGCTGATTCAGGAGATACTGCACCAGCTGGGCGTGGAGACGCATACTCGCAACCGCCAGCAACTGGTGCAACAGCTCCACGAGCATTTGATTCGCATGTACGAGCATGGACAGCGCGCCGTGTTGATGATCGATGAGGCGCATCTGATTCGCTCGGTGAACACGCTGGAGGAGCTACGCTTGCTGTTGAACTGTCAGATGAACGACCAGTTCCTGCTGAGCCTGATACTGCTGGGGCAGTTGGAGCTGCAGAAGAAGCTGGAACGCGTGCCTGCCCTCAAGCAGCGACTGGCGGTGCGCCACATTCTGAAGCCGTTAGACCAGCAGGAGACGGCGAATTTAATCGAGTTTCGGATGCGCACAGCGGGTTACGCAGGTGAGCGCATCCCGTTCACGCCCGACGCGCTGTACGAGTTGTATCAGTTCACAGGGGGCTACCCGCGACTGATTTGCCAGCTCGCCGATAACGCGCTGATGATTGGCATGGGTCAGAAGGTCCAGGTGATTGACGGCTACCTGATGCACGGCGTGATTCAGGACTACGAGGGTAAGGAGTGGTGAGCATGAACTTAGTAGACGCGATTCGAGCCGCATCGCAGCAACGCCAACCCCCGACGACGCCAGAGCGAGCGTCTGCCGTTGCCTCGCCCGCCGTTGCGCCCCACGACGAATCGGAGAATGTGCAGACCGTGCGATTCGAGGTGCGCCTGACCAACCAGCAGTTGTACGACCTGCTGCAGTGGTTGGCGCGGAATCTACATCCTGTGATGACGCTGCGTGAGGCGGCGAGCTACCTGCGCCTGCGCACTTCGGAAGTCGCCTCGCTTGCCGAGAATGGCGAAGTGCCCGCCTTCAAAGTGGACGGCAAGTGGCGATTTATCAAGAACGCGCTGGACGAGTGGATGCTGGCGCAACGCGCCACAGAGATTAGCCTGAAGGAGGAGGAGCCCCATGTTGCGTAAAACCCGCAAGCCCGCAGGCAAGGGCGAAAGCGTACTATCGATCGATTTCGGCGCGACCGGCGTCAAGCTCTGTGCAGGATTTGTGCAGGGGCGCACGCTTCACGTGGAGCGGTTGACCGAGACGCCCCTGCCTCCCGACACTATCCGCGAGGGCACAATCCTAGACCTCGATACGGTTTATAAAGCCCTGCGCACCACACTCGCCAACGCGGGTGTCAAAAACAAGCGCGTTTACCTATCGGTTGGCGGACCGCAGACCACCGCACGCCCCATCCGTCTGCCCCGTATGACGCCCCAAACGCTTCAGAAGTCCATCCAGTTCGAGGCGACACGCTACCTACCCTCCGCCGCGGAGGAACATCTGATTGGTTTTCACATACTGCCTACAGGGACGGAAGACCAGATGGAGGTGCTGCTGGTCGCTGCGCCCCGTTCAACCACCGACCCGTTGCTCGAACTGGTGGAGAAAGCGGGGCTGGAGGCGCAGATTCTGGAGCTGCAGCCGTTTAGCGCGTTGCGCACAGCGCAGGCGATTTATGGCACGACGCTTCCGTTCGCCTACGCGCTGGTGGATTTGGGCGGTGAGCATACCCAAATCACCGTCGCCCGCAACGCGACCCTTGTGCTGACCCGATATATCCCCATCGCCAGCGGCACTCTTTCCGCGGCACTGAAGGGCTACTTCAACTACACCGAAGAGGAAGCAGAGCAAGTCAAGCGCGGGCTGAACTTGAGCGACTTGCTGCAAACGGGGCAACCGCAGGAGAACCCACCGCTGCGTCTCATTCAGCCGATTCTGGACGAACTGATACGCGAAATCCGTCGCTCACTGAACTATTATCAATCGCAGTACCAGATGCAGGGTGGGCGCGGGCAGATTGAGCGGCTCTATCTGTACGGGGGCGGCTCGCAGATGCAGGGTGTCAGCGCATACCTCGAATACAAGCTCGGCATCCCAACCCAAATACTGAACCCGTTCAGCGGCGATGTGATGGTGCCCGCACAGGTGCATCCCGAACAGATGGACGCGGGCGCGTACTGGACAACCGTGTTGGGCACTGCGCTCGCGCCGCTGGAGATAGCAAGTCCGTTCGCCGAACCCACCGAAGAATCGGAGCCAGCAACGGTCGGAGCCGCGGCATAAGGAGGCAAACTAATGGCTGTGATTAATCTGATAGCGCAGGAACAGATGCTCAGGCGTCAAGTGGAGCGCAAAACGCGCCTGCTGGGGCTGGGCTGGCTGCTCACTGGCGCGCTGGTCGGACTCGGCTGGGGTGGGCTGCTGCTTTACGCAGGCGCGCTGACCGTGCAACGCGCCCAAATCGAGGTGCAGCTCAACAAATTACGTCCCACCGTGCTACAGCTCAAACAGGCACAGGCAGAGCTGAATACACTACAACCACTGGTCAACACACTCCAGGATGCTCGCAAAGACACGGGACGATGGCAAGCGCTGTTCCAACATTTCAGCCGCCACACCCCCAACGGCTGTTTCCTCACCGGCGCGGAACTGGGCAAACGGAACGACCCGAAGCAGCCCCTCGAAATCACCCTCAAGGGACTTGCCGAAAACCAGCAACTCGTCGGCGAGCTGATGCTGCGTCTGAACCAGCATCCCGAACTGGAGAACATCCGCCTCGACTACAGTCAAGAGCGCACCCTCACCGAGCAGCACACTGCCGTCGAGTTTCAGATAACAGCGCACATCAAGGGTACAGCAATGCCCGAAAAGAAGGAGGCGCAAAATGGCGGTCAGTAAACGCATCCTGCGGATGCAACGCACATCCAAACTGTTTGCAGGTGCTATTCTGGGCACACTGTTACTGGGGTTAGCAAGCCTGTACCTGCCCTGGAGCATGACGCAAGACCTACAAGCGCAGCTGGAGCAGAAGCGTCAAGAACTCCAAAACGCGCAGCAAGCCGCCAATCAACTGCGTCAAACTCAAGAGCAACTCCAAGCGACCCAGCGCGAATTGCAGTTTCTGGAGCGCGGCGTCAGCGAAGCTGCCTATGTGCCCACCATGCTGAAACAGTTCGAGCAACTGGTGCTGCAACGCCAACTGCAAATCGTTGCGATACGCCCGCAAGCACAAAACAACACGCCCACGAACTCGAAGGAAGAAAAAAAGTCCGCTAAGGCATACGACGAACAACTGTTTGAGATTCAGCTGCGGGGCAAGTTCTGGAACCTGATGAGCCTCTTCAAAAACTTGGAAGCGTTTCCGAAAATCTTAGCCGTGCAAAGTGTGAATCTGCAGGCGAAATCAGGCTCGGAGCAAGTCGCCGAGAACCCTGACTTGGAGATTCGGTTGATTGTGAAGGCATTTATCTTTCGGTCGGCGCAGGGGCAATCCGCCCAGCGAGGAGGTTAAGTGATGGCGCAGGCGCAAACGGACGCGAAATCGAAGCGAACGAACCCGAAACAGCTGCTGGTGATAGCGGCGCTGTTTCTGGTGCTGGTTACGGTCGGCGTATTGCAGTTCAGCGGGCTATTCGGCGGAAGTGAGCCGCCCCGGCAAGGGCAGCCGAAACCCGCAGCGAATACTGCGTCTCAAGCAGCGCAGTCGAGTGCGCCCGAAACAGGCATAGAACTCCCTGAACTGCCTTCACGCGACCCGTTCCGTCCTACTATTCAAAAAGCACAGGCGACGCCTGAGATGACTAAGGTCGTTCGTAGCGAGCCGCGCCCGCAACGCGAAATTTCGGGCACTCCACCCACCGTGCCGCCGATGACCCTGCCGCCTAATGGACAGTTCGGGCTGCAACCCACCGAGTCCACGCCCCCTACCGAACCTGAGCAACCGAACTACACGATTACCGGCGTGGTGCAAGGACCGAACTCGGTGGCAATCCTTGCCGACTCCGATGGACGCCGACGGTTCGTCAAGCAGGGCGACCTGCTGGAGGAGGGCTGGCGCGTGATGAGCATCGAGCGCGGCAAGGTCACTCTACGCAAAGGCAAACAGCAACTGACCGTGCGCGTGGGTGAATCGACCACTCCCAACGGAGGCAACACACCATGAAATTCAACTATGCTTTCTGGTGCTTAGGAGCGGCTTTTGGACTGCTAACCGCTGTACAGGCGCAAACCGTACAGTCGGTTAGCGTTTCACAAGAGCAAGGACAGACACTGATTGCAATCACAGGCGAGCGCGTGCCGCGCCCCACAGTTAGCATCTGGCGCAATCAGTTCCTGATTGTGGAGTTCAACGCGCGGTTCAGTGGACGCGGCGGTGAGAGGAGCCTTAGCACCCCGCACGCCGTCAAGTTGCGCTACGGCTGGTTCAGCAACCGCCCGCCAAAAGTGCGTGTGGTGATTACTCTGCGTGGCAAACAGCCCCACACGCTGGAACAGACCTCTACTGGCTGGCAAGTGCGACTGGGCACGGCGCAGGTGGTAAAGACGCAAGATGAGACGCCGCCGCCGCTGGAGCCTTTCAAGGAGTCCAGACCGACTCGCATCGCCAGCACACAGCAGGTTCCACCGCGCACGAGCACAGGCGAACCTAGCAAGTCACGCGAGGTGGCGACCGCGATGCCCACACCCCCGCCCCCTGCGCGGCTACTGGTCTCACTCGATTTCGTGAACGCCGAGATTGGCGATGTGCTGAAAGCGTTAGCCATTCAGTCGGGCGCAAACATTATTACCGCACCCGATGTGAAGGGCACGGTGACTGTCAGCCTCAGCCGCCTCACGGTGGAAGAATCTCTGAACCTTATCACGCGCCTAAGCGGCTACCGCTACGAGAAGATTGACAACACCTACATCGTGGGTACGGAGGCATCGCTGAAGGCGTTCCGCGGCGCTTCGGAACCCCTCGCGCCCCCAAAACCGACCACTGTTGAGGCGCTCACTTTCAAAGTGGCGAAGCCGTCCGATATTGCAACCTATCTGGGTGCGCGTTTCCCTGAACTCAAAATCACGCCCTCGGGCGCAAACAACGCTGGCTACCTGCTGATTGAGGGCGACGCTGAAACGGTCGCACTTGCCCGCGACGCAGCGTACCTGTTCGAACAGCAACTCACGGGCAGTGTGGAGATTGTCACCGAAGTCTATCGTGTCAAGTTCGCCGATTCGCGCGATTTGGCACGGATTGTGAGCCAGTTGGTGCCTGGTGTGCAGGTCTCGCTCGGTCCTGACGCGCTGCTCAGTCGCGGCGGCGCGAGCGGTGGTGGTGGTCAAGGCATTGGGCAAGGTGGCGACGCGCCCAATCAGATGGCGCAGCAGATGGGCGCGCCCATGCAAGCGGGCGGCGACACAGGCAGCGCACAGACTGACCAACCCCCTAATACCCTCGTGCTGGTCGGTACAGCGCGTGAGGTGCTGCGCGCCCTCGAACTCCTGCGCAAAGTCGACGTGAAGCAACCGCAGGTGCTAATTGAAGCCCGCGTGCTCGATGTGTCTGAAGGTAGCCTCAAATCGCTGGGGCTAAACTGGAACATCCTTCAGTCGGGCAGTATCAACACGCTCGACCGAGGGGCGAATCGGTTGCCTTTGCCCGATAGCACCACCAACACGCCGAATCAGCAAGGCTTCGGCTTCAACCGCGATGGACAGCTGGGCATCGACTTCACCATCGTCAAACGCCCCATCGACTTCTCTGTAACGTTGAACGCGCTGGCGGAAGACCGTCGCAACCGCTTGCTGGCAAGCCCTAGCATCGCCACGCTAGACGGTCGCCCCGCCACCATCTTCATCGGCGATGAGGTGAACTACGTCAAACTTATCCAGCAGACGCCGCAGGGCGCAAATGTGCAAACCGACTCGGTACAGGCGGGCATTATCCTGAATGTGCTACCGCGTGTGCATGAAGACAACTCCATCACGCTCCAGATTAAGCCTGAAGTTAGCGTAATTACGGGCTTCCTGGAGGTGCCTGGTGGCGGGCGACTGCCCCAACTGGCGCGCCGCAACGCCGACACTACCATCCGCGTGGCGAACGGCGAGACCGTCGTGATTGGCGGCTTAATCCGCGAGGCGGACATCAAGACCATCCAGAAGGTACCGCTGCTGGGCGACCTGCCGTTTCTGGGCTATCTGTTCCGTAGAACCAGCACTTCACGCGATAAGTCAGAAATCGTGATTACGCTTACCGTGCGCGTAATGGAGTAATCCTTTTCTACCCTCAACCACTCTTAACGCTACGCTCGATTAGGAAGTCCGTCGGCAGGGATACTGATACTGCGCTGGGTTCCCCGGCGTCCCCGCCGACGAACTCTCCCTTCGTAGCGTCGGCGTCCCGCCGACGAGTTCGTTCTTCGTAGCGTCGGCGTCCTCGCCGACGAAACATCAAACCCGTAGCGTCGGCGTCCCCGCCGACGAAACCCCTTCGTAG
>CAYVKB010000097.1:4900-7003 GCA_964451985.1 uncultured Fimbriimonadales bacterium | reverse complement strand
GCGAGGACGACGACGCTACGATGGTTGGAATCGTCGGCGAGGACGACGACGCTACGATGGTTGGAATCGTCGGCGAGGACGACGACGCTACAAACAGCATGCGTAACGTCGGCGTCCCGCCGACGAAACCAACCCCGTAGCTCAACAGTACCATTCTCACACTCGTCCTGCCCGCCAGCCGTTGGCGATTACTAAGAGCGTCACGCCCATGTCCGCCAGAATCGCCAACCACAGCGTTGTTTGCCCCATCAGTGCGAGCGTGATGAACACGGTACGCACGGCAAGCACGAACACAATGTTTTGCTGAATAATGCTCATCGTGCGGCGGGCGGTGCGTATCAGCGTGGGGATCAGTGTCAGGTCGTGTCGCATGAGGGCGACGTCGGCGGTCTCGATCGCAAGATCGGTTCCACGTTCGGCGAAGCTGACGCCCACGTCGGCGGTCGCCAGCGCAGGTGCGTCGTTCACGCCGTCGCCCGCCATGCCCACACGTCCGAACTGTGCACGGAGAGTCTCGATTGCTTGGACTTTTTCGTGAGGCAGTAGCTGGGCATAGCGTTCTTGGATGCCTGTTTGCTGCGCTACAGCGTCGGCGACGGCGGGCGTATCGCCCGTCAGCAGTGCTGTGTGCAAGCCCAACGCTTGGAGCCGCGCAATCGTAGGCTGAGCGTCGGGGCGCACGGTGTCGCGCAGGGCGAACACCGCCCGAGGCTGGTAGTCGAAGAGTACTACAGGCGTTAAGCCCTGCGATTCCAACCGTTCCAGAAACGCCTCCAGCGATTTGGAGCAGGCGTCGTGCTGCTCCACGAGGCGATGATTGCCCATACGAAAAGTTTTACCGTCAATTACGCCTGCCATGCCCAGTCCAGGCATCGCTTCAAACGTCTCAATCGGGCGTGCGGTTGCGCCCTGTTGCAGGCAGTAGTCGCGAATGGCGTGGGCGACGGGATGCTCCGAGTGCATCGCAAGGCTGAGCGCAATATCCAGATGGCTTTGAATGGGCTGCTTGTCCAAGCTGCGGGCGAGTTCCACGCGCTGCTTGCCGTAGGTCAACGTGCCCGTTTTATCGAAGGCGAAGGCGCGTAGGCTCGCCGCTTGCTCCAGCGCAACTGCGCCCTTTACCACCACGCCGCGCCTTGCCAGTCCCGTGAGTGCGCTCAGCAGTGTCACGGGCGTGCTAATCACCAGTGCGCAGGGGCAGCCCAGCACTAAAAACACCAACCCACGATAGAGCCAGTCGCTCCACGGCGCGCCCATCAGAAACGGGGGCAGCACCGCTACGCCCGTTGCCAGCGCCAGCATCAAGGGCGTGTAGACGCGCGCGAAGCGATCCATAAACCGATCCACCCGCGCCCGACGCGCCTGCGCCTGCGCGACCGTGCGGGCGATGTGCGCCACGACCGTCTCGTCTGCAGTGGCTTGCACTTCGATTTCCAGCGAGCCGTGCAGGTTCAGCGAGCCAGCGTAGACCGTATCGCCTGCGGACTTCTCAACGGGTGCGCTCTCGCCTGTGATGGGGGACTCGTCAACCGCCGACGCGCCCGCCGTCACCGCGCCATCTAAAGGGATCCGCTCGCCAGGCTTGACGCGAATGTGGTGCCCCACCTGCACCTGCGCGATGGGAACAGTGCGCCAGTCACCGTCGGGCATAAGGGCAGTGGCTTCCTGCGGGGCGAGTTGCAGCGCGGCGCGCAGGCTGCGTTCCGATCGTTCAGCGGCGCGTTGCTCCAGTAGCTCCGCCAGCGCATAGAGGGTCAGCACGACCGCCGCCTCGCCCCATTTGCCCAGAGCGATCGCCCCTGCGCCCGCGAGGAACATGAGGAAGTAGATGTTCGGGCGGAAGCGTATCAGCGCATTTAGCCCCTGCCAGAGTACGCTGCGCCCTGCGATGGCGATTGCCAGCACCGCCAGCAGAATCGGCACAGCATCGTGCAGCCCCAGCCACTCAGCGACTTCTGCCCCCAACGCCAGCGCCACGCCTGCTCCAATCTGCCAGTTCTCGCGCTGCGACGAAGCACACGCCCCGTCAAACGCGCACGAATGCGCCATAACGGGATTATACCATCCCCCTTCAGAAGCGCAGGTATACTTGCCCCCGATGCG
>CAYVKB010000097.1:0-4800 GCA_964451985.1 uncultured Fimbriimonadales bacterium | reverse complement strand
CCCTTCAGAAGCGCAGGTATACTTGCCCCCGATGCGGTGGGTAAGTGCGCTGATGATTTTGGGGCTGGGCTTTGCGGGCTACTCCGTGCGCCTGCGCACCCCGTATGTAGCAGATGACTACTTCATCTTCTACCGCTTGCAGGAGGGCGGGGCATTCGGCTTTGCCAGTCAGCCTCCGACCAGCTTTTTCCGCCCGCTGATTTCGTTGCATTACTACCTGGATTACCTCTTGGGGATGTCGCCACTTTTTTCGCACGGGGTGAATCTGGCGTGGCATATTACGTGTGGTATGCTGCTGTACGCACTGGCGTATCGGCTACTATTGCGTCGGAGCTGGAAAAGGGAGCGTGCGGAGTTCGGGGCACTGATAGGCGCGATGGTGTTCGTGGTATTGCCAGCGAATGTGGAGTCGGTCGCATGGTTCGCGGCGCGGGCAGATATGGTCGCTGCGGCGGGCGCACTCGGCGCGCTCTTGCTGCTGATGCGCTTCCACGAGCGAGGTCGTCTAAGTGATTATCTGGGCGCGTTGCTCTGCTTCACTGGGGGATTGTTTTGCAAAGAGTCACTGCTCACCTTTCCGCTAATCGTGTGGTTGTGGTTTCGTTATCTGGGCACGGCGGATGCAGGACGCAGGGCGATACCGTTCTTCGGTGTGCTGATAGCCTACCTCGTGGCACGCACGGCGGTAGTGGGCGGTGCAGGCGCGTACCCTGAAGCGTGGGAGACGCTCCAACGCCCGTGGCTGCTGGTTGTGAATCTACTTGTCTACCTGTTTCAGATGGTCATGCCCGCGATACTGTATGGCTTGGGGCGCGATGTGTGGGACACACTGCTCTGGGCGTTGTGGGCAGTCGGCGTGGGGCTGTTGGTTTATGCATGGCGCGTCTATCCGCCCCGACGCACGCCACAAATGGACGGACGCCTCGTTGCGCTATGGGTGCTGCTGGCGCTGCTGCCCGTGCTGATTTTCAAGCCGTCACCGTTCTACTTCCTGAACAGTCGCTACTCTTATTTGGCGTCGACGTTCGCGCTGATGGGTCTGAGTGCATGGTTCGCTTCCCTAAAGCAGGGGCGTTGGGTGGGGAGCGGATTCGCAGTGCTTCTCATAGGCTACGTTATGGGAACCATCCGTCAGGCGGAAGCGTGGGCGGAGGCGGGCAAGGTGGCGCGCAGCAGTGTGCTATCACTCAAAGACGCGCCTACCGACCAGCCTTTGCTGATTCTTAGCGTTCCTGACCACTTTCATGGTGCGTACATTTGGCGAGCGGGATTTCACGAGGGCGTTGCGCTGCTGCTGCCTGAACGGGCAAACCAGCCGATAGCCGTCGCGAGCCGCTTTACGATGCGTCTGAAAACCGATGTGGCGGTGGACTACGCGGATGGCATGGCCACGCTCTCCAGCCCCAACGACATCTTCCTGCCTCCCGAGGGCGTCCGCACCCCTCAAGGTGACGAACCGATAGTATTGCCCGATAAGCTGGTGATTCACTGGTCGGTGATTGAGCAGTACAGGCTACTTACGTTTCGGGAGGGTGGATTTGTAAGCGGCAGGAACCTCCACCTCCATGCCGAACCAGACAGCGCAGAGGTGAGTTCCATGAGTGACTATACGCCGAAACCCGAACATAAGTTCACCTTCGGGCTGTGGACGGTGGGCAATATCGGGCGCGACCCGTTTGGTGAACCCACACGCTCCCGCTTACCCCCCACGCGCATCGTGCAGAAACTGTCCGAGCTGGGCGCTTGGGGCGTGAATCTGCACGATAACGACCTCGTGCCCATCGACGCCACGCCCGCCGAGCGCGACGCCATCGTGCGTGAGTTCAAGAAAGCCCTCGAGGACCACAACATGCGTCTGGTGATGGGCACCACAAACCTGTTCAGCGATCCCGCGTTCAAAGACGGCGCGTTCACCAGCAACGACCCCAAAGTGCGCGCTTATGCCCTGCAAAAGTCGATGGGCGCGATAGACCTCGCCGTCGAGCTGGGCGCGGAAATCTATGTATTTTGGGGCGGACGCGAAGGCACGGAAACCGACGCTGCCAAAGACCCCGTGCAAGCCCTCCAGTGGTATCGAGAGTGCATGAACTTCCTGATTCACTATGTGAAAGACCAGGGCTACAACCTCAAATTCGCGCTGGAGCCAAAGCCGAACGAACCGCGCGGCGATATCTTCCTGCCCACAGTGGGCGCGATGCTGGCGTTTATTGAAACCTTAGACGACCCCAACATGTGCGGCGTGAACCCCGAGGTCGCGCATGAGCACATGGCGGGGCTAAACTTCACCCATGCTGTCGCCCAAGCGATCGAACGCAATAAACTGTTCCATATCGACCTGAACGCGCAGAAACTCACTCGCTACGACCAGGACTTCCGCTTCGGCGCAGAGGACATCAAGGGCGCGTTTTTCCTCGTGAAATTGCTAGAGGACAACGGCTACAGCGGACCGCGCCACTTCGACGCTCACGCCTACCGCACCGAAGATGAAGAGGGCGTGTGGGAGTTCGCCAAAGGCTGCATGCGCACCTACCTGATTTTGAAAGAGAAGGCGGAGCGGTTCAACCAAGACCCCGAAATTCAGGAACTGCTCTCGCAAATCCGCCAGTGGGATGTGCAGCTGCAGGAGCGGATGCAGTACTCGCGCGAGAATGCCGAGTGGCTAAAGACGCACAGTTTCGATCGCGCCTCGCTGGGCGTACAGGGCTACCAATACGAAAAGTTAGACCAGCTGACGATGGAGCTATTGTTGGGTGTGCGATAGTATGGGGTATATTATATTGGGATTCGCCGAGTAGAGGCGCGGGACAGCATGAGTAGGCGTTGGGAGGCGCGCCGACGCCATCGAGCAACGCTGAAAGGGCTGCCCGCCGAAGCGACGCGCACACGGCATGCGCGCCGCTGGGCTGTAAGGGAACACCTTACAGACTGTCGCTTTGCACCTGCAAAGCGGAGCGCTACTCGAGATAGGCATATGCCGACTCGATTCACGCGCCCCCTCGCTCGATGAACCCCCTGAAATCGGAGAGAATGCCATGCGTATCGCGCTCATTGGCTACGGACGGATGGGACAGGCGGTCGAGCGAGTCGCCACTGCGCGTGGGCACACGATTGCGGGCGTAATCCGCCGCGCAACGCTTGCCCCGCAACGCGAAGCAATTGCCCGCGACGCCGACGCGCTGATCGACTTCTCGCACGCCGACATGCTCACCGCAAACCTTGAACTCGCCCTGCGCACCGCGCGCCCGCTGGTGATTGGAACCACTGGCTGGGACACGCGGCGTGAGGTGGTTGCAAAGCGCGTTCTGGAATCGGGCGGGAGCGTGTTGTATGCGCCCAATTTCTCAATCGCGGTGCAGCTGTACCTGCAGCACGCCGTGAACCTCGCGGCGCAGCTGCTGCATCTGGACGGCTGGGATGTGGCGATAGAGGAGCTGCACCATCGCGGCAAGGCGGATGCACCCAGTGGCACGGCGCGCGCCCTCGCCGAACGGTTGCAACGCGCCTTGAATCCGCCGCGCGAGGCTGTTTACCCCGCCCCTGCCGACCATCGCCTCCCTGAACATCAGTTCTCCATCGGCGTGGTGCGTGTTGGGGGCGAGTTCGGAACCCACCGCCTGCTGCTGGACGGTCCCTACGACTGGCTCGAAATCACCCATCGTGCCAAGAGCCGCGACGGATTTGCCTACGGCGCAGTCCGAGCCGCCGAGTGGCTGCGCGGACGCACGGGCTTCTACCTCTTTCAGGAGGTGCTTACAGAGATACTCACTCACACGGAGGAAGGCTAATGCGAACGATACCGTTTCGAGGCTTGGGCGTGGCGATGGTCACGCCGTTCACGCGCGACGGGGCTGTGGACGAACCCCGCATGCGCCGCTTGGTCGACTGGTTGATTGAATCGGGCGTGGATGCGTTGTTGCCCGTTGGCTCCACAGGCGAAGGTGCAACGCTAACCCACGAGGAACATCGCCGCGTGATGGACATCGTACTGGAGCAAGCGAACGGGCGCGTGCCCGTGTGCCCCGGCGCGGGCAGTAATGCTACCCACGAGGCAATCGGGCTGGCGCAGCACGCCAAACGCGCAGGCGCAACTGCTATACTTTCCGTTACACCTTACTATAATAAACCAGAACCAGAGGGCTTGCTACGCCACTATGCCGCCATCGCCGAAGCAGCCGATATACCGATTATCGTATACAATGTGCCCTCGCGCACAGGGCGCAACTACACCCCCGAAATCATCCTGCGCATCGCGGATGAGGTGCCCCATGTGGTCGCCGTGAAGGAGTCGAGTGGCAACATCACGCAGGCGTTGGAGATCATAGGCGGGCGCCCAGAGGGCTTCGCCGTGTATGCAGGCGACGACATCTTCGCCGCGTCCACGATTCTGATGGGGGGCGACGGGGTGATTTCGGTGATTGGCAACGAGCTGCCCGCGTGGACGAGCCAGATGGTGCGCACAGCACTGCAGGGCGACGCCGAGACTGCTCGACGGTGGCACTATCGCCTGCAGCCACTAATGCTGGCGAACTTCTGGGAAACGAACCCTGCACCCGTGAAGTGCGTGATGGCAATGCTAGGACTGATTGAAGAGAACCTGCGCCTGCCCCTGACCCCTGTGAGCGAGCGCACACGCGAACGCCTGCGCGCTCTGCTGCATACGATGGGCGTGGAACCGTCCATCGCGGTGGGCGTGATTGCCTGAAGTTTCGTCGGCGTGTGTGGTGTAATAAAAAGGTTTACAGGGGGTATGTAAACCAAAGCCTGTTCTACCCACCACAGATCTCGACTTTCCCACGCGCG
>CAYVKB010000096.1:0-7005 GCA_964451985.1 uncultured Fimbriimonadales bacterium | reverse complement strand
CCCGACTGCTGCCTCCCGTAGGAGTGGGGCCCGTGTCTCAGTGCCCCTCGGGCCGATCATCCTCTCAGACCGGCTACCCGTCGCAGGCTTGGTGAGCCATTACCTCACCAACTACCTGATAGGCCGCGGGCCCATCCCGAAGCGGAACCCCATTTAGATACCTCAGCCGAAGCCAAGATATCCACATCCGGTATTAGCCCGAGTTTCCCCGGGTTGTCCCAGTCTTCGGGGCAGGTTACCCACGTGTTACTCCGCCGTTCGCCGCTCTCGGCGCTCCCGAAGGAACGCCTACCGCTCGACTTGCATGTCTAAGGCACGCCGCCAGCGTTCGCCCTGAGCCAGGATCAAACTCTCCGTCAGAAAACGTTCGTCCCGCCGAAGCGGGCTTGTTTTCTGAATTGTTGACTGGACTCGCAAAGCGTATGCTTACCTGCCCGGTTTTCAAGGTTCATACACGCCAACAAACTCCGATGGGTTTTGTCGGCGAGTCTGATTATACCACATCCCAGGCGCGTTTGTCAAGAGCATGACCCCTCTGCACGCGGTTTTCTGGGATCTCAAGGTGATACTCCGCTCCGAGTCCCTTGCTCGGAGCGGGCTATATGATACCATGCCTGTGACAGCTTTGTCAAGGGGTTAAGCCAAATTCGGGGCAAATTCACCCCCAATTGGGGCGATTTCAGAGTCAACGGCTCACATTTCCTCAGACGTTTGTATGTAGGCACACTACACGATGGAAGGCTGTTTCCCAGTAGTGTTGGCGGCAGGAGGCGTTGAAAGAGTCGCGGTTTGGGAAGGTGCGCCGGAGGGCTATTCCAAGTGCGGCTGCGGCTTCGTCCACATCTTGAGCATTGTGAATCCAATCACGCCTGCCAGTGCGGAGCCGCTGAGTATCCCCAGCTTGGCGTAGTTCAGTTCGTCGCCCTGAAACGCCAGTCCGCCGATAAACAGCGCCATCGTGAACCCAATCCCCGCCAGGAAACCGACGCCGATGATGTGGACGAAGTTAATCCCCTGCGGTAGCTGCGCCCAGCCCAGCTTCACAGCCATCCACGAGAAAAGACCGATACCCAGCGGCTTGCCCATCAGCAGCCCCAGTGCGATGCCCCAAATCACGCGGCTCGTCCAGTTAATGCCGTTTTCGCCACCCAGTGTCACGCCCGCGTTCGCCAGCGCGAAGATGGGCATCACGGCGAACGCCACGAAGTAGTGCAGTTGATGCTCCAGCCGCTGCAAGGGCGACTGCACGCGCAACGCCTCGCGTTCAATCGCCTCTACCGCCGATTGCTGTTCGGGGCTGAGGATGATCGTGCGCTCCGCCGTTGGCTGGTCGAAGCGGTTCAGGTACTCGCGCACGCGCGCCAGAAATAGTTCGGGGTCGATTCTCGAGCGCACCGGAATTGCGAACGCACCCAGCACGCCCGCTACCGTCGCATGCACTCCCGACTTGAGCATGAAGTACCACATCCCCAAGCTCACGATAAAGTAAATCAGCGGGTTGCGCACCCCCAGGCGGTTCATGCCAATCATAATCCCCCAAAACACGAACGAGTAGAGCAGCATATCGGTTTTGAGGGTCTCGGTGTAGAAGAGCGCGATCACCAGCACGGCGCCCAGGTCGTCCACAATTGCCAGCGCGGTGAGGAACACTTTGAGGGCGAGTGGGGCGCGTGTGCCTAACAGCGCAAGTGCGCCCAAAGCAAACGCAATATCGGTTGCCATCGGTACGCCCCAGCCCCGAATCTCAGGCGTACCCCAATTCAACGCGGCGTAAATCAGCGCAGGCACGACCATCCCGCCCAGCGCCGCTGCCATCGACAGCGCAGCTTTACGTGGTGAGCGCAACTCGCCCACCAGCAGCTCGCGCTTAATCTCCATCCCCACCAGGAAGAAGAACACCGCCATCAAGCCGTCGTTAATCCACAGCAGTAGTGGCTTGTCGACGTCAATCAAATCGCCGAAGCGCACTTCCACAGGAGTTGCCCACAATTTAAAATAGTATTCGCCGAACGGCGAGTTCGCCCAGAGGAGCGCGAGTATCGCGCATGCGAGCAGCACGATGCCGCCCGCGCTCGCTTGCTTGGCAAACATCGCGAATGGCTTTAGCAGCCGCTCAATCGGTAGCGGTTCCAGCCTCTGTACCTTCGGCGGTTTGGTGGTTGCCATCGATTACATCCCCAGAATGTGGTAGCCTGCATCGATGTAAATCACTTCGCCCGTGATTCCGCGTCCCATGTCGCTGAACAGGAACACGGCGGCGTCGCCCACCTCGTCGGGGTCGGTGTCGCGTTTGAACGGCGCGTGGTGGCGCACATATTCCATCATCGAGGTGAAACCGCGAATGCCCCGCGCCGCGAGCGTGCTGACGGGACCCGGCGAGAGCGCGTTCACTCGGATCTGTCGCTCGCCGAGTTCGTAGGCTAAATACCGCACACTGGCTTCCAGCGCAGCTTTGGCCACGCCCATCACGTTGTAGCCTGGCACCACACGCTCGCTGCCCAAATAGGTCAGGGTCAGCACCGATGCGCCGTTACGTAGAATCGACTCGAGCTGGCGGGTCGCCGCCACGAAGGTGTATACACTGGTCTCCATCGCGATTTTGAAGCCTTCGCGCGAGGTGTCCAGGTACCGCCCCACGAGTTCCTCACGCAGCGCGTACGCCACGCAGTGCGCCACGAAGTCGATTTGCCCCCAACGATCCTGCAAAGTGGATGCCACTTGCTGAATCTCGGCATCGTTGTTCAGGTCGCACTGCAGCGTGAAGGCGTCGGGCAGCTCGCGCGCGAGCGCGCTCACCTTGTCTTCAAAGCGATCGTTCTGGTAGGCGATGGCGAGGCTCGCTCCGTGCGCGGCACATCGCTGTGCGATTTTCCACGCCAAACTGTGCTGGTTTGCCACGCCGAATATCACGCCCTTCTTCCCTGCGAGCATAGAAAGAACCTCCTGTCAATCGGCGAAAGTATACCTGATGGGGGGTCAAGAGGGGTTCACCACGGTATTATCAATCAGCCGCGCTTTGCCGAAAAATACCGCCACCGCAATCAGCGTGGATCGCTCGATGTGCTCCACAGGTTGCAGCGTCTCGGCGTCTACCACTTCCACATAGTCGATACGCGCGAGCGACTCGGCGGCGATGCGCTGGTAGACGCCCTCACGCAGGCGAATTGCGTTGCGCTCGCCCGCTTCCACCTGCGCCTGCGCCCACTGCAAGCTCTGATAGAGCACCCTCGCAGCGACGCGCTCCTCAGCAGACAGATACACATTCCGCGAGGACATCGCCAAACCATCTGGCTCCCGTACAATCGGGCAGGGCACAATTTCAGTTGGCAGGTTCAAATCGCGAACCATCTGCTGAATCACGCGCAGCTGCTGGTAGTCCTTCATCCCAAAGTAGGCGCGGTCAGGCGACACAATATTAAAGAGCTTCAGCACTACAGTCGCCACGCCCTCGAAGTGTCCGGGACGCGACTTACCGCATAAGGGTTTGGAAAGTTCTTTTACGCGCACTTCGGTCTGATAGCCTGCGGGGTACATTTCAGACACTTCGGGGTAGAAAATCGCCTCCACGCCTGCGGATTCTGCCATCTGGCGGTCGCGTTCGAAGTCGCGCGGGTAGCGGTCTAAGTCCTCGCCCGCGCCGAACTGCAGGGGGTTCACGAAGATGCTCACAACAACCGCGCCGCCGTCGGCTTGGGCGTGCCGCATCAGGCTCAAGTGCCCCTCATGGAAATAGCCCATCGTCGGCACGAAGTGGACGGCGCGTCCAGCGGCGCGTTGCGCCCGTGTCCACTGCCGAACCTCGTCTACAGTGCGTAGGATTTGCATCGCTATCGGGTTTTGGTCACTTTTTGCAGCCCGCGTGGTTGGTCGGGGTTCAGATCGCGGGCGAGGGCAAGGTGATAGGCGAACAGTTGCCCTGCGACGGCATACACAATCGGCGAAAGTGGCTCTGGAACGCCCGCGGGCATCGGCACGGGCGTGCGGGCAAGGCTGAGAATCTCGGCGTCGCTGGCGAAAATCACGGTCTCCGCGCCGCCCGCGCGCAGCTTCGACGCGCTCTCCAACGCCGTCGCAAAGGTCGCCCCCTCCGGCGCGAACAGGAGGCACGGAAAGCCCGTTTCGATTAGCGCGAACGGACCGTGCATAAAATCCGCCACCGAGTACGCCTTGCACATCACATAGCAGGTCTCGATGAGTTTCAGAGCGGTCTCCTGTGCCGTTGCCTGGTTGATGCCGCGCGCCAGCGACACGCACTCGCGCATATATCGGTAGCGGTCGGCAATCGCCTGAATGTGCGGCTCCGTGTTCAGCGCTTGCTCGACCCATTGCGCCGCCTGATACAAGCGTTGGGGAGCGTCGTGCTGGTGACGTAGCGCGGCGGAAAGTAGATAGATAATCGCCAGCGTGCCCGTGTAGGTTTTAGTCGCGGCGACGCTACGCTCCGACCCTGCGCGCAGGTGCAGCGTGAAGTGGCTCGCGTGCGCCAGCGGCGAGTCGGGATCGTTCGTAATTGAGAGTGTGAACGCGCCGTTCGCCTTCGCGTGCGCCAAGTACTCCACCACGTCGGGCGCCTGACCTGACTGCGAGATGCCCACCACCAGCGCGCCATGCAAGTCCAAACTCGCGCGATAAAGCGTGACCACCGACGGCGCAGCTAAACCGCATGGCATCCCGTTCTCGATTTCAAACAAATACTTGAAGTAGGCAGCGGCGTTGTCGGAGGTGCCCCGCGCAGCCAAGAACACAAACCGCAGTTCATGGTCGCGTATCTGCTGCGCAATAGTTTGCACTGCGCGCCACTCTTCATCGGCGATACGCCGCAACACCTCTGGCTGCTCGCCGATCTCTGTTCGCATGAGATAGGACATCAGGTGTATTGTACCAGAAGTGGATGTTTGTGCTCCCACATCCTCCTGAGGTACACTTACTTCGCACGCGATGGAGCGAGATTTCGCCTTAGAGACGCTTTTGCAACATTTGGGCGAGGAGGAGCCGTTCCCGTATGGCTCCGTGACGCCGCCGATTGTGCAGACCTCACTATTCACGGCGCGGAGCCTGCGCACACGCAACGAGTTGGGCGGCTGTAACGAGCAGGGCTACACCTACACGCGCAACAGCAACCCCACGGTGCGCCTTGCTGAGCAGAAAATTGCTGCGCTCGAGGGCACGGAAGACTCCCTGTGCTTCGGTTCGGGTATGGCGGCGATTGCCTCCGCAATACTGACCTTCGCCGAGAGCGGCGCGCATGTGATATGCGTTGAGACTGCCTATCCGCCTACCCGCACGCTGCTGGAGTCGTGGCTGCCGCGTTATGGCGTAGAGACAACCTTCGTATCGGGTGAGTGCATCGAAGAGTTCGAGAATGCCCTCCAGCCGCACACGCGGATTATCTACCTGGAAAGCCCCTCCAGTATCTATTTTCGGCTGCAAGACCTGCGAGCGGTGAGCCAGTTGGCGCGTGAGCGTGGCATCCTCACGATGTGCGACAACAGCTGGGCGACGCCGCTGTACCAGAACCCGCACGCGCTGGGTGTGGACATCGTGTTGCACAGTGCGAGCAAATATCTGAGTGGGCATAGCGACTTGCTGGCTGGCGTGGTAGCGGGGCGCAAGGAGCATCTGCAGCAGGTGGAGAAAACCCGCGAGCTATTAGGTGGTATTCTGGAGCCGTTCGGCGGCTGGTTGCTGCTGCGTGGACTGCGCACCTTGCCCATCCGCATGGAACGCGCCCATCGCAGCGGCTTACAAGTCGCCGAGTGGCTGGCGGCGCAACCCCAGATTGCGAAAGTGAATCATCCCGGCTTGCCCCAACACCCTCAGCACGCCCTCGCACGGGCGCAGATGCATGGCTACGGCAGCCTGTTCAGCTTCGAAACGCATCCCATCTCCGAAGCGCAAGCCTACGCATTCACCGAGCGACTGCGCTTGTTCCGGTTCGGCTGCAGCTGGGGTGGCTACGAGAGCCTGCTGCTGGGCTGGGCGCAACCCCATCCCGATTCGCCAGACAAAACCTCGTGGCTGTTCCGAATCTACATCGGCTTGGAAAACCCCGACGACCTGATACGCGATTTGCAAGGGGCTATTGACGCGCTTACTCCGTAATCGGTATAATCTTTTTGCTATGCCCAAAACTGCCGCACGTTCGCGCCGCCTACCTCTTCAGACGCGTTCCCAACCTGCGCCTACTGCAGTCTCGCGTTTCAAATTCACTCCCGAACTGTTCCACCGGCTGGGCGAGCTCGGTATTCTCAGCGACAACATCCGCTGTGAACTCATCAGAGGGGACATCTACGCTATGCCACCTGTCGGACCCGACCCCAGTAGCGCAGTTGAGCGTAGCGCGCGCACCCTCATCCAACGGGAAAAGCCCGGTGTATTCCACGTGCGTACGCAGAATCCCCTACGACTGGACAACAGCGAGCTGATTCCCGATATTGCCGTAGTGCCTGGCGCCCCCGAGGATTATCTGGAAAGCCATCCCACCACCGCCCTCGACGCGGGAAAGGGGCTGAGAGTCATCGGTTCACTTGCATGAAGAGCCTCTTGCTCTGTTAGGACGAAGAGAGGACACGAGCTATGTTGTGGGAAATCATCGGAATATTTTTTTATACTCTCTTTTTCATCGGTTTGGTTATAGAAGTTGTTTCGCTAGTGTTAGACACCCGAAGAATGCTAGGTAAGCCTGGTCCTTCGGGAGCCTTTGGGGTATCGATGGGGTTATTTGCTCTATTTGCTATCTATGGAGTATTTCTCAGTGCAGGCAATAGAACAGGGTGGAGTCGGGAAGAAAAATTGTTGCTTGGCTCTTGATAGGGTTCCAAGTTGTATTTCATGTGGTGGTTCCATTGATACTTATTTATCTAAGGAAACAGCCTGATAGCGAATAAATGGATTTTCTTATGGCGGCGTGTGAAATGTAAAAAAGTTTACACGAAGGTTTACATAGTAGGGGGGGTGGGGTGGGTCAATCGGAACGCGGCATACCCCCCGAGAATTGTAAACGAT
>CAYVKB010000095.1:0-7136 GCA_964451985.1 uncultured Fimbriimonadales bacterium | reverse complement strand
CGATCGCGCGTGGGAAAGTCGAGAGCTGTGGTGGGTAGAACAGGCTTTGGTTTACCTACCCCTTGTAAACCTTTTTATTACACCATACACGCCGACGAACAGCACTTAACCCAGCACTGCCCTCAAAAACTGCCCCGTGTAGCTCGCCTCGCACTGTGCCACCTGCTCTGGCGTGCCCTCCGCTACAATCAGACCGCCGCCCGAACCGCCCTCAGGCCCCAGGTCAATAATCCAGTCGGCAGTCTTTATCACATCGAGGTTATGCTCAATCACAATCACCGTATTGCCCGCGTCCACGAGGCGGTGCAGTACGCTTAGTAACTTACGCACATCCTCAAAATGCAGCCCAGTGGTCGGCTCGTCCAGGATATACACCGTGTTGCCTGTGGCGCGTTTACTGAGTTCTGTGGCGAGTTTGACGCGCTGTGCCTCGCCTCCAGACAGCGTGGGTGCTGGCTGTCCCAAGCGAATATAGTCCAGCCCCACATCGTAGAGCGTTTGCAGTTTGCGGGCAATCGCGGGGAACGGCGCGAAAAATGCCAACGCCTCCTCTACCGTCATGTTCAGCACATCGGCGATGGTCTTATCCTTAAACCGCACTTCCAGTGTTTCGCGGTTGTAGCGTTGCCCTTTGCACACCTCGCAGGGCACATACACATCGGGCAGGAACTGCATCTCGATTTTTATCATGCCATCGCCACGGCAGGCTTCGCAGCGTCCGCCTTTCACGTTGAAGCTGAATCTGCCGGGCTGATAGCCCCGCGCGCGGGCTTCGGGCGTGCCGGCGAACAGTTCTCGGATGGGGTCGAACACGCCTGTGTAGGTGGCGGGGTTGCTGCGCGGTGTGCGTCCAATCGGCGACTGGTCGATGTCAATCACCTTATCCACATACTGCAGCCCCTCGATGGAATCGTGTTCGCCCCAAACACGCCGTGTGCCGTACACGTGGTACATCAGGCGTGGAAAGAGCGTCTCCTGTACCAGTGTACTTTTGCCAGAGCCAGAGACGCCCGTAATACACACGAACAGCCCCAGCGGGATGCGCACGGTGAGGTTGCGAAGGTTGTTCGCGCGTGCGCCGTGCAGTACCAGCCAGCGGTCGGGGTGCGGCAGGCGGCGTAGCGGCGGTATCTCGATTCGCCGCTTGCCCGAAAGATACTGCCCCGTGAGGCTGTCGGGGCAGTTTGTCACCTCTTGCACCGTACCTGCGACCACCACCTCGCCGCCATGCTCGCCTGCGCCGGGTCCTAAGTCGATAATCCAGTCAGCGGCGCGGATGGTCTCCTCGTCGTGTTCCACCACCAGCACGGTGTTGCCCAAGTCGCGCAGGCGTTGCAGCGTGTGTATCAGTTTCTGATTGTCGCGTTGGTGCAGCCCAATGCTCGGCTCGTCCAGCACATACAGCACGCCCATCAGCCCAGAGCCGATTTGCGTGGCGAGCCGAATTCGTTGCGCCTCGCCGCCTGACAGCGTAGTTGCTGCGCGGTCTAAGGTCAAATAGCCCAGCCCGACATCGAGCAGGAAGTTCAGGCGCGTGCGCACCTCTTTGAGGATTCGTTCGGCGATGAATCGTTCGCGGGGCGTCAGTTGGGATTCTAAATCGGCGAACCAGCGCGCGGCCTCCTCGATACTCATCGAACTCACCTCGGCGATGTGCTTGCCCCCAACCGTCACAGCGAGGCTTTCGGGCTTGAGGCGTTTGCCCTGACACACAGGGCACGGGCGCGTCGCCATAAACTGCTCCAACTCTTGCTTCAGGTATTCGCTTTCGGTCTCCTCGTAGCGCCGCTTCAGGATGTTAATCACGCCTTCGAACTCCGTGTCGATGTAGCGCGTGCGCCCCCAACGGTTGCGGAACTCAACAGTGACGTTGCCCTTCGTGCCGTACATCAGCGCGTGGAACTGCTCTGGCGAGAGTTCCAGTAAGGGCGTATCAATCGTGAAGCCGAGCCGTTTGGCGACGCCCTCCAGCATCGCCAGTCGCCAGTCGGTCAGCTCGCCGTCGCGCTTGACGAATGGGCGCAGTGCGCCCTGCCGAATGGAGAGACTGCGGTCGGGCGCGATTAATTCGGCGTCAAACTCGGTTTTTGTGCCCAGCCCTGTGCATTCGGGGCATGCACCGTAAGGACTGTTGAACGAGAAGTTGCGCGGCTCCAGCTCACCCAAGCTCACGCCGCAGTCAGGGCAGGCGAAATGCTCAGAAAAGTGCAACTCGGTATCGGGCGCGATTGGCTCTCCAGCAATCAGCGGCGGTTGAGGCATAGCCGAATTATACCTTCAACAGGGATGGAAGGTGAGGAGAGTCGGTATCAATCTTGTGGTGTCTCACTATGGCTCAGATTGTGGAAGTGTTTGAGGGGTGTACTTGCTTTGACGGACGCCGTACTGCTCGAGGCGTGTCTCACTGGGGAGTGAAGTGCGTGGCAACGCCTGAAAGGGTATAATTACATTCCTGCCGTGTGCGTGACGCCTGCGGTGGATCGAACCGTCGCCGATTGTGGCAGGGAGCGACGGCTTAGCTAAGTGGCAGCGTCGCACAGCGACGAATCGCGAGGCGAGCCGAACCTCCCAAAAAGGAACCTGGGGTTCGCGACCCCAACGGCGCACGGCACGGCGGGGTGGAAACGTTCTCAACACTCACAGCAGGATTCTACGATTTCATCTCGAAACTCTTCTCGCACTGGAGGGCGTCATTATGCTGAAATTCGCATCCGCCGATCAACTACTGGATATTTGCTTCGAGCGCGAGGCTTCGGACATCCATATCGTGCCCCGCGAGCCTGCCACCCTGCGCCTACACGGGCGACTGGTGCGCCTGGAAGAGTATGGGGAACTGAGTCCCGCCGACACCGAACGGCTGTTCCGCGAGGTTGCACCCCCACGCGCGATACACGAGCTGGAGCGCGTGCGCACCGCCGACTTCGGTTACACCCACTCCAAAGCCCGATTCCGCGTCGCCGCCTACTACGAAAAAGGCGCAATCGCCATCAACTTCCGCTTGATTCCGTTCCGCCTGCGCAGCTTCGAGGAAATCGGGTTGCCCGAATCAGTCAAACGCCTGCTGCACTTGCCGCGTGGACTGGTGCTGGTCACAGGTCCCACTGGTTCGGGGAAGACCACCACGCTGGCGACGATGGTCGACTATATCAACGCCAACCGTGAGACACATATTATTACCGTCGAGGACCCGATTGAGTATTTCCACGAGGCGAAAAAATCGGTCGTTAGTCAGCGCGAGGTGGGTGTCGACGTGCCCAGCTTCGACGAGGGCGTCGTGCGCGCGATGCGTATGGACCCCGATGTGATCCTGGTGGGCGAGATGCGCGACCTGAAGACTATTCAAGCCGCCATCACTGCCGCCGAGACAGGGCACCTCGTGTTCGCCACTGTCCACACCACCGGCGCAGCGCGCACGGTGGAGCGCATCGTGGACGTATTCCCGCACGAGCAACAGGAACAAATTCGCGTGCAGCTCAGCACAAACCTTGTGGCGATTATCTCACAACTCCTGCTGCCGCGCGCCGACCGACCCGGACGCGTCGCTGCGTTCGAGATTATGTACGTCACTCCCGCCATCGGGCACATGATTCGCGAGCGTAAGATTCATAGTATCGAATCGGCGATTCAGACGGGTCAGCAGCTGGGCATGATTTCGTTGGACAACCACCTGCTGTTTTTGTACCAGCATAAACTCATCGCGCGCGAGGATATGTATCGGGTGGCGCAGAACCCCGAGGAGATCGCGGCGCGATTAGGCGAGCAGCTGCCTGAAACGGCGATGGCGCGACAGGCAATCTGAGTCATGCGATTCCGTAATAGGGTCGTGTGGATTACGGGCGCGTCTTCGGGCATCGGCGAGGCGCTGGCGTATGCGTTCCACCGTGAGGGCGCACACCTGATTCTGACAGCACGGCGGCGCGAGCGGCTCGAAGCCGTGCAACGCGCCTGCACTGGTGAGGGTAAAATCCTGTTGCTGCCGTTCGACGTAACCGATTTGGAGTTCCACCCCACCGCCGTCGCCGCAGCAATTGAACACTTCGGGCAGGTGGACATCCTGATTAATAACGCGGGCGTCTCGCAACGCTCGCTGGTGCTGGAGACCGATCTGAGCGTCGACCGACGCATCATGGAGGTGAACTACTTCAGCGTCATCTCGCTCACGAAAACGATGCTACCGTATATGATTGAGCGCGGGGGCGGGCAGATTGCAGTTGTGAGCAGCCTGCTGGGCAAGTTCAGCACGCCGCGCCAGTCTGCTTACTGTGCTTCCAAGCACGCCCTGCATGGCTACTTCGACTCCCTGCGCACGGAAGTGTACGAGCAGGGCATTCGGATTACGATTATCTGCCCCGGTTTTGTGCGCACGGAGGTCTCTATGCACGCCCTGCGCGGCGACGGGCAAGAGCACGGCGTGTTAGACAACCGCATCGCGCGGGGCATGCCCGCTGAAGCCTGCGCCCGCCAGATACTGAACGCCATCCACAAGCGCAAAGAAGAGGTCTACATCGCTCGCTACGAGAAGATTGCGCTTTATCTGAAACGGTTCGCGCCGGGGTTGTTGTCAAGGCTGATGCGGAAGGTGAGACTCAGTTAGGCGGAACTTTTGCGGTGGCGATGTGGTATACTATTGTGTATGTACGGGGGCGTCAGGGTTCGACGGGACACGCTTGACGCTCAGTTGCGAGTCGAGGCGCCGCTGGCCTCGTAAAAAAGCGGCACACAAGAAGTGCGAACACTAACTATGCTCTCGCTGCCTAATTAGCAGCGCGCCGCTCTGCTTGCGGTCGATCCGAGCGGAGCCGAGCGTGGGCCAGATCGACTGACTCTCGAAGCTATGCTCAGGGCTGAGAGAGGACATTACACTGAGCTGGCGTGGGAACGCCCTGCCTTTCGGGACATCCCACGCGAGAGCCAAAGAAAGGCTACACTCGTAGATGCTGAGTGCGCAACGGTCTCGGAAGGGGGTTCAATTCCCCCCGCCTCCACCAAAATCTCCTCGCGCACGCCGATAATCCTCCATTAGTGGTGTGGCTTTCTCTGTTGCTGATTAGCTTATGCATCGTCGTGTCAGGACGCTACCTAATCCGATCAGGTACATCGTTCGGACGCCTCACGCGGCGGCTTTGGCGACTGCTGTGGCTTTCCGTACTCCTAAAGATCGTGCTCTGGATGCAAGTTTACGAACACAGTGCACCACTGACTGCGTTGATGTTAGTCGCAAGCGCGGGGCTGACGCTTCTGGAGTTCGGGCTGATTTTCCACTGGCTCTACCCACTGGAGCGGGCGCAGCGCGATTTGCACGCGACACGGCGCGAGTATCTGATTGCGCGGCTGGGCTTGGTGTGGGACGCCCTTGCACCGATTGTGACCTTCGGGCTGGGCACGCTGACGTTGGTCTATCTGTTTAGTGGGCAGCTCCGCGAGGGGGGCGTGTGGGGCGTCCTGATTGCCAGTGGGATGGGGCTATGCGCACTGATAAGTGGACTGAGTCTCTCGCGCCGCGCGGTTCCACTGCCCATACATAGCGTGCCCATCGAGGCACACCTGCTGGAGGAGGCGCAGCGTCTGGGACGCGAGCTGAGCGTGCAGGTGCGCGAAATCCTCGTGCTCGACGGTTCACGCGTGCGCCGTGCAAATGCCTTCGCTCTCAGTGGAGGCAGGATTGCTCTCACCGATTATCTGCTGGCAAGCCTCACGCAGCAGGAGACGCTCGCTGTGATTGCCCACGAGGTAGCGCACCTGGCACAACGGCGACGGCTGATACGGCTCTGGCTGGTGACGCTGGGTATGGGCGTGGGAGGCACCCTCGCGCTTGCACCGCTGTGGGAACGCTTCCCAAACTGGGGGCTATTGCTCTGGATGGGATTACTCACACTCGGTACCACGCTGCCTATCCTACGGTTGCGCCGGCGCCACGAGCGCGAAGCGGATGCCTTTGCCGTCAGCCAGTACGGAGCTGCGCCCCTGAAAAACGCACTGCGTAAAATTGCCACTATCCACCAACGCGAAACTGATCAACAAGGCGATGCAGTGCATCCTGCGCTGCAAGAGCGACTGAGATATTTAGAAAAACACACAGGTTCGCACTTGTAAGCAACCTCTGTAGGCAGGTACAATTCCTTTATGCTTCTCGTTATCGGCGGCGCGGGCTATATCGGCTCGCACATGGTGAAATATCTGCTGCAAAAAGGTGAATCGGTAGTCGTGCTGGACAACTTTGCTACTGGACATACGGGCGCATTATTAGGTGGTATCCTGGAACAAGGCGACCTGCGCGACCCCGACTCACTCAACCGAATCTTCCGCAAGTACGACATCGAGTGCGTGCTACACTTTGCTGCGTTCATCTTCGCCGGCGAGTCGATGCGCGACCCTGCCAAATATTACGACAACAACGTGCTGGGCTGTCTACGGCTGATGGATGCGATGCGTACTCACGGTGTGTCGCAAATCATTTTCTCCTCGACGGCGGCGGTGTACGGTGAACCCATCGAAATTCCCATTCCTGAAACGCACCCGCAGAATCCCACCAACACTTACGGTGAGACCAAGCGCGTGATGGAGGGCATGCTGCGCTGGTATGGACAGGCATATGGGATTCGCTCGATGGCGCTGCGCTACTTTAACGCGGCGGGTGCGGACCCCGACGGCGAGCTGGGCGAAGACCATCGCCCCGAAGAGCATCTGATTCCCCTCACGTTATTCGCTGCGCTGGGCAAACGTGAGTCAATTTCCGTGTTCGGAACGGACTACGACACGCCCGACGGCTCGTGCATTCGCGACTATGTGCATGTATGGGACTTGTGCGAGGCGCACTATCTGGCGCTGGGCAGGCTACGCGCGGGCGCACCCAGCGAAGCGTATAATCTGGGCAACGGGCAGGGCTACTCCGTGCTGGAGGTCATTCGTGCCGCCGAGCAGGTGGTGGGCAAGCCTATCCCTACTGTGTACGCCCCCCGCCGAGCGGGCGACCCCGCCCGACTCGTCGCTTCCGCCGAGAAAGCCCAGCGCGAACTCGGCTGGCGACCCCGCTACCCCCAACTGGAGACGATGATTGAGCATGCTTACCGGTGGTTCACGCGACACCCGAATGGCTATGCTGAATAATTAGATGGTGTAATGTCGTCGGCGTCCCC
>CAYVKB010000094.1:0-7294 GCA_964451985.1 uncultured Fimbriimonadales bacterium | reverse complement strand
CGGCGAGGACGCCGACGCTACGGAAGGTGAGGTCGTCGGCGAGGACGCCGACGCTACTAACTGTACCACGCGCAGCCCCTGCGTTGCTAATTGCTGCTGTGCGCTGCGTGCATCTGACGCCTGCACCTCTCCTGAGACGACTCGTCCCCCTGAATCAACGGCTTGATACCGATAGGTGAGCATCGTATCGCCGTATCTCCTGCTTAAAGATTCGCGGGTCTTGTAGCAATCCCTGTAGGGGTGTCCCGTCGGGCAGAGTATAATCGGGTGTCATTTCGGCGAGTGGGACTAACACAAACGCCCGCTCGCGCATGCGCGGGTGCGGAATGGTCAGTGCGGGCGTCTCCAGAACCAGGTCATCATACAAAATGATGTCGATGTCCAGCGTGCGGGGCATCCAGCGTCCCTCGCGGAAAGTACGCCCCTGAGCGGCTTCGACGGCTTTGAGGGCATGTAGCAGCGCGTGAGGCTCTAACTCCGTCTCCGCCCATACGCCCAAATTCAGATACGGGCGCGGATCGGGCGTCGCGCCCACTGGCTCCGTCTCGTACACCTGCGACAATTGAACAGGATAAACGCCGTGCTGCGATAGGCGCGCGACGCCCTCCTCTAAGTTCCGCAAACGGTCGCCCAAGTTCGAACCGAGACTGAGATAGACCTTCACCGCCATCCGCAGGCGATTATACCTCTTGACACGACAGGGCGAAATCGGGTATAAAATTACTCAGTCAACCTATATGGTCTAATGAGTTGACATGGAGGCGCACCTATGCGAATGCGATGGAATCTGTTTGGTTGGAGCGCACTGATGCTCGCGAGTGTACTGTTGTTTGCCGCTTGTGGCAATCAGTCCACGCCGTCTACGAACGGGACCGCCGAAACGGAGACGCCCAAAGCCGATACCGCTGCCAAACCCGCCGAGAGCGCAACTCAAGCAACTCCCGACAAGCCTGCGGAAGGCGCAACCCAAGCGGCGGCTGGCGATGCGGAACTAGCGGCAAAAGGGCGACTGGTCTTCCTCAAGAACGGATGCAACACTTGCCACATGGCAGGCGACAATCAGCTCGGTCCCAGTCTGTATGGTCTCTACGGCACAGAGGTCAAGCTGAAGGACGGCTCCACCGTGATTGCAGACGAGGCGTATATTCGTGAGTCGATTCTGGAGCCGAACAAGAAGCTCGTGGCGGGCTATTCGCCTGTGATGGTAGCGTACAAGCTGCCTGAAGAGGAACTGAATCAGTTAGTAGCATATATCAAATCACTCAAAGATCAGAAGCCTGAAGGTAAGTAAGGCAATAGTTTAGTTTGACTTGTCGCTCCGCTCGGAATGACAGTGTTGTTTACGCGTCAACAAGCGTGTTATCCCGAGCGGAGCGACGAAATCTTAACTGCTCCGCGTTCGCATTCCAGCAGCGTTTTCGCGGGAAGAACTCTCGAGTAAATCCCGAGTGAGGGTACAGTTGGTATAATTGCCGTGCAGGAGCGAGCGATGACGACAATCGACCAAATCACGGCGCGAATGATTCTCGACTCGCGGGGCAACCCGACGGTCGAAGTGGATGTGTACTTGGAAGACGGCTCGTTTGGGCGTGCGGCAGTTCCGTCAGGAGCCTCCACAGGGGCGCACGAAGCGCTGGAGCTGCGTGACAACGACTCCGAATATTACTTGGGCAAGGGCGTGGAGCAGGCGATTGAGAACATTCACGAACGTATCGCCCCCGCACTGGAAGGTATGGACGCCTTAGAGCAACGCGCCATCGACGAGACGATGATTTCGCTAGACGGCACGGAGAACAAGTCGGAGCTGGGCGCGAACGCGATGTTGGGCGTGTCGATGGCAGTGGCGTGCGCCGCCGCCGAATCGTGTGGGCTGCCCCTGTACCACTATCTGGGCGGTGTGAACGCGCATGTGCTACCTGTGCCGTTGATGAACGTGCTAAACGGGGGCAAGCATGCGGAAGGTGGCTCGGACTTTCAGGAGTTTATGATTGTGCCGCTGGGCGCGGCGAGCTTCTCCGACGCGCTGCGCTGGGGCGTGGAGGTGTACCACCACCTGAAAAAGATTGTGCATGACGAGGGCTACGGTACTGCTGTGGGCGATGAGGGCGGCTTCGCGCCTGCCGTTACCAGCGTGCGAGGCGCGTTGGATTTGCTGATGCGCGCGATTGAAGCGGCGGGCTATCAACCCGGTAGCCAGATTGCCCTCGCCCTTGACCCTGCCGCGACCGAGTTCTACAAAGGCGGCTACTACATCCTGCGCGCGGAAGAGCGCACCCTCAGCAGCGAGCAGATGGTTGCCCTGTACGAGGAACTCGTGCACGACTACCCTATCGTATCACTTGAAGATGGTTTGGCAGAGGACGACTGGAACGGCTGGCAGATGCTGACCCAAGCCATCGGCGCGCGGGTTCAGCTGGTGGGCGACGACTTATTCGTGACCAACCCCGAACGCCTGGTGCAGGGCATTCGACAGGGCTGCGGCAACAGTATCCTGATTAAGCTGAACCAGATCGGCACGCTCACCGAGACGCTGGACACGATTCTTCTGGCACACCGCAACGGCTACAGCGCGATTATCTCGCACCGTTCGGGCGAAACGGAAGACACCTTCATCGCTGATTTGGCGGTGGCGACGAACGTGGGGCAAATCAAAACGGGCGCGCCCGCACGCGGCGAACGCACTGCTAAATACAACCGCCTGCTGCGCATCGAGGAGGAACTCGACTCCAGTGCCGTCTATGCAGGCAAAATGGCGTTTAGCCTGTATGGAGAGTAAAGATGCGACGCACGAAAATCATCGCCACACTCGGTCCAGCGATCGGCACGCAGGAGAAACTGAACGAACTCGTGGAGGCAGGGGCGAATCTGTTCCGCATCAACGCCGCACACGGCGACTGGCACGTCCGACGCCAGTGGATCGAGTGGATTCGCAACGCTGAGCAAATCTACAAAATCCCGCTCGGCGTGCTACTGGACTTGGCAGGTCCTAAAATCCGCATCGGAACGCTGCACGAGCCACTACAGCTGCGCGAACATGAAAGCGTGGAGTTCCGCCTGCAGGAACAACAGACCGATTCGGCAATCCCGCTGCCAGTGGCAGAGGTCTTCCGCGCAGCGCGTCCGGGCGATCGCCTCCTGTTGGACGACGGTGCAATCGAACTGCAAATCACACAGGTGGAAACCGAGCGGCTCGAGGCGAACGTGCTGGAAGGGGGTGTGCTGAGTTCTCAAAAGGGCGTAACGCTGCCCCACCGTACCCTTGCGCTGCCTTCGATGACTCCCAAAGACCGCGAGGACTTGCTGGAAGGCATCCGCGCAGGCGTAGACTGGATTGCGCTCTCGTTCGTGCGCTCCGTGACGGATGTGATGAACTTGCAAGCCCTCATCCGCGAGCAGGGCGCGAATATCCCTGTGATTGCCAAAATAGAGCAGCCCGCCGCGCTGGACGACCTGGAGCCGATTGTGGAAGTCGCTGACGGCGTTATGGTCGCCCGCGGCGATTTGGGCGTACAAGTTGACCTAGCGGAAGTGCCCATTCTGCAAAAACAGATTATCCAACTGTGCAACCAGCACGCCAAGCCTGTGATTACCGCCACGCAGATGCTGGAGAGCATGATTCGCGAGGGACGCCCCACCCGCGCGGAGGCGACCGATGTAGCAAACGCCGTGCTTGACGGCACAGACGCGCTGATGCTGTCAGGCGAGACGGCGGTCGGCGCGTACCCCACGCAAGCCGTGCGCTGGATGGCGCGCATCGCCGAAGTCGCCGAAGAGCATCTGGAGTTCCTACAGCTGGGCGAGTTAGACGCACGCACGGCGGGCAACGCGACGGTTGCTGTGGCGCGCGCTGCCTGCACAGTGGCGCAAATGGTCGGCGCAAAGGCGATACTCACCCCCACCAGCTCTGGTGGTACCACGCGCTGGGTCTCTCACTTCCGCCCCTACCAGCCGATTCTCGCCCTCACCGACAACGAACCCCTCTGGCGCAGGCTGACCCTGCTGTGGGGCGTCGCACCGCTGCTCATCCCGCGCACGAACACCACCGACGAGATGACCACCCAGGCAATCATCGCCGCTCGCCAAACCCGTCTTGTCAAAGGCGGCGACAAAGTCACTCTCACCGCAGGCATCCCTGTGAATGTGCCTGGTAATACGAATATGATTCAGGTACTGACTATCGAGCGTTAGGCGCGTCGGCGCACCTGAGGTAGCATTCGAGCGACCTCCCTCCCATCTGATGCCTTCCAAAGAGGGGAGGCCGGTTGCACTCAAGGCGGCATGCTCTCCACCGCTGTCGGCGCGACAGGTTGAAACAACGGCGATACAGTATCGCTTGTGGTTAAGACATGCTTCTACTGGCACATCGCACCGTAAATTGCTTTCGGATCGGGTGCAGTTTCGCAGCACACCTCCAGCGTGCGCTCCCTAAGGTTCACAATCCAGTATTCGGGGGTGCCCGCGTGCGCATACAGGCTGCCTCTGGTCTCGCGGTCGGCTTTGAGCGAGGTGTCGGCAATTTCCACTATCAGCAGGGCGGTCGGGGGGGTGTCGTCTAGGTAATCGCGTGGGCTGCCCGCTACGATGGCGATGTTTGAAAACGATTCGTCATACTCGCCCAACGCAAGGGGGGTTGTACGCGCACGTGCTATCGGGTGGAACGAGGTGCGTAGGCAGTTCACCTACCAAAACCACTACGACAACGTGTTGAGTCCCACAGGTTTTGAAACACTTCCCATATCTTCCTGTGGCGCGTGGCTAAAAAGAGCATTTCGCGATTGTGCGTGTGCGAGACCTGCCCGACCTTCTCACCGCGTGGATTGTGAATACCTATTAGCGCACCCACGTATCGTTTGTAAGGTCGCTCGAAACACGCCACATAGCCCCATTCGCGCAGGATAGACTCCAAATCCTCACGACTCAGGTAGCCCTCGTTATTGAAGGAGATTAGTAGGTGCTGCGCACGGATTGCGCCAATGAGTTTCTCCATCGCTTCGCGTGCCTGCGCCCGCCGATTGAAGGGGCTTTTGCGTTGCCGTACATCCACGCGCTTGCACGCCACGCCGTAGGTGTCGGGCTTGTCCCAGAGCGTCAGCGTTTCCCACACATGGTAGTTGCCCAGATACGAGTGCTGATTGTAGGGCGGGTCGATGTAGAACAGGTCTGCCTCCAGCGCACCGACGAGCTCAAGCGCGTCGGCGTGGTAGGCTCTGCCAGTGCCTGCAAGCAGGGGCGGGTACTCCAGCTTGAGGGGGTTGTAGGCGCGTGGCGCCCACTGCTTCAGATACGCCATCTGCAAGCCCGTGGTGGAGTCGACCTTGTCTGCTGCAAGCATCAGACTGGTGAGCAAGATAGCGCGGAGCAGCGGGTCATGATACGCTTCTATCGCCTCGCGGATGGCTTCAATACGCGCGCCGTTGTCTGGGCGGAAATAGCGAGCTTGTTCGCAGTAGGTCTCGGTGAACCAGCCGCGCGTTGGGGGCAGTTGCATCAGCGTCTCCAGTATCAGCTGGACGCACTCCGGCGGGTAATCGTCGCGGTTTGCCTCCACGAGGGCTTGCGCCAGCACATAGGCGTAGGTGGCGTAGTCGTTCGCATGCACGAAGTAGCCCTGCGCTTTGAGGGCGTGTGCCACGCGCGCGCTGCCTGAAAAGAGGTCAACCACTGTGCGGATGGGCATGTGCGTGTGTATTTGTTGCACCACGCCTGTAATCCAGCCAATCAGCGCGCGTTTGGAGCCGAGATACTTAATCATCGTGGGGTGGATGGAGTATACCTGCCCACGCGAGTCGGTATAATTCGCTTTGCGATGGAGTTCGAAGTTCTCTTAGCGGCTGTGATTGCATCGTTCTGGGTGGGCGCGTTGCCGTTTGGATACTGGGCGGCGCGACTGCGCGGGGTGGATATTCGCAAGGTGGGTAGCGGCAACATTGGCGCAACGAATGTGTTCCGTGCGCTGGGGGCGAAGGTAGGCGCCACAGTACTGCTGCTGGACGCAATGAAGGGGTTCCTGCCGACTTTTCTGGCGGTTCGTGCGGGAGCGGACGACCTGTCGGCGATTCTGGTGGGTGTGGCGGCAATCGTGGGACATACCTTCTCGCCGCTGGTGGGTTTCAAGGGGGGCAAGGGTATCGCGACGGGCTTGGGCGCGCTGCTGGCGGCTGCGCCGATTACTGTTGCTGTGGCGTTCCCGCTGTGGCTGATTACCTTCCTCATAACGCGCTGGGTGTCGCTGGGGTCGGTGCTGGCGGCGGCGAGCGTGCCTGTAGCGGCGTACTTCGGCGGGCTATCGCTACCAGCAGTGGGCGTGTTGGCAGCAGCGTCCGCATTAGTCATCTGGAAGCACCGCTCGAACCTGTGGCGCATCCTGCACGGGGTGGAGCCGAAACTACAGCTGCGCAACTCGCGCCCCAACCTGGAGCAGGAGTGCTTGCGACTGGCGCAGCAGGCGACGGAGCGAATGGTGCTGGATGGCGCGCGGATTGAGCCTGATTTGCGTCACTTGCCCAGCGTGCTGCGCGAGCCGGGCAGCGTGTTCGTGGCGTTGTATCAGGGCGAGCAGCTGCGCGGGCTGATGGGCAGCCTGCAACCGCAGCAGCCCACACGCGCCCACGAAATCATCTACCATGCCACGCGCGCTGCGCTACTAGATCCGTACCATCCGCCGATCGACGCCAGCGAGCTACCCACGCTGCGCTATGTGGTCTACCTGGTGGAGTCTTACGAGCCGCTGCAGAGCCTACAACAGGTGGATCCGCGCTGCGACGGGCTGCTGGTGGAGTGGCGCGGCAAGTGCAGCGTGCTTGCGCCCCCAGCACCGAACCGCACGCCCGAAGACCAGATTCACGACGCCTTTCGGCAGGTGGGCGCGCCGCGTGAAGAGCGTCCAACCGTCTACCGCGTGCGCTTGAACCGCCTGGGCTAAGCGATGTGGGTCAAAATCTGCGGGCTGACCAACGAATCGGACGCGCTGGCGGCTTTGGAGGCGGGCGCGGACGCGCTGGGGTTTGTTTTCGCCCGCAGCAGCCCTCGCTATTTGCCGAGTCATAGCCCGGACTGGCGGAATTGGCTTACGGGCTTTGCGTGGAATCGATCGGAGTTTCAAATGTCGCGAGTCATCGGCGAGGACGTCGACGAACCCACCCCCCGTAGCGTCGGCGTCCCGCCGACGAACACATCCCCTACTCGCAGCGTCGGCGTCCTCGCCGCCGACCTCATCTTCCGTAGCGTCGGCATCCCCGCCGACCTCACCTTCCGTAGCGTCGTCGTCCTCGCCGACGTCCTCACCTTCCGTAGC
>CAYVKB010000093.1:0-7393 GCA_964451985.1 uncultured Fimbriimonadales bacterium | reverse complement strand
ACGCGCTCGCCAGTTCATGGGCAAGCAATTTCGCGTCGGGGGATGGGACTCCTGCTTTAACTGCTTTTTATTATGGCACACCCATCACGGACGAAAAAAGACGGTGCAGCAAAAGCGTCCTTTGAAGGACGAGCCGCCAACCGCTGCACATCAAGCACGCCCTCCAGTGTCTGTGTCGCTATGCCCCTACGCAAGCATCGCTAACACTCCCTCTTCTTCCCAATACCCTTCACAGGAATCTCGTGCACTGCTCCGAATCGAAATTATATGTCCGTCAACGGCGTCCATTATGAGGCGCAGTTGGAAGCCCTGCTGGAGCAGATTCAAGCCAAAGGCGTGCGCGATAAGCGCGTGCTGGACGCCGTGCGTCATACACCGCGCCACCTGTTTGTGCCCGAAAGCCATCGGATGTACGCTTACATCGATCACGCACTGCCAATTAGTGAGGGGCAGACTATCTCGCAGCCGTCGCTGGTGGCGCAGATGACGCAGATACTCGAACTCACGGGCGACGAGAATGTGTTGGAAATCGGCACAGGGTCGGGCTATCAGACAGCGATTTTGCGCAGGCTGTGCGCGCGGCTCACCACGATTGAGCGATTTCCCCAACTCACGCTGCAAGCGCTCCGCAACCTGTCGCCACTGGATTTGCCCCCCACCACTTTTGTAATCGGCGACGGCACATGCGGCTTCCCCCCGTATGCACCCTACGACCGCATTCTGGTAACGGCAGGCGCACCACCCAAAATTCCACAGCCTCTGATGGACCAGCTCAGCTCCGATGGGGGTAAACTTTTATTGCCGATAGGCTCGCGCCAGTACCAGCTGCTGACGCGCGTCACCAAGCACGGCACACGTACCCGCGCGAAAACCTTCGGCGAGTGTATGTTTGTGCCTTTAGTGGGCAAGTACGGCTGGCAACCGAACGAGGTGGAAGAATGGCGACAACTCTAATCATCGAGCGCACACCGCCCATTATGCGAATCACGCTGAACCGCCCGGAGGTGCATAACGCCTTCAACGAGACACTGATAGCTGAACTGATGGAGGTGTTCGAATCCCTGCGCGAGGATGAGGCAACGCGCGTGGTAGTGCTGCAAAGCGCGGGCAAGTCGTTCTGCGCCGGGGCGGATTTGAACTGGATGGGCAAGATGGTGAACTACAGCTTCGCCGAAAATCTGGAAGACGCCCGCGCGCTCTCCCGGATGTTCGAGGCGATTGACCACTGCCCCAAGCCTGTGATAGGACGGGTTCACGGCGCGGCGATGGGCGGTGGCGCGGGCTTAGTGGCGGTCTGTGATGTTTCTGTTGCAACGCCCGATGCCCTGTTCGCCTTCAGCGAGGTGAAGCTGGGGCTGATTCCCGCCGTCATCACGCCCTATGTGCTGCGCAAAATCGGCTATGGGCACGCCCGTGCACTGTTCATCACGGGTGAACGATTCAACGCCGAGACCGCCTTGCGCATCGGGCTGGTGCAGCGCGTGGTGCCCACAGAACAGCTGGATGCTGAGGTAGACGCCGTTGTGCAGAGCCTGCTGCAGAACGGTTCGAGCGCGATGGCGGCGGCGAAAATGCTGCTGCACGCCGCGCTGATTCTGCCCGCTGACGAGCTGCGCTCGCTGACCATCGCCCGAATCGCCGAGTTGCGCGTCAGCGAGGAGGGGCAAGAGGGTATCCGCGCCTTTCTGGAGAAACGAAAACCGAACTTTGGGGGTACGATATGAGCGTCAAGCGGATTGGAGTGTTGACTAGCGGTGGCGATTCGCCCGGCATGAACGCCGCCATTCGGGCGATTGTGCGCAGCGCGATTTATCAAGGGCTGGAGGTGTACGGCATCAAGCGGGGCTACGCCGGCTTGCTCAAAGAGGAGATCGAGCCGATGAGCACCCTCTCGGTGGGTGGCATCATCAATCGTGGAGGCACGATCCTGCGCTCCGCCCGCTGCGAGGAGTTCAAAACGCCCGAAGGCTTGCGGAAAGCGGCACAGATTCTGGACAAGTACGACATCGACGCGCTGGCGATTATCGGCGGCGACGGCTCGATGCGCGGCGGGGTGGAGCTGAGCCGTATCTGCCCCGTGAAAATCATGGGGCTGCCCGGCACAATTGACAACGACATCCCCGGCACCGACTACGCCATCGGCTTCGATACCGCTGTGAACACCGCACTGGAAGCGATCGACAAAGTGCGCGACACAGCGTATTCGCACGACCGCGTGTTCGTCATTGAGGTGATGGGCAGGCACAAAGGGTTTATCGCGCTGGAGGTGGGGCTGGCAGGGGGCGCAGAGGCGATTCTCATCCCCGAAGTGCCTTACGATTTGGTAGACCTGCTGGACAAACTGCGCGACAGCTACGAGCGGGGCAAAACCTCCAGCATTATCGTGGTAGCAGAAGGCGCAGCGCGAGCAGAGGATGTGAAAAAGTTCCTGCAGGAACATACGCCGTACCACTTGCGTGCACTGGTGTTGGGGCACATGCAACGCGGGGGCGCGCCGACGGCGTTCGACCGTGTGTTAGCCACGCAACTGGGCGTGTTCGCCGTACAACGCCTGCTGGACGGACACACCAACGAGATGGTCGGTACGGAGGGCGGGCGGCTCGTAGCCGTGCCGATTGAGTACATTCAAACCGCCACTAAAACGATCGACCTACGCAAACTGGAAGTGGCAACGATGATGGCGATATAGTTATTCAATCTCTCGAATCTGCATCGGCGGCTCAGCATTCAGCGACTCGCAGCCGTTCTCGGTGATGGCATACACATTCTCGATGCGCACACCGAACTTACCCGGAATGTAGATGCCTGGCTCGATGGTGAAGCAATGTCCCACCTCTAGCATGCCCTCGTAGGTTTGGGCGAGGTAGGGCGGCTCATGGACGGAGAGACCGATACCATGTCCAGTGCGGTGGATGAAGTAGTCGCCGTAGCCCGCTTTCACGATGACTCGTCGGGCAGCAGCGTCTACCTCGCGGGCGGGCACGCCGGGCTTTGCAGTCTCGCGGGCGTGCATATGCGCTTCGTACACGATTTCGTAAATCGCTCGCGCCTCGTCGGGTGCCCGCCCAACGCTGGCAACGCGCGTGATATCGCTACAATAGCCTCTGTACACGCCACCGAAGTCGATAATCACCACATCGCCCCGACGCAGAGGACGCTGGCTGGTAGTGTGGTGGGGCATCGCGCTCATTTCGCCCGCCGCCACCAGTGGAATGCCGAACGCGAGCTTGGAGCCAGAGTCAAATAAGGCACGTTGAATGGCGATTGCTACTGCCCACTCGCTGTAGCCCTCCATGCAGCGTTCCAGTCCAGCGGCGAGCGCGTCGTCGGTGAGGCGGGCGGCTTCGCGCATGCAGTGCAACTCGTCGGCGTCTTTCACAGCGCGCACACAGCCCATCAGCTCGCCCCCGCGCCGAAACAGCGCAGCGGGCAACGCCTCCTGTAGCATCAGCAGGAACGCCGCGGGCATCTCATCGTCCACAGCAATCGCGGCGGTCTCTAAGTCATAGTCGCGCGTGCAGGCTTCCAAGGCACGGGCCGGACCGTCCGAATCGTGCCAGATGTAGCGCGTCTGCCAGCCCGCAGGGTTGGTGGCGGTGCTTTCCGCGCTTAGCGCAGGCGCGAACCACACAGGGTCGCCCCCCTGCGGCACCATCAGGAACATCAGCCGTTCCAGCGGCGGCTCCGAAAAGCCACTGAGGTACTGCATGTTCACCTGCGTGGACGCCAGAAACACATCAATACCCTCGCGCAGCATCGCCTGCTGCAACTTCCCCACACGATTCTGGTAGATACTCATCTCAACCGCCTCCTACGCGCAACATCAGCCAGTCGTTGAGCAGGTAATAGATGCGCCCTATCAAGAGCGCCATACGCGCCATCACCGTATTGCCGAAAATCGCGCCCAAGCCAATCATCAGGAACCATCTGCCCCAAATCGCCACGCGCTTCACGGGACCCCGCTGCTCATACGAGAACGTGAAGTAGGTCAGCACGGAGAGCAGAATCGCCACGAACAGGATGTTGTTAATCATCATCCCGTAGGTCATATTGGGGTTCGCGTCACCCACCCAGAGCGGTTTCTGGAGCGTGCTGTTGAGCTGGGGCAGATAGAGCGAGCTGAACTGTTGGAAGAACACGCCCGACGACGCGCCAATCAGCGTGCCAATCACGATGCGGCTCACCCAGCCATAGCGCTCGCTGAAGATGAAATACAGAAACATCCCATACGGCGCAACGAACGCCCACGCCCAGTAGCCCTGCACCCATATCGGCTCAATCCAGTACCGATACAGGATGTCGATTGTCACGGGTCCTAGTGAATAGCCCGCCGCCAATCCGATATACATATGCTCAAAAAAGCGATACACCGGGTTCTCGCGGTACAGCAGCGAGTAGATGGCGAGCGTACACAGCACGCCAATCCAGATGTTCAGCCGTTCCGCGCTTAGGGGTAAGAACTGTTGTAGCCAATCCATATTACTCCTCCTGCCTCACTCGCACGCGGTTCATAAACATCGCAAGGTTGCCCAACAGAATGAAGGTGATAATCAGCACATGGGAGAACGAAATCGCATTCATGAACCGCGTGCCGAGTCCGACCACATTCAGCAGTTGTTCGTATTCCTGTGCGCCCTTCGCGCCCGTAATCATGCCCTTGATTTGCCCCGAATCGAGGTAGGTGTACGCCTCTGCTGCCATCACGGAGGTTGGGCAGTACAAAATCACCAGATTCTTGGGACTGTAGGAAATCCACGTGGGCACAGTAGCCGACGGCGTGACGTCGATGACCATCTTGTAGTCGCTGAGGGACTTCACGCCCTGCACGACGGGCAATTGGCTAATCTCCGTGCCGCTCACATCCTGCTTGATGGTCGCCGGCAAATCATTCACCATGCCTTTGATGGCGACGATGAAGTTCGGTACGAAGCCGAAGTGCGCCCACTGAGTTCCATACTGATAGCCTGCGTCTTTGGTGACGCGCTCGGCGAGGCGCAGCGAGATGTCGCGCGATTGGGCCTCGATGGAGATGAAGGTAAACCGCACACCTTTGCGCATCAGGTGGGTCAGCACCGCCTCCAGCTGCGGCTGGTTCTCAGCAATCGTGCTGGCGCTCCAGTTCGATGAAACCATCACCAAATCACCGGGCTGGAGTTTCTCGATCTCATCGTAGAACTTTTGCACGGGCGGCGAGATGCTTGCAGGCATCTGAATCGGCGCCAGCAGGAACACGATGATATTCACGAACAGCAGCAGATAGAGCAGCCGCCGATCGATTCCTAACATCCGTTGCCAAATCGTTGGGGGTTGCATAGGTCGCCTCCTTAGGTTACGCCGCGCTCCAGGCTGAGCCAGAGGCGGATTGCCATCGCCAGCCCACCGATGCCCACGCCAAACTCGATGGCGCGTTGGGCGGGCGCGTTCAACTGCGTCAGCAGCCAGTTCGCGATTTTGGGCAGCCCGATGTTGTGCAGCACCTGCGTCAGGAAACTCGCGCCTTCAGGAGCAGGCTCCGCAGGTAGCCCCAATACCACGTAGCTCAGATACGCGCCCAGCGGTACCACGCCAATCATCACGACCATCGCCGTGAACATCAGAATGCTTGCCTCCACCGAGCGAATGCGGAATGCGCGGTACGCCGCCGAGAAGATGTAAAACGCAATCAGGGAGAACATCGCTGCGTCCAGCTGTACCAGCGTAAAGTCAAACAGCAGTGTGAAGCCCTGCTTGACCGTGTCGTTCTCCGCTACCAACTGGCGCTCCATCATCGACTTGGCGATACTGAGGAACGCCATCACCACAAACGAGACCAAAAGCACAACGCTGTAGCCCCACTGGGCACGTTTCTGCACCACGTTGCGAAGATGCAGGCGTACCAAGCCGTAAGTGCCCAGCCCCAACGCCAGCGCACCGATAATCTGCAATATATTCTGCGCGGGCTGAATCGTGTCGGTGAGGAAGTTCTTATTGTCGTCGGGGTTAGGGAACAGGATTTCGCCCGCGCCTTTCACCGGCAGAAAGAACTCCGCCGCGAAAAACAGCCCTGCGAGGAAGGTGACCGTTACAATCAGGGCGCGTCGCCCGCGCGGGGGCAGCGACTGCAACACGGGGATTAGCCCGAACATCAGCACGAACGCGCCTAGCGCCACCAGCGTCGCGTATAGATACCGATTCTGCTCCGGGAGCTGCCACTGCGCAATCAGGTCGGTGAATATCATTGCCCACCTCCCCGCAGCCACTCGAAGAACGCATCCCAGCCGCCAGGCTGACCAAGCAGCTTAATAATCGGCGCATCGGTGCCTGCAATCGTGGCGGCGATAACGCCCCCAACAGTGGTCATAGCAAATAGCAGCTTCGCCAGGTCTTGCCCCACCAGGCTGCCCAGCAGCACCGGCTCACGGCTGAGATACGCGCTGGTCGCATAGAACTCGTCACCGATAATCGTGTAGTCACACGCCGCTACGAAGAACGGCACCTGCGTAAAACTGACCGTACCCGCAATTTGAATCGCACCGACCATGTTGCCCGTCTCGGCGAAGATGAGCGACTCAGCGAAGAATACACCGAACATAAAGTTGGCGGCGACGCGCTCGCGCTGGATCAAGCCCGCTGCACCCGACGCGAACGCGAACTGACGGTCGGAAAGAAACCGAATATTGTCCGCGTCGTACAGGTCGGGGCGTCCCGCCTCGTTGTAGGCGTCGGCTATCGATTCCTGAGCAACTGCGAACACCGTCGGGTCTGCCGTTAGCAGGCGCATGGGCGTTGCAAAGCGAGCAATCTGCTTGGTGATGTACTTAAATATCGTCAGTGCCTGCACCGCTTCCACGCCGAACGCTGTCAAGCCCGGTATCATTGTCACGGGGCGTCCCAGCTCGGTCGAGCGTCCGATGGCTTCGTCGATAGCGTCCAATCCCGGAATGCGGCGGATGTAAAGCTCTGCGCCCGCCCGCGCCCGCAAAATATTTATCAATACCGCCAGCGCGATAAAGCCAATCACTAATGCTGCGAACCAGTTATCCTGTGCATGTTGATACGTCATCGCTCCCTACTCCTGCGCCATTTGCATCCGTTTCTCTTCTTCTAACTCTTCAATACGCTCTATTAATCGATCCCAGTTCTCGCGCTCGCTCAGCAGTTGCGTATACACATCCACGCGCTCGAAGCCCAGAAACGGGGCAAGGAACGGCGCGAACACCACGCCCGCCTGCGAGCCGATGAACGCGAACGGCTTATGCAGCTCCAAAAACAGCACAGCAGGCGAACTCAGCCCGCGCTTCACCACCTGCTGCGCCAGCGCATCGATTAACTCCTGCTTCCGCGCCTCACTCAGAGGCTCTTTCCAAAACTCTCGCATCGCTCCGTGTCGATTGGGGCGTCCCGCCCAAGCAGT
>CAYVKB010000092.1:0-7531 GCA_964451985.1 uncultured Fimbriimonadales bacterium | reverse complement strand
AGTGTCGGCGTCCCCGCCGACGACACCAGCCTCGCGCGTAGCATCGGCGTCCCGCCGACGACAAGCACAAGCGATAGTGAGAATACTATCGTGCCAAGTTTACTGGACGCAGAGCCACTCTCCACCGCCCACCTCCCCTTCGCCCACCTGCTGGAAGACCTCCAGATACTGGGGCAGGTGCAAAACACCTACATCGTCGCCTCCACGAAGGGAGGACTGGTACTGATTGACCAGCATGTCGCCCACGAGCGCGTGCTGTACGAGCAGCTCTGTCGCGAGCGGGGCGCACTGCCCATCCCCAAGCAGCACCTGCTCACGCCCGAAACCCTGCAACTCAGTCGACGTGACGCCTTGCTGCTGCAAGAGAAACTGCCAGAACTACAAGCCATCGGCTTCGAGCTGGAGCCGTTCGGACCGGATGCGTATCTTATCCGTGCGGTACCCGCCGCGCTCAAAGGCGACCCAGTGCAAACTCTGCGAGACATTATCGACGAGCTCGTGGATCTCTCTGTCAGCAAACGCCTCCCCGTCGCCCGCGAGCAGATTTGGATTACCACCTCGTGCAAGATGGCTGTGAAGGCGGGCGACCCGCTGAGCATTTCTGAAATGCACAAACTTATTGAAGATCTCGCCCGCACCGAGAACCCCTACCTCTGCCCCCACGGACGCCCGATTACGATTACGCTGAGCTGGAACGACATCGAGCGGCGATTCAAGCGAAGTTAGGAAAGTCGGTAAAATACGGTTGTGAAACCTATCGCCCCACGCATTCACGCCTTGAGATAGACCCTATAGAATTTCGTGCACGAAATTATTCAAGATAGCCATGCGCTGGACAACTGACCAACACGCGGCGATTACGCACGGCGATGGACTATTAGCGGTAGTGGCGGGGGCAGGCTCAGGTAAAACGGGCGTGCTAACCGAGCGGTTCGTGCATTTAGTGTCCGAGCGAGGCGTCGCGCCCGAACGGATCCTGACCATCACTTTCACGCGCGCTGCCACCGCCGAGATGAAAACGCGCATCATCCGCAAGCTGGAATCGCGTGGACTGTACGACGCCCGCACGCGCATCGAGAACGCCTATATCCACACCGTTCATGCCCTATGCCGACGCTTGCTGCAAGAGAACCCTTTTGAAGCAGGCGTATCGCCTGACTTGGGCGTGCTGCCCAGTCCCGCCGCGAACCACCTCAAGCGCGAGGCGTTCCACCAAGCCTTAGCCGCGCTGCTACGAACCCCACGCGATTTCGAGACCGATCCCCTGATTGACCTCATCACCGACCACCTGAACTTGGATAGCACACGCGGCGACCCGTTGCAGTCGCTGTATGTGCTTGTAGACCGCGTCGCTAACGCCACGCGCCATCAAGGTCTAACCGCCGACAACCTGCGTGAGTGGCACGCCTGCTACCCGGACGCCGCGCGGCTGGTGACGGATTACCCACGCTCGCTGATTGCCGACCAGTCCGATCCCGCCGCGCAGCTCCAGTGGCAAAGTCTGATGAGCGGGCTGGATAACATGCTGGAGCAACGCGCGCACGCCGTCGGACGTGCCCTGCTGGAACTCACTATCGTCTATCTGGATGCCTACGAAGCCCTGAAGCAGAATCAGAATGCGCTGGACTTCGACGATATGCAAATCCGTACCCTGAAGATGCTGTGCGATTCGGCGACGGTGCGTAAACGCTATCAGCGGCTGTTTCAGTATACACTGGTAGACGAGACGCAAGATATTGATGGGCTGCAGGCGCAGATTATCGATCTCCTGTCGGGTGGGGGCAACCTGATGGTGGTGGGCGACGCGCAGCAGTCGATTTACGGCTTTCGGTACGCCGACCCGCGCGTGTTCGAGAATTGGCAGGCACGGGCGCAACAGAACGGCGGACGCCTTGTGCCGTTGCAGGCGAACTTCCGCTCGCATCCCGACATTCTGGCGTTTGTAGAACTGGTGTTTGGGCATGTGTGGGGGGCGCGGTTCCTGCGTTTGGAGCCGACTCGTCCATCTGCGCCTGCTCCTTCAGAGCGGCGCGTGCAGGTATGGCGACTGCCCAAACGCGACACCGCCGCCGAAGCGCGCCTGATTGCCAGCCATATTCAGCGTTGGGTTCAAAACGGCAGCCTGCTCATACACGACCCCGACACAGGCGCGGAGCGTCCTGCCCGATACGGCGATTTCGCGGTACTGTTCCATCAGTTCACGGCAGTCCAAGAGTATGAGCGGGCGTTTCGGGAGGTCGGCACGCCCTACTATGTGGTGGGGGGCGGGCGGGGCTATTGGGCGCAGTACGAGGTGCGCGACTTAGTGAACCTACTGCGCGCTCTGTGCGAGCCTGCAGACGACCTCGTGCTACTAAGCGTGTTGCGTTCGCCGTTCGCAGGGCTGAGCCTGGATGCCCTCACGCTGCTGAGATTATACGCCGAGCAAGCCGAGATGCCCATTCAACGCTGTTGGGACACCGTAAGCGACTTAGACGCACCCGACGCCGAGCGATTGCACCAGTTCCGCGAGTGGTTTGAGCCGCTGACTGAGCGCGTGGGCGAGTGGAGTGTAGGGGCAATTCTAGCACATGCGCTGAAGGCGAGTCTGTACGAGTCGAAACTGCTAAGTCGGGGCGAGGTAGGTATGCAGGCAGTCGCAAATGTGCGCAAGTTGCTGAGCATGGCGCTGGAGCAGCCCACAACGCACCCGCGCGACTTCGCCCAACAACTGGAGCTGACCAGTCGCCTGGAACAGCGCGAGGGCAACGCCCCCACCTACGAGGAGACGGCGAATGTGGTGCGCTTCTACACGGTGCATAGCGCGAAGGGGCTGGAGTTTCCTGTGGTGTTCGTGGCGGATACGGCGTTTCGCAGCCGCCTGCGCGAGGTGGGGCTGGAGGTGGACACTGAAGCGCGCATAGTGGCGTTGCAGATTGTGCGCCCCGACCACCCCACTCCTTACGAGCCGTTGCCCCTAAAGCTACTCAAGGAGCGCACCCAACAGCGCGAGCAGGATGAGTCACTGCGTAAACTCTATGTTGCTCTCACGCGAGCGCGCGATTACTTGATTGTTGTGCTGACAGATGTGCCCCAAAACCCATGGTGTAAAGGCTTGCGTGGCGCACTGGCACGGTATCTGGAGAAGCAGGTCAAGGATGTGCCTCTGCCAAACGGAGGAGTGGCAGAGTTGCGTTATCTGGGGTAGTGGGGAATCTCAGACTTTCGGTTCGCTTGCCTCGCCTTCCAGATACTGCACGCCCAGCACGATAAATGCCTCGCGATCGATATCGGCGGGCAGGGGATACGAACGGGCGAACAGTTGCCACTCATCGGCAAGTGTGAGTCGCGCGTCGCTTTCGGATTCGCCCACGCTCAATTGCCCCCCGCGAAAGCCCACTCGTGGAGCGCGTAGATCTAACTGATAGTGCAGCGCCTGCGCTTTCAACTCGCGCAGCAACTCGCCGTCGATGCGGCTGCGCAACTCTGGTAATACGTTATACACACGCTGCCGCACGATGGCTCCTTCGAACGACTCCACACTGTTCGCACGAGATTCAATTAGCCCGTTCAACTCGTCGGCAGTGAGTTCAGTAGCGTCGATGGGAGTTAGGTCATACACGGGGCGGGTGCGCAGAGTGTGGAACTCATGGGTGCGCGTGGTTGTATCATACAGCAGCCAGCCTTTAGGGTTTCCCGCCTCGTCCCAGATGTTGGTGCTGGTAAACTCCGTCGCGCCTGGATAGAGGGCGTTGGGAGCGACCTGCGTATACATATGCCAGTCGCCCAGCGCAATGAAGTCCCACTCCTCACGTACAATTTTCCGGCGGTCAATCGGGCGTTCCAGCGCGAACGGCGTGATGCCCTCCAGCAGCCCGTGTAGCAACATCAGGTTCCAGCGGTAGTTCGGGTGTGGCTCCAGAATGCGCTGTTCCAGCTCGCTTACGCCCCGCGAGGGAATGCACAGCAAGCAGGCATCCAGCATGGGCAACTCCAGCTGCGTAATCTGGTCGTACACCACCTGCACGCCGGGAATGTGCGTCAGTAGCGCGAGGATGCAGCCGCTTTCGGCGATGCGGGGGGTCTCGTGGTTGCCCGCGATAATAACCAGTGGCGCGCCCCTGCGCTGTGTTTGCAACTCCGTTAGGAATTTGTAAGCGGCAATCAGACTGGAGTTCGGTGGGCGCACCGCGTGGAACAAGTCGCCCGTAATCACTATCAGGTCGGGTTCGGCTTGCAGAGCGGCACGCAAGGCGGCGCGGAACACCTTCAGCACATCCGCCTCGCGCTGGTTCATGCCAAACTCGTTTGTGCGACCATACGCGCGGTAGCCCAAATGCACATCGCTGATATGCGCCACTCGCATCAGAGGGGAGTATACCTAAGAAATAGCAGGAGACTGTTTTTAGTTGCCGAATTAATGCGCAATTCAAGGAGGGCGACATGGCACAGGGGAGTTATAACTACAACAAACTGTTCATCGCCAGCTGCATCGCGCTGGTGACGACTGCGATGGCGTTTTCAATCCGCGCGGACATCCTCAAGGAACTGGGCGACACCTTCAACATCAGCCACGAGCAGCAGGGACTGGTGAACCTGATGGGCATCTGGGGCTTCCCTCTTGCGATTCTGATTGTGGGACCGCTGGTGAACACTTTCGGCATGGGACGCCTGCTGAAACTGGCATGTCTGGGGCACATTCTGGGCATCCTATTCACGATTGTCTCGCCGAGTTTTGGGTTCGCGGCGTTGTTGCTATCCACGCTGCTGGTGGGCTTGGCGAATGGCACGGTGGAGGCGGTGATTAATCCGCTTGCTGCCACGATGTATCCGAACGACAAAACGCATAAGCTCAATGTGCTGCATGCGTGGTGGCCCGGTGGGCTGATTATTGGTGGGCTGGCGACCTTTGCACTGGCGGAGTTTATGAGCGCGTCGTGGCAAGTGCGTCTGGGCGTGATTATCCTGCCCGCGCTGATTTACGGAGCGATGATTTGGACGGAGCGGTTCCCCGAAACCGAGCGCGCCGCCTCAGGCGTGAGCATGGGCGAGATGTTCCTGCAAATCCTGCGACCAGGCGTGCTGCTGCTCATCCTGTGTATGTGTATGACCGCGATTACCGAGCTGGGACCAGACCAATGGGTCGGCTCCGTGCTGACCGACACGGTGGGCATTCGTGGCATCCTGTTCTTAGTGTACACTTCAGGCTTGATGTTTGTGCTGCGTTTGGTGGCGGGTCCCGTGGCGCGCGTGTTCACACCGATTGGCTTGCTGGCGGTGTGCGCGGCGTTCGCGGCGCTGGGCTTGTACCTGTTGAGCGTCTCGTTCACGGCGGGTGCGGCGTTCCTCGCGGCGACGGTATTCGGGTTCGGCAAGGCGTACTTCTGGCCCACGATGTTGGGCGTGGTGTCCGAACGCTATCCGCGCGGTGGCGAGTTCCTGCTTGCTGTGATGGGCGCAGCGGGCATGATTGCTGCCGGGCTGGCGGGTCCCAGCATGGGGCGCATTTACGACCTGAGTACCATCGAGAAACTCACGCCTGAGGTTCGCCAGCTGGTGGTGGTGGACGGCAAGTATAGCCCCGAAGCAGCGAAGCAGATTACCGAACGCGCCGCGCAGGGCGACCCCGTCGCGCAGCAGCAGAAGGCGGTGCTGGATGAAGCCCTCCGACACGGCGCGGCGATGACCTTCCGCTACGTGGCGATTCTACCGCTGATTTTGATATTCCTGTTTGGCGCACAATTCTTCTACTACCGGGCGCGCGGGGGCTATAAAGCGGTGGAGATTGGCGGGCACTGACGCAAGCGTGGGTGGTAGGAAGCTACGCCGCCCACGCTCCCCAACAGTTAGCGATATTCAGGGTCTTTGCCATACGGACATCGCCATAAACCATCCAGGGGTTCCTACGCCCCAATAGGGCGCAGGGTATAATCCATTTGGGAGGACGTTCCATGAGCCAATATTGGAGGGGACCGCTGGAGCAGGTGGACGACCACCGCTGGCGCATTCCGAAAAGCTACAAACCTGGCATGCGCGTGGACGGTCTCATCTTCGCCAGCCAAGAGATGATTGAGCAAATCAAGCAAGACCAAGCCCCCGAGCAGGTGGCAAATGTTGCGTTTCTGCCAGGCATCGTGGGCTATTCCATCGCGATGCCCGACATCCACTGGGGCTACGGTTTCCCTGTAGGCGGCGTGGCGGCGATGGATTTAGAAGAAGGTGTAATCTCACCAGGAGGAATCGGGTACGACATTAACTGTGGTGTCAGGCTTTTAAGAACAGAATTAACAGAACAAAAAGTCCGTCCACGCCTGAAAGAACTGATTGACCAGATTTTCCGCGATGTGCCAGCGGGCTTTGGCGGCGAGGGGCTGATTAAAACCAACCGCACCGAACTGCGCGAGGTGATGCTGAAAGGCGCGCACTGGATGGTGGAACACGGCTTCGGCTGGGAAGACGACCTCGCCCACACCGAAGCGAACGGTAGACTGGATATGCCCGACCCCGATGTGATTACTGAGAAAGCTATCGAGCGCGGCAAAGACCAGCTGGGCACGCTCGGCGGGGGTAACCACTTCCTTGAGATTCAGGTGGTGGACGAAATCTACGACCCGCAAGCCGCCGCCGTGATGGGCATTACGCAGGCTGGGCAGGTCACGATTATGATTCACACCGGTTCACGCGGCTTCGGGCATCAGACCTGCCAGGATCATCTGGACATTATGGAAGAGGCGCACCAGAAATATGGCATTAGCCTGCCCGACCGCCAGCTGGCGTGTGCGCCAATTAAATCAGAAGAGGGGCAGACCTACCTGCGGGCGATGCACTGTGCCGCGAACTTCGCGTTTGCGAACCGTCAGGCGATTGCCCACTGGACGCGCCAAGCATTCGCTAAAATCTTCCAATCTACGCCCGAAAGTTTGGGCATGTACCAGGTGTACGATGTGGCGCACAACATCGCCAAGATTGAGGATCATGAGTGGGACGGTAAAAAGATTCGCGTGTGCGTGCATCGCAAGGGCGCGACGCGGGCGTTCCCGCCTGGACACCCCGAAACGCCCGACGCTTACAAGGCAGTGGGACAACCCGTGCTGATTCCGGGCGATATGGGGCGATATTCATTTGTGCTGGTGGGCACGGAACAGGGTATGCGCGAGAGTTTCGGCACCACCTGCCATGGCGCGGGGCGCAAGATGAGTCGCAAAGGCGCGCTACGCGAGGCGCAAAAACGCAACATCGCTAAAGAGTTGGAGCAACAGGGTGTCCTCGTACGTGCGCAAAACAAAGCCACCCTTGCAGAGGAAGCCTCCTACGCCTACAAAGATGTAGCGAATGTGGTAGAGGTGGTGCATAACGCGGGCATCGCGCGCAAGGTGGCGAAACTCCGTCCGATTGGCGTGGTGAAGGGGTAATCTTGTCGACTCGTCGGCGGGACGCCGACGCTACGCTGTGGGGTGGGTTTCGTCGGCGGGGACGCCGACGCTACGCGGATGGGGTTCGTCGGCGTCTAAAATGTAAAAAAAGTTTACACGAAGGTTTACATAGTAGGGGG
>CAYVKB010000091.1:2599-7624 GCA_964451985.1 uncultured Fimbriimonadales bacterium | reverse complement strand
GTGGACACTTTCAGTGGGCGTAAAGTTGTGCCGGTGCGCTGGTAGTTATACGGCGCGCACTTCGAACTCTCGCTCACCTTTGGGAGGGCGGGTCATTAGGCTCTCCAGCGCGTCGCGCAGGGCGCGTTCGCCCCGCAGGATGGCGGCAATCGCGTTCAGCAGGGGCATCTCCACGCCGAGTTGCGCCGATAGTGATTGCGCAACCAGCGCCGTGGGGTAGCCCTCCGCTACCTGACCCAGCGATTGGAGAGCTTGTGCGGTGGTCATACCTTCCGCCACTGCTCTGCCCAGTCGGTAGTTGCGGCTCAGGCGGCTCACGGCAGTCGCGAATAGGTCGCCCACGCCAGTCAAGCCCATAAAAGTTTCAGGACGCGCACCGTATGCCACGCCGAGACGCATCATCTCTGCCAAGCCGCGCGTGAGGAGCGTCGCCTTCGTATTGTCGCCGAAGCCCATGCCGTCGCTAATCCCTGCGCCAATCGCATACACATTCTTCAGCGCGCCGCCCAGCTCCACGCCTACGATGTCGTCGTTCGTGTACACGCGCAGAATCGGGGGTGTCATGAATAGTTCCTGAATCTGCTCGGCGCAGGCGAGGTTGCGCGAAGCGGCAACGGTCGCTGTGGGCGCGCCGCGCACTAGCTCCACTGCAAGGTTCGGACCTGACAACACCACTGTGTGCGCTTCGCTATCGGGCACGGTTTCGTCCACGACCTGCGTAAGTAGCTTGCCCGTGCTTGGCTCCAGCCCTTTGGCAGCGATGACCAGTACAGCGTTCGGAGGCGGGCTGAGGGCAAGCGTCTCGCGCAATGCGCCCGACGGAACCGCCAGCACCCACACGGCGCACGCCTGCAACGGCTCGATATCGGCAGTAGGGCGCACAGTGTCTGGCAGTCGTGTCTCAGGCAGGTAGCGACGGTTTACTCTTTCGGCAGCGATGTGCTCCACCTGTGCAGCATCACGCCCCCACAGCCACACCGTGTAGCCCTTCTGCCCCAGCAACCACGCCAACGCAGTGCCCCACGACCCCGCGCCAATCACGGCAATTTCTATCATACGACTTGCCACTCCGTCTGCAACTCCTGCAACAGGTGCAACGCCTCCTGCTCATCGTCGGCATGCACCCAAATACGTGTCATTAGCGGTGCGTACAAATAGGTGACGGGCGGGAACGCCGCGCCGATGCCATGCTCGCGCAGATAGTCGCGCACCAGCGTCGCGGTCATATCGTCATACGCCGCCGCCACCGCCACAAACTGCCCCGAACGCATCCGCTCACGCTCGCCTAGAACGTACCAGCTCACGCCGATAGGATACCTGACAGGTACAATTGCACTCGGTATGGAAGCCATTATCGCGCTACTCACGCTGACGGCGCTGGAGATTGTGTTAGGGATTGACAACATCGTCTTCATCTCGATTCTGTCTGACAAGCTGCCCCCCGAACAGCGGACAAAGGCTCGAGTGATTGGACTGAGCCTTGCATTCCTGATGCGCGTGGTGTTCCTGCTCTCGATTACTTGGATTATGCGCCTGCAGACGCCACTGTTCAGTGTGTTCGGGATGGACTTTTCGGGGAAGGAACTGATTCTGATAGGGGGCGGGCTGTTCCTGATGGGTAAAGCCACCTACGAGATTCACCACAAGGTGGAAGCGGCGCAGGGAGAGGTCAACGTTCCCAAGCGGCTCACGCTCACGGTGGTCGTGATACAAATCCTGCTGGTAGACTTGGTGTTCTCGGTGGATTCGGTGATTACGGCGGTGGGGCTGGCGCGCGAATTATGGGTGATGGTCACCGCCGTGCTGATTTCGGTGGCATTTATGATGGCTTTTGCGGGCAGTGTCAGCAAGATGATCGACACGCACCCGTCGCTGAAGGTGCTGGCGCTGGCGTTTTTGGTGCTGATTGGGTTTCAGCTGATGGCGGAGGGCTTTGAATACAAGATTCCGAAGGGTTACACCTACTTCGCGATGGCGTTTTCGCTGGCAGTGGAGGTGCTGAACATCAAGTTGCAGCATCGCCCAAAGCCGCCCAGTAAAGTGTAGCGGCGGTTTGGGGGTCGTCCGTGTCGGCGATGCCCGAAATCACTGCCACCCCTTGTGCGCCTGCCTGCAGACACTCCGCCACGCGTTCAGGGGTAATCCCGCCAATCGCTATGAGGGGGACAGATACCGTCTGTCGTACAGCGCGCAACAGCTCAATGCCTTCGGCAGGCTTATCGGGATGGCTGAGGGTGGGGTACATCGTGCCGATCAGTAGGTAATGGCAGCCCTCCGCCTGCGCGCGGATTGCCGACTCTACGCTATGCACCGACCTGCCCAGTTGCATCGGCGCGGGGGGCGTGTAGGGAGGCGCGTCTTCAGGCAAATGCAGTGCGTCGGCACTGCACCACTCGGCTAAGGCAGGGTATGGGTTCACGCCCAGCCATGCGTTCGCTTCGCGCGTGAGACGGCGCAGCTCCAGCGCGGCGTCCAGCACGAGGCGGGCAGGCAAATCGCGCACGCGCAGTGTAATCCAGTTCACGCCGCCCGATAGTGCACGCTCCGCCGTCCGCAGTGCATGCGCGGGTTCGATGGCAGGCGTGTAGTTCAGAATGTACATCAGGATAGGCGTTGGCATCGGATTACTGCACATCACGCCTCCAGAAAATCACCGCGCCCACAATCAGCGCGACCAGAACGTAGACGCCCACGTAGGCGATATCCATCGTTTGCACGGGCGGGTTCATAAACTCCAACACATCAGGGCGTCCAAAGCGGGGGCGGTCGCCAAAGCCGGGCGGCAGTATCGCGTCCACGCGGATTTGCACAAGGCGTTTCAGCACCGCCATCGGCAGCACCCATTCCGAGAGCCATACCATCTGTTGCAGCAAGCGCACATCGAAAAAGCCTGCAATCGGGCGCAGGAAGTGGTCGGAGAAATAGGCGAACGCGCCCGCCGCCACCGTGAACATCGAGGCAACTGATGCACCCAGAAAACTGGAGAGCGCCAGCGCAAGCGTGCCATACAGAATCGGATACAGCAGCACATAGGGCAGTGCGTGCCACATCTCTACGCGTGGCTCGCCCTGAACCGCCACCGAGACCCAAAGCATCGCCGTCCACAGCGTGGCGTTCGCCGCGCTGAATAGCATTACGCCCAGCCACTTGCCCAGATACAATTCCCAACGATGAATTGGGCGGGGTAGAATCGCCGCCAGATACCCACGCTCAATCTCCGCCGTAATCGCGCCCGCGCAAAGCAGTATCGCCAGCACCGACGAGAAAAACTTAATCATGTCCACGCCGAACAGCACGGCGAGGTTTACGCCGATTTCAAACTGTCGTTCGTCGCCACCGAATGCCTCCTTGAACGCGCGGGGCAAAAAGGTTAAGCCATACAGCCCAATCAAGATAATCAGCGTGCCCAGAAACGCCCGTCGGCGCATCGCTTCTTTGAGTGTTAACGCTACAATCACGCCCATCGCTACTTCTCTTCGCCCTCCACCGTCTGGATAAACAAGTCCTCCAGTGTCTCGCGATGCGCCTGCAGCCCCATCAGTGCGCCGCCCGCCTGCACAATCGCGCGGACGAGTTCGGGCACATCGTCTTCATGGACAACTTCTGCTGTCACGCGCCGCTCGTCGATCGGATGTACGCGCTGTGCCACTTTCGCCATCGCCTCCAGTACCTGAGGCTCCACACGCTTGAGTTCCACGCTCACAATCGATCGGTTCACCAGTAGGTCGTCCAGCACGCCCTGCTTGACCACGCGCCCTTTGTTGATGATTGCCACCTGGTCGCAGCTCAGCTCCACCTCCGACAGCAGGTGCGAGTTGAGGAACACGGTTTTGCCACGCTCTTTGAGGTACTGCACGACTTCGCGCACGCGCCTGCGCCCCAGTGGGTCTAACGCGGAGGTCGGCTCGTCCAGAATCACGAGGTCGGGGTCGTGCAAAATTGCCTGCGCCAGCCCGATTCGCTGCTGCATGCCTTTGGAGAACTCGCGGATTTTGCTCTTGCGCCGTTCGAGAAGCCCTACCAAATCCAGCACTTCGTCGATGCGCTTGCGTAAGGTTGCACCGTCCATTTTGGCGAGACGACCGTGCATGCGCAGGAACTCTTCGGCGGTGAGGAAATCGTGGAACTGAAACTTTTCGGGCAGGAAGCCAAGTTTGCGCTTGGCGGCTAACGCGCCCGCGCGCCGCCCCAGTACGAATGCTTCGCCCGCGGTGGGGTACACATTCCCAATCAGAATCTGGATGGTGGTCGTCTTGCCCGCGCCGTTGGGACCCAGAAAACCGAACACGGTTCCCGTAGGCACTTGCAGGTTAAGATTATCGACCGCTGTGAGGGGTCTGCCGCCCAGCAGCGGTCGGAACACTTTGCGCAGATTGCGCGTTTCAATTGCCCACATCAAAGCATATTGTACCTACCGTAGTCGGAAACCGTAGATTGCGCCGCGCACAGTGTCGGTGCTTGCGCCTGTTGGGATCCAGCATAGGGCGAGGTCTTGGTCGGTGTTGCCTGTGAACAGCCAGCGGGTTCCGATGGGCGCGTTTGCAGGAATCTGCGTGTTCACGAATCGGTTCAGCGGGTTTATGCCTGTGATAAACAGCGTGCGCACGGTTCCGTCGCTTAGCTGCGCCTGCAGGTAGAGGTAAGAAACTTCGCGGTCGGCGCGGGTATGGCAGTGCAACGCGGCGCGTGTAATGGTCTGCTCATAGAAGAGCCGATGGGGATAGAGCGGCAGCAGCGCTCCGGTGCGGTGGCTAATGGCATATAGCCAGCCGTTCTGAGTCAGCACGTAGCACACGCCCTGTTGCAAATCGCGTGCTGGCCGCGTGATGGGCGGGCTATCCAGTGTGTGAATCCACTGCCACTTGCGCGAGGCGAAATGGTACATCCCAATCCGAGTTCCCACCACTACCGTCATCAGCCCATCTTGCAAACATAAGAAGCGCACGGCTTGCCGCCCTGCGCCGGGCAAGCGCAAATCGGCGAACGCGAGGCTGCCACCTTCGTACACATCGATGCGCCCATCCG
>CAYVKB010000091.1:0-2499 GCA_964451985.1 uncultured Fimbriimonadales bacterium | reverse complement strand
AAAGCCCGAACCGTCTTCACGCTCTTCAAACAGAGCGAACGTCCATGGACTGGCGTCGCTGCTCTCGGTGGATTTCATCCGCAAATTCAGCGAGTCGACCGCATTGCCTCGGTTCGAGATGAGCATCGTGAACCAGCCCTCAGAGCCTGAAACGGTCTGGGTATTCTCGGTCTCGTAAATCACGCGCCAGTTAGTAGCAACGCCGACCGTTACGCTCGCTTGGGGCGAGAGGCTGAGCGTCTGTCCCGCACCATGACTTGCTATTGCACGCAGTTGGAAGGTCGTACCTGCCCAAAGCACGCCATCAGGCGTTCGGGGAGGCTGAGCCGACCCTCCAGCAACAATCCCTGCCAGAAGCCCACATAACCAAAAATATCGCATAGCCGCCCTCTACCAGCAATAAGAATAAAACAGGGGAGCCTCAAGGCACAACGCCCGACCTTCCTTTACGATAAATAAACAGGGCGAAATCGTTGACTTATTATACCACACTTTTGCGGAGGTTCCTACCCACTAACGCGGATTTTGCCCTGAAAAGGTATACTTGGTGATGCATGGAAGCGTTCGTCAAGCCCGAGATTACTTGGAGCGCGCTCGCCCCTATCGGCGTTGTAATTGCGACCGCGTTAGCGACCCTGATAACAGAACTCTTCCTTCCGCGTGGGCAACGCGCACCGCTGGTCGCCGTCGGATTGCTGGGGTTAGCCCTTGCTGCATATTTCCAAATCGCCATCTGGCAATCGCGCATAAGTACCTTTTCCGACATGGTGGTTTCCGACTCACTCGGCGCAATTCTTTGTTTGGCGGTGTTGGGTGCGACGGCGCTTACGCTGCTGTTCTCGGAAGATTACCTGGAGGCGCGGGGCTTGCGGTATGGCGAGTTCTATCCGCTGTTATTGTTTGCCAGTGCAGGCGCGATGGCGATGCTCACCACCACGAACCTGATGGTGATGTTTATCGGGTTGGAGATGCTCTCGATAGCGCTCTATGTGTTGTCGGGGCTGTCTCGAGCGGAGTCGCGCTCGGAAGAGTCTGCGTTGAAGTATTTTCTGCTGGGCGCGTTTGCGTCGGCGTTCCTGCTTTATGGAATTGCACTGATGTACGGCGCGATGGGTAGCGTCGATTTAAGGGCGATTCCATTGGCGTGGCAGGAGTCGGAGGGGGCGCAGGTTGCACTGCTGACAGCGAGCCTCGTGCTGTTATTGATTGGCTTAGGTTTCAAAGCGTCGCTGGTTCCGTTCCACCTGTGGACGCCTGATGTGTATCAGGGCGCGCCGACAGTAGCAACCGCCTACATGTCGGCGGTCGCGAAAGTGGCAGCGTTCGGCGTACTGATTCGGCTGATGGCGAGCGTTGCACCTGCGACGGATCTGTGGATGCCAATTCTGTGGTGGCTAAGTCTACTCTCGATGGTGGTGGGCAACGCCGCCGCGCTGATTCAACGCGATGCGAAGCGCATGCTCGCCTACTCTAGCATCGCCCACGCGGGGTATCTGACGGTCGGGCTGGTCAGCGCGAACGCGACGGGCACGACGGGCATGATTTACTATCTGGTTGCCTACAGTCTGATGACAGTGGGCGCGTTCGGCGTGCTGACGCTGATGGCACGAGCGGGTGATAGGACTACAGTAGACGCGCTGCAAGGTTTGTATCGGCGCAGCCCGTTCGCCGCGCATATGATGGCGATTCTGATGCTCTCGCTGGCAGGCATTCCGCCTACGGCAGGCTTCTGGGGCAAGTGGTATCTGTTCTTTGCGGCGATTGAAGCGAACCAGATAATCCTCGCGTTTGCGCTGGCGTTGACCAGCGTAATCGGCGCGGCGTACTATTTGCGCCTCACCTTCAGCCTCTACGCCGAGCCGCACGAGCCAGCGACGGCGTGGCGTGTCCCTGCGTCGATGGTTGCTTGTCTGCTTACCTGTGCGCTGGGGCTAATCGGGTTGGGTGTGTTGCCTGCAGGTCTTACTAACGCCGCCCGCTACGCCGCGCGGCAGGTATTGGCGCAACCGCCCACGCCCGCCGTGCAAGCCGAGCTCACCCCGCAAAGTGATCCCAGCCCGACAACGCGAACGACTCGCGCCGACCGTCAGGGTGCTGCAGCCACAACTCGGGCACGTCGATAACCTCGCCGATAACGCTCAGCGCAACGCCTGTTGCCGCAGGAATCTGTGCGAGCATGCGCTCTGCAATCGCAGGCGGTGCAGCAATTAGCAATTCGTAATCCTCGCCTCCGGTAAGGGCGAGCAGCATGGGAGATGTCAACGGCGGATGCGAGTGATAGAAGTCGTCGGCGGGGACGCCGACGCTACGAGCAGAGTGCTTAGCGTCAGCGTCCTCGCCGACAAACCCACCCCGCGTAGCGTCAGCGTCCTCGCCGACAAATCCACCCACCGTAGCGTCAGCGTCCTCGCCGACGAACCCATCTTGCGTAGCGTCAGCGTCCTCGCCGACAAACCCACCCACCGTAGCGTCGGCGTCCCCGCCGACGAACCCGCCCAC
>CAYVKB010000090.1:0-7745 GCA_964451985.1 uncultured Fimbriimonadales bacterium | reverse complement strand
CCCCCCCATCCGTAGCGTCGGCGTCCCCGCCAACGAACCCCACCCCATCCGTAACGTCGGCGTCTCGCCGACGACACACGACTCATAACATCATTAGTAAGTTCCTCAAAGACTAAGTCGTCAACTGTACAGCGGATATCTCTAAGATGATTTCACTCACCCCACACGGCGTCCACCTGCGCCTGTAGGAACGCCAGCGACTTGCGGAAGCCCGAGTCACCCTGTGCCTGACCGTCCTCGATGCTTAGGTAGCCCGTGTAGCCATGCGCTTTCAGAATCTGCAGCAGTGGCTGGAATGGAACCGCGCCCTCGCCCAACACACTGTGCTGGTACTCGCCTGGCAAACGGTCGCCCGCATGCACATGGTGTACCTTATGCACCACGCGCTGCAACATTGCTACGGGGTCTGTGCCTGTCATCAGCGGGTTCGCGAAGTCGAAGTTCACGCGCACGGGTGTCGGCTCGATTTGCTCGAAAATCTGCAGGAAGCGTTCGGGCTGGAACGAGAAGTCCTCGCGCGTCCACAGGCGGTCTTTGTAGTGATTCTCGTAGCAGGGGTACACGCCGCAAGGCAGGGCATACTCGGCGAGTTTGACCATGCCCTCCACCGCATACTGAACGGCGTCGTGTGTGTCCACGCCGTCGTGAACCATGCCTGCAGTGGTGCGCACAGCGTCCGTGCCGAGTTCCGCCGCCCAGTCCACGCGCTGGCGCATCGCCTGCAGCTCTGCCTGACGCACGGCAGGGTCGGGGTTCGTGAAGTCAGGCGCGCAGGTAATCTGGCTTACGCGCAGCCCCAGCGCGTTCAACTCGACTTTCACCTGTGGCAAGTTTTCGTCGCTAAGAAAAGCGTGATATATCTCCACCGCCTGCACGCCGAATGCGGGGGCTTGACGCAGCCACTCCAGCACGCTGATTTGACCCTGCAGCATGGGCTGAATCAGGCGCACGGGCATCCACGCAATCGTCGGTTTAGCCATCTTTCAGCAGGCGGGTGATTCGGTCTGCATCGCGCAGCGAGGGATCGTCGACAAACACCAGTTTCGGAATGCGTTTCAGGTGCAGCCGCTTGCCCAACAGTCCCTTGATATAGCCCGCCGAGTGTTGCAGCTTCTCCAGTGTCTGCTTGCGCCGTCGTTCGTCGCCTAACACGCTCACATAAACCGTCGCCTGTGAAAGGTCGCGCGCGACCTTCACGCCGGTAATTGTCGCCAAGCCCAAATCCTGTCCTGCTAAATCCTTTAATAGCACCTGACTGAGTTCGGCAGTCAGGAGCGATTCCAGCCGTTCCATCCGTCCGCCCATCGGCGTCCTCCTTGTCAAAGTAGCTCTAAATGGCTTTCCAGTAGTATGATACGCCCTTCGGTCTCCAGGCGTTCCAGCACGGTATCCAGCACGCGATTGACGAAATCGCTCTGGTTGCCCACGCATGCAATCGCGATGCACGCCCGCTGGTGCAAATCGTGGTGGTCGACTTCCGCGATGGAGAGGTTGAAGTCGTTGCGCAGGCGCGTAATCAGGCTCTGCACCACTTGCCGCTTCTCCTTCAGCGAGCGACAACCGCCGATGTAAAGTTCGACGGTCAAAACGCCAATCCGTGCCGCCATTTGAAAGAAGTATACCTGCTGGGGGTACACTTCGGGCTATGGATGCCAAGCAGCTGCTGGAGCGTTTGCACGCGCCTGAGTCGCCGCTGCATGTGGACGAGTACGGCGCAATTCGAGTGGGGGGCACGCGCGTCACCTTAGACACTGTGCTGATCAACTTCCTGCAGGGCAGCCGTCCAGAGTGCATCGTACAGAACTTTCCTGTGCTGAAGCTGAAAGATGTGTACCCGCTGATTGCCTACTACCTGCGTCATCGCGCCGTTTTCGACACCTATCTGGAAGAGCTGGAGCGCATCGCCCTAGAAAATCGCAAAAAGTGGGAGGCGTTGTATCCAAGCGGAGGCTTGCAGGAAAAGCTGCTGAGACGATATCAAGAGCCGTTGTCTGTATGAACGCCCTGACCGACCGCCAGTGGCTGCTGTTCCTGACGCTGTTGCCTGATGTGGGGCGTAAGACCTTGCGCTATGTGTTGGAGCGTCAGCAGGTGCGCCGCGAGCCGCCTAACGAGGTGCTGCAACTGCCCCCTGAGACGCTTCGCAGCGAGTACCAGCTGCCCCCACGCGCTGTAAGCGCCATCTGCGAGAACCTACCGCGGCGACTGGAAGAGACGCAACGATTGGAGGCGCACCTGACGCGCTGTGGGGCGCGCTGGTTGAGCTTTCAGGACGCCGCCTATCCGCACACACTGGACGATATGCCAGAACCGCCCGCCGTACTGTTCTCCTACGGCGACCACGCGCTGCTGCAAGAGCCGTGCTTTGCGCTGCTGGCATCGCATACCGTGTCAGCACTTGGGCTGAGCGCGCTGGAGCAGATTGCCGAGAGCCTGATGGTGCAGGGCTTCACGCCGATTGTGAGCGCGACGCAGCCTGCCTATCAGCGCGCGTTGCTGTGCGCGGTGCGGCAAGGCGCGCCCTACGTGCTGACGCTGGACAGGGGCTTGCTGAGCGCGTTCGGTGAGGACTTACGCAAAGAGCCGCTGAAACAAGCCCGCATCTGGCAAGCAGAGTTCAATCCGCAGCGTGCGCTGGCGATTAGCCCGTTCCGCCCACGCGACGGCTGGGTCGCATCCAACAGTAAGTATCGCGACGCGCTGGTTGGCTACTTGGCGAGCGCGGTGATTGTAGTTGAAGCGCGCCCCGACGGCTACATCGTGCAACTGTGCCAGCAACTGCTACAGCACGGGCGCAAAGTGTACGCACTGACGCCGCTTACGAGCGAACTATCGGGCAACCAGCAATTGCTGAACGCAGGCGCGACGCCCTTCGCCCCACAGGGTACAATTTGAAAGCGGAGCAGCCGATGAAGACGCGAGTGAACTTGCTGAAGGAGCTAATCGTGCGCAACTACGAGGGCAGTCCGTGGCACAGTTTCAAAGCTGCGGTGTGCGACCTGACCGACGAGGAAGCCCTGTGGACGCCTCCCACCGGTTACAAGGGCTATCGCTGGGCGGATGGCACGATTTTGAAGATTATTTTTCACTTGGGCGCGGATAAGTTAGTGCAAATCTCCACAGCGTTCGGTGAAGGCGGTGTGGACTGGGTCGCGATGGAGCATCGGTTTCGCGCGATGGGCGGCAGCCTCGCCGCTGCGTTGCAAATCGCGCAAGAAGGCTATGAAACTACCCTGGACGCACTTGCCCCCCTGACCGACGACGACTTGGAAGTGGAGCGACCCTACTACGGCGGTGGGCGCATGACCACAGGCGAGCTGTTCCTGATGCTCGCCGAGCACGATGTGTATCACGCAGGGCAAATTATTTATATACGCGGGCTGTACGCAGCTCAGAAGGGGAAGTAACGATGAACAAAAAAACCGTTCGCGATATCGAGGTGCAGGGCAAGCGCGTATTGGTGCGCGTAGATTTCAACGTGCCGATGCAGGACGGCGTGATTACCGATGATAGGCGCATTCGCGAGTCGCTGCCCACGATTCAGTACCTGCTGGAGCGCGGGGCGACGGTGATACTGATGTCGCACTTTGGGCGTCCGAAGGGGCAGCGCAATCCGGAGTTTAGCCTGCGCCCTGTGGCAACGCGCCTGAGCGAGCTGTTGGGACGCGAGGTACAGTTTTTTGACGACTGCATCGGCGAGACAGTGGAGCAAGGCGTGCAGAGTTTGCCTCCCAACTCGGTTGCGCTGCTGGAGAATGTGCGCTTTTACCCACAGGAGGAGGCGAACGACCCACACTTTGCCCGCGCGTTGGCGAAACTGGGCGAGATTTATGTGAACGATGCCTTCGGCTCCGCGCACCGAGCGCACGCTTCCACCGAGGGCGTGGCGCACTACCTGCCAGCCGTCGCCGGGCTGCTGATGGAGAAGGAACTGCGCTACTTGGGGCAGGCGCTGGGCAATCCGGAACGCCCATTTGTGGCGATTTTGGGCGGTGCGAAGGTGCATGACAAAATCGGCGTCATTCAGAACCTGCTGCCAAAGGTAGACAAACTGCTGATTGGCGGCGGCATGGCGTTCACTTTCCTGAAGGCGCAGGGCAACGAAATCGGCAAATCGCTGCTGGACGCCGACAGTCTGGACTTTGCTGCACAAATGCTACAACAGGCGGGCGATAAGCTCCTGCTGCCCACTGATGTAGTCGTTGCGCCTGCCTTAGAGCCGAACGCCCCCACGCAAACCGTGCCCGTAAGCCAGATTCCCGCAGACCAGATGGGGCTGGACATAGGTTCAGAGACGGCGCAGTCGTTCAGTGAAGCCGTAAAAACCGCCCGCACGGTGGTGTGGAATGGACCGCTGGGCGCGTTCGAGACCCCGCCTTTTGAACAGGGCACACGCGCCGTGCTGCAAGCCCTTGCGGAATCGGGCGCAGTCTCTATATTGGGCGGGGGCGACACAGCCGCAGCGGCGGAGCGACTCGGCTTCGCCGATAAGATGACTCACATCTCCACCGGCGGCGGCGCGTCTCTGGAGTTTCTGGAAGGGCGCGAGCTGCCCGGCGTCACCGCCCTGCTCGACCAATCGTAGCACGGACATTCCTGTCCGAATGCAGCGAGACCGTCGTACCTAACAATCACGCTTGAGAGAGATGCTTGAGCCACATAGTGTGCAGGATTTCTGCACGCGCAGGTGTATTTAATAGGCGAGGAGGCAGCTGACGATGCGACGACATGGTTTTACACTGATTGAGCTACTGGTAGTCATTGCGATTATCGCCATCTTAGCGGCGATTCTGTTCCCCGTGTTTGCGCGAGCGCGCGAGAGCGCACGCAAGACCCAATGTCTCAGCAACATGCGACAGTTGGGCACGGCGATTAGCATGTACACCACCGATTACGACGAGTATTTCCCTGAGCTTGCCAGCGGCGGGTGCTGGGGACGAGCAGGCATCGCGAACTCCCTCTGGAGCCGCCAAATCTACCCCTATGTGAAGAACAAGGGCGTGTTCGAATGTCCGTCCGCCAGCATTTCGCGCGGTGGAATGCGCTTCTGGTCGAACGTCGCTGTGCCTGAAGACCCTGTGATTAATCCGCCCCCCTGCAACAACGAGCATACCGACCGTCGCGCGATGCCGATTGGCATGAATAAGTTCTTCGCGCCCTACTGGCAGTGCCGCGAGGGTACAGACCCTGGCTGCAACGCGATGTGGGACCCCTGCGGGACGTTGGGCATTCCCGCGTGCGACTCGGCGTGCGCTTCGCAGTATATTAACTACTCACGCATTCGCGAAGCCGCGAAAATGGTAGTGCTGACCGACGGCGTGACCACCTGCAGCGGCGGCGGTGGGTACTGGATTAACGTCTCGGGTCCTGTGAACTCCCTGTTCGGAATCTCCGGACGCCACGAAGGACACAATATCACCTTCGCGGATGGACATAGCAAGTGGTATCCCCTGCGCGCGACCGAGTCGTGGCTGACTCAGGCAGACCCCAACCTGCGCATGTCCACCACGCAACATCGCGCGATGGTGCAGGAACGTGTCAGTTCCGGCGCGCAGAACTTCACCTGCGTCAACTACAACCCTGCAGGAGTCCACTGGAACCCGATGGTCGCCTATCCGGGTGACAACCCCGCCATCGACCAGCGTTGCCAACCGACGATGTAAACTGAGTTGGGGGGGGCGTTCGCCCCCTTAACTTCTTCTATGGAGGTCTACGATGAAGAAAGAGATTCCGACCTGGGCTGTTGTGGTCGCTATCGTATTGGTGTTGGGTTTGATAGGCGCATGGTTCTACTCCAGCACCAGTAAGGCAACAGGCGACACAGTTGTCGAGAAAACTTTTGGCAGCGAGTCGAATCCATTCGGCAACCAAGCGCCGCCACCAGGCGCACCGCAAGGAACGGGCGCAAGCGGTCCCTAGAACACCGTGCAACACCAAGTAGCCCCACGCCGATACTGCGCCTGCCAGTGTCGGCGTTTTCATTACAGAACATCCGTCTATAGCCCGCGTCTAAATTCAGAGCGCGTGCGAAACAGGTATCCTTCAGGTGTGAGCTATGAATAAACGAGTCGTTTTAATTATGGGCGTCGTTCTCATCGCGGCGATTGCGCTCTGGATGCGCGGGCGTAACACTGAAGCCGCTGAACCCGAAGTAGAACTCCGCACTGCCGAGGTTACCCGCGAGGATATTGTGCGCTCCATCACGGCAACGGGCGTGCTGCGTACCTATAACATCGTGGATGTGAAGTCCAAAGCGGGCGGCATCGTGAGTCAGGTGCTGGTGGATGTGGGCGACGAGGTGAAGCCGGGACAACTGTTGGCGAAAATTGACCCCGCCGATACGCTGTCGGTTTTCAATCAGGCGCAAGCCGACCTGGAAGCCGCGAACGCCCGCATCGAACAGGCGCAGGAGAGTCTGCGCCTGCAGCGCGAGCAGAGCCAACTCGCCGTGCAGCAAGCCGAGGCGAACCTGCAAGCCGCCGAAGCACGCCTGCGTCAAGCCGAAGAACGCGCTAAATTGCAGCCTACCGTCACCGAAGCACAACTTCAGTCCGCGCGCACCGCGTTGGAGATCGCACGCAAGAACTTAGAACAGCTAGAGAAGGTCACAATTCCACAAGAGCGCGCACAGGCACAAGCGAACTTCGAGGCGGCGCGTCAGTCGGTAGAGACTGCCCAGCGCAACCACGAACGCCTGAAAAACCTGCTGCAGCGCGGCTATGTCTCGCAGCAGCAAGTGGACAACGCCGCTGCGCAACTGGAGAACGCCCGCGCCCAGCAGACCACCGCCCAGCAACGGCTACAGACGCTGGAACAAGATATTCAGACTCGTTTGGAGACTGCTCGCGCCCGCTTGCAGGAGGCGGAGGCGAACCTGCGCTCGGCAGAGGCAAACCGCGCACAGGTGGAAGTCGTGCAGCAGGCGTTGCGTGAAGCCCGCGCCCAACACGAGCAGGCGAAAGCCGCCTTAGCGCAAGCCCGCTCCAATCTGCGTCAGATACGGCTGCGCGAGGCGGACATCGCAACCGCCAAAGCCCAACGTGCCCGTGCCGACGCTCAGCTGTACAATGCTCGTGTGCAACTCGATAGCACCACCATCACCGCTCCGCTCGGTGGCGTGGTGATTGCGCGATTCGTGGAGCAGGGCACCATCGTACCGCCCGGCACCTCGCTCTTCTCGCAGGGCAACACACTGCTCCAAATCGCCGACACGAGCCGCATGTATGTGGAAGTCTCCGTTGACGAAGCCGACATCGGCAGTGTGCGCATCGGACAGCCTGTGGACATTCGTGTCGATGCTTTCAGGCGCGAGCGATTCAAAGGCAAGGTCAGCCGCATCGACCCGCAAGCCGTGCTGGAACAGAACGTGACCGTGATTAAAGTGCGCGTGGAGATCGAAAAACCCGACCCGCGCCTCAAGCCCGGCATGAACGCCACCTGCGAGTTTCTGGTGGCGCGTAAAAATGATGTGGTCGCCGTGCCCAACGAAGCGGTGAACGAGAACCCGCAGGGCGCGTTCGTGGAGGTGATGACAAACGGTCAGCCCCAGCGCCGCGAGGTGAAGGTCGGCATACAGGGCAACACCAAAACGGAAATCACCGACGGCTTGCAACCAGGCGAAATCGTCGTGACGGGACGCATCTTCAACCGTCAGGAGGAGAGTCCCAGCTCGCCGTTTGGTCGTGCGTTCGGACCGCCGGGTCGCGGCATGGGCGGCGGTGGCGGCGGCGCAGGAGGTGGCGGCT
>CAYVKB010000089.1:0-7928 GCA_964451985.1 uncultured Fimbriimonadales bacterium | reverse complement strand
GTCCCCGCCGACGAAACCCACCCCATCCGTAGCGTCGGCGTCCCGCCGACGAGTGCATTCCTCGTAGCGTCGGCGTCCTCGCCGACGAACCCACCCCCTTCATAGCGTCGGCGTCCCTGCCGATGAACCAGAAAACATTTGGCTACTCCCGATATTCAGGCGTCGGCTTGCCCACTACGCGCACAATCACACCCAACAGCACAGTGCCAATGAGCAGCGCAGTCCACACGGGCAGCCCGAACCCCGTCGCCACATCGCCAACCAGCCACGCTACTGCGCCCACCACCAGCGCATACGGCAACTGCGTGCGCACATGGTCGATATGATCCGAGCCGGCGAAGATCGATGACAACACAGTTGTATCCGAAATGGGTGAGCAGTGGTCGCCAAACGTCGCACCCGCCAGCACCGATGAGATGGTCGTAATCAGATAGAACTGCTGCGTGGGTGTATCCATGCCCGCCGTGAGGTTATACGCCAGCGGGATTGCCAACGGCATCAGGATACTCATCGTGCCCCACGAGCTGCCTATCGAAAAGCTAATCGCAGCGGCGGTGAGCGTGGTTAGCGCGGGCAGCCACGCTGGACTTAGGTTGCCCTGCAACGCCTGCACCAGATACTGAGCCGTGTGTAGCTCGTCGCACACATCGCCGATGCTCCACGCCAAGCCGAGAATTACAATTGCCAGCACCATCGCGCGTGCGCCTCCTACCCAAGCGTCGAACGCCTCGCGCATGCTCAGTAGACGCGACGGCACAGCACACAGAAACGCCGTGATACAGCCCAGCAGCGCGCCCCACGTAAGGCTGATATACGAGTTTGCATTAGACAGCACCGAGCGCAGCGTAATAGCCTCGCCCGCGTCCAGTGCACCGTAGTAGCCCGTGTAGAGCAGTCCGGCAATCGCTCCGCCAAGCGCAGTGAGAATGGGCAACAGCGCACTCCAGAGGCTGCCGCGCAGGTGATCGGGCGGTAGTAGCTCCGCCGATTCGTAGTTCGCCAGCGGCGAGGCGGTGTCAGCGAGCACTTTGCCCGTCTCGCGAGCACGTTGTTCGGCGCGATACATCGCCCCGAAGTCGCGCCGCCAGATGAGCAGCCATGCAATAAACACCAATGCAAATATCGGATAGAACCGATAGGGCAGGCTCATCAGGAACGCCCAGTACGGCTCCAGCCCTACGCTCGTTGTTTTGAAACTATCGGCGATGAGCGAGACCTCAAAGCCTATCCACGTGCCAATCAATGCGAGATTCGCTACGGGCGCAGCAGTGGAGTCGATAATATAAGCCAGCTTCTCGCGCGAGACGCGAAATCGGTCGGCTAACGGACGCATCGTTGCGCCCACAAACAGCGTGTTCGCGTAGTCGTCGATAAAAATCACCAGTCCCATCAGGTACGCGCTGATTTGTACGCTGCGGTCGGAGCGCACGCGACGGCTAAGCGTGCGCACAATCGCCTTCAGCCCACCCGCCCGTGTAATCACACCCAGCATTCCACCCAGCAGCATCGTGAAGCCAATGATTTGCAAATGGTCGCGGTCGGCGTAGGCATTCAGCAGGTAGGTATCCACCACGCGCAGCAGGGCGGTGAATGGGTCTGCGCCGGCAATTATCCATGCGCCCAGCCACACCCCTCCCAACAGCGCCAGCACTACCTGCCTTAGCAGCAGCGCGAGCGCGATTGCCAGGAGTGGGGGCAGCAGGCTCCACCAAGCGGGAATCACGCGCACACGCTTCTCGCCCGACACCTCGCCTACCTGCCACCGAAACTGCAACGCGCCAGTCTGGTTCAGACGCACGGACTGTTCAAACACACCCGAATCATCGGTTTGCGCCCGCTCAGATGTGACTACTTCGTCCTGCGCATTCAGGAATTCCAACTGGACAGCAGTCTGCGAAGGCAAGCCGCTGCCGCTGACGGAGGTAGGCACCCCCGACAGGGCAACAGTAGGGACGTTTACTTCTGCGGCGTGTAGGGGGCTGAGGCAGAAGAGTAGGCATAAAAAGAGTAGGGCAAGTCCTATTTTCCGGATAAAACTCACGGCTTCCTCTCTCCGGTCAACTCTCGACGCAACTTCAGCGACTCCTCATGCCCCGGTTGCAACGCTAGTGCCTTCTCCAGTTCCACGAGGGCGTCATCGCGTCGCCCCAGTTTGGCGTACACGGCAGCGAGGTGATAGCGTAAGTCGGCAGTGTCAGGCGCGGTTTGCACAGCGATGCGCAGCTCGCGCAGTGCCTCTTCATACCGTCCCAGTTTGTAGAGTACCCAACCGTGTGTATCATGGTACGCACCAATATCGGACTTAATCGCAATTGCGCGGCGAATCAGGCGTAGTGCCTTCTCAAGGTCGCGCCTGTCTTCCGCCAAAGCGTAAGCGTAGTTGTTCATCACCGGATGGTTCTGCGGGTCAAGTTCCAACGCCTTCTCGAACCATCGAGCGTACTCTGTGCGCTTGCCCGATAGGAACGCCAGCGTGCCCAACACCTGATAGTAGCCCGCGCGGTCAATCTGTACCTTGATTTCGTTCGCGCGTGGCTCGTATTGCACAAGGAAATCGTAGGCTTGTTCAGTGGGACGGTTCGCCTGCCTCATATACGCTTGGAAGACCTCTCGCAGCGCAACAGCGAGGTTAGGTGATTGCTCCACGAACTGCCGAAACGCCTGCGCCGCTCCTTCATAGTCGCGCGTTTCCAGTTTCTGCACGCCTTGCTCAAACAGTGCCTGCTCGGCGCGCGTAGTCTCCTTCGTACCGCAGGCGGTAAATAGAATAGTTCCTGCAAGCAACCCGATGATGAACCGCATGGCTAATATTATAGCCGAATGCAACGGCATTAGAAAGGAACCTTATACAGATACTTCCTCACCTAACTTGTAAAACCGCCCGCGAGAGTAGGCAATCGCGCGCTTATCGGGGCTGCCCACGGCGCGCAACGGCTCGCCGACGATGAGCATGTGGCTGCCGTACACGCGCCGATCCAGAACGCGGCACTCAAACTGAGCCGCCGCGCCTGCAATCAATGGCGCATCGATAAACTGGGCAGGCTCGATGGGGATATTAAATTCCGCAATCTTATTCACCTCGCCGCCAGAGTACCTGCCGCACACGCGCCCAATCCACGCCTGGTTCTCGGCAATCAGGCTGATTCCGAAGGTTGGCACCCGCTCAATAAGTCCGCGTGTGAACCGCTCCTCGCCCACGAACACGCCGATTAGCGGGGGGTTCAGCGACACGGGTGCACACCATTCTGCGCTCATCGCGTTCACGATGCCCTCGATGGAGACTGTTACAATCGCTACGGAGTTGATGAACCGCCACGCTTCACGGTCAATCTGAGTCAGGGGTTGCATAGTAAGGATTGTACCTGTTGAGGCGCAGGCAGATTCCTCGCTGTGTTCGGAATAGCAATTCTTGCTTACTGCAAAAACCCCGTTATTCCGAGCGCAGTGAGGTGTCTACGCTGTCCAGTGTCAGGGTGTTGAACCGCAAATGGAATACCTCTTCAAACGCTTGCACAACGCACTGTTTCACAGCGTCCATCGGCACGGCGCGTCCTAACACTTGCTCCATCGAGGTCACGGGGCGGTCGGCGATACCGCAGGGTACGATGGTACTAAATAGACTCAGGTCATTGCTCACATTCAGCGCAAAGCCGTGCATGCTGACCCACTTGGACGCTTTGATGCCAATCGCAGCGATTTTGGCGTTGTCCACCCAAGTGCCTGTGAAACCCACCTCGCGATGCGCCTCGATTCCGAAGGTAGCGAGAGCGCGTAGCAGTGCTTCTTCTATGTCGCGCAGGAACTTGTGCAGGTCGCGCCCACGCTGCGAGATATCGAAAATCGGGTAGCCCACGAGTTGGCCGGGGTTATGGCAAGTCACATCGCCGCCGCGGTCGGTAGGATACAGCTCGATACCCTTTTGGGCATAGAACTCGAGGGCGTGGTGAAGATGTTCGGGGTGGAATGCTTTGCCCAGCGTAATCACAGGTGGATGCTCCAGCAGCAGCAGCGTGTCAGGTATTGTACCTGCCACACGCTGAGTGTGTAATGTGCGCTGGATGTGCAGCGCGGGTTCGTAGCGAATCAAGCCTAAATCTAACAGATGTGCTTGCTGCATAGTCTCCGATAAAGATTTTTCGCTCCTATCGGCGGTATAGGTGTAATTTCATGGGAGAACAGAAGGTCGTTTTGATATCTTTTCACAAGATTATTTTATCCAACTACCGTCTCCAGCACGCCACCGAACTTGCGCTGACGCCCCTGATAGTCCAGAATCGCCTCGATGAGATGCTCCATCGTGAAGTCGGGCCACAGTACAGGTGTGATGTATAGTTCCGTGTAGGCAGTCTGCCACAAGAGGAAGTTGCTGGTGCGTCGCTCACCGGCGGTGCGAATCAGCAAATCGGGGTCGGGCAGGTCGGGCTGGTAAAGGAAGGCTTGGATGGTCTCCTCGTCGATAGCGTTGGGGGTGAGGCGTCCCGCTTGCACTTCGTGTGCGATGGCGCGCATGGCGTCCACAATTTCGGCACGCCCACCGTAGTTGATGGCTAAATGCAAAGTGATGCGCCGGTTATGCGCGGTCATCTGTTCGGCGCGGCGCAGGATGGCTTGCAGTTCTTCCGAGAGTTCCCACAGGCGTCCGCTGAAGCGGATTTGCACTCCGTTGCGCATCATCACGGGCAGTTCCTCGCGGGCGGAACGCTCCAGCAGGCGCATCAGCCCCGCTACTTCCTCTTGCGGGCGTCGCCAGTTCTCGGTGCTGAAGGTATACAGCGAAATCGCTTCGATGCCCAGCTCGGCGCAGCCCAGCACCATGCGGCGCACCGTGCCGTGCCCATTCGCGTGTCCAATCAGGCGGTGCAAGCCGCGCGCCCGCGCCCACCGCCCATTGCCGTCCATAATCATCGCGATATGGCGGGGCAGGCGGGCTAAGTCCACGCCGCGCCGCGCCGCCTCCTCACGCCAGTCAGTGGTTTGCATGCCCGCGCCTCAGACCTCCATCAGCTCCTCGTCCTTCGCTTTCTGCAGTTTATCAATCTCCTCGATATATTTGTGCGTGAGTTTTTCCATCTGCTGCTCGTGGCGTTTCAGTTCGTCTTCGGAGATTTGTTTGTTTTTCTGCATTTGGCGGAGGTGTTCGTGTAGGTCGCGGCGGATGTTGCGGATGGCAATGCGCCCCTCTTCCGTACGCTTATGTACCTGCTTGATGAGGTCTTTGCGTCGCTCTTCAGTTAGCGGGGGCAGGGTAATGCGCAGGCTGCGCCCGTCACTGACGGGGTTCACACCCAGCTCCGATTTCTGAATCGCCTTCTCAATCGCGGGCACAGCGGATTGATCCCAGGGCTGAATCAGCAGTTGGCGCGGCTCTGGCACGGTGATAGACGCCAGATGTTGCAGTTGCATCGGCGTGCCGTGATACTCGACCGTGATGCGCTCGACCATCGCGGGGTTTGCACGCCCCGTGCGGTAGCCCGCGAGGTCTTGCTTGAGGTGTTCTATCGCGTGTTTCATGCGCTCTTCGGCGTCTTTGAACAGGATATCCGCGCTGGCTGGGGTACTGAGTTCGTGTTTCGACATAGCGTTTACCTCCTTCGTTAGGGTTCGCGGCGAATCGTGGTACCAATCGGTTCGCCTAACGCGATTCGTCGCAGGTTGCCTGGCTCCCAGATATTGAACACGACCACCTCCATCGTGCGTTCCATGCAGAGGGTGAAGGCGGTTAAATCCATAATCCGCAGTTGGCGTTGCAGCGCCTCTTCGAACGAGAGGGTCTCGTATTTGACGGCGTCGGGATGTTTGCGTGGGTCACGGTCGTACACGCCGTCGACGTTGGTGGCTTTGAGCAAGGCGTCGGCGTTGAGTTCCACCGCGCGTAGCGAGGCAGCGGTATCGGTGGTGAAGAAGGGGTTGCCCGTGCCTGCAGCTAGGATGACCACGCGCCCTTTTTCGAGGTGACGAATGGCGCGTCGTCGGATAAATGGCTCCGCGACGGCTTGCATGGCAATCGCCGACTGCACACGGGTGGGTACATCGTGCCGTTCGATGGCGGCTTGCAGTGCGAGGGCGTTGATGACTGTCGCCAGCATTCCCATGTAGTCGGCGGTAGCGTGTTCGATACCTGTGGGGGCGATGGCTGCGCCGCGCACGATGTTGCCTCCACCCACCACAATCGCCGTCTGCACGCCCAGCCGATGCACTGCAATCACCTCGCAGGCGAGGTAGTCGATCGCGTCGGGGTTCAAGCCCACGCCCTGATCGCCCGCAAACGCCTCTCCGCTGAGCTTAATCAGCACACGCCGCCACCGCGGCGACGAGTCGGAAGTGGTCATCTCAAAGGATAGTATACCTGTTTCAGGTAGCACGCAGTATCCATAAACCGATTGATGTAAGAAGACCTGTTGCGCTGGGCGAACGAACTTGAATAAACCTACCCTTTTGCCCTCAGCGTCAACAGGATTCCCCCTACAATCAGCCCTGCGCCCAGCCAGATGGTCGGATGGAGTTGCTCGTGCAGCAGGAAATAGCCGATAAACGCGGCAGCGGGTGTTTGCGCGAAAATCGTGACGCCCATCGCCCCTACAGGCGCACGCTCCATCAAGTAAAACCACACAGAGAAGGCAAACACCGTGCAAATCACCGTGAGGTAGAACCACATGCCAAAGTCGGTGGGCGTCCAGTGCAGGTTCGGCGCGCCCGCGAACAGCAGCGAGACCGTCGTGAGGGCAATCGCTGCAAAACACGCCTCTACAGTTAACAGCGCAACGCCCGAGTAGCGCATCGCCAGCGACTTGGCAGCCACTACATTCACGCTCTCGGTCAACACGCCCAGCAGTACCAGCAAATTGCCCGCCGTCGCGCCCGAAAACTCACGCAGCAGCAACCCCTTATTCACAATCACCCACACGCCTGCGATGCCCAACAAGATGCCCAGCCGCTTCTCGGGTGGGAAACGTTCTTTCAAGAATAGACGCGCCAATATCGCATAGAAAATAGGTGAACTGGAGACCAGTAGCGTGGCTTCGGTAGCAGTACTGAGGCGTGTGCCCCAGAAGTAGCAGATGTAGGCGGTAGTGACCCCAAAAAAGCCAATCGCCGCCACCGTAAAGAAGTGAGGCAGATAGCGCGGGAATCGTGGTGCAAGCGCGCGGCGCACGGGAGGCAACGCGATTAGCCCCAACATCAGCAACGACGTGCCGATAAACCGGAACGCTGCAACCCATTCGGGGCGATGATTTTGCATCATCACCAGCGCAGCGGCGTTTGCTCCTGCCCAGATGATGTTCAGGAACACCAGGATCGCGAGTGCACCTGCGCCCGCTGAGCCATACTGCTCGCGCACGGGCGGCGGCGCTTTACTCAACTCTGCCCTCCAACGCCGACTTCGCGTTCTGAATAAACGCCCGCACCTGCGCGTGGTCTTTGCGCCCTACCAACGCCTCCACACCCGAGCTCACATCTACCCCTGCAGGCTGAACTGCGCGAATAGCGTCCGTTACATTCGCAGCGTTCAGTCCGCCCGCCAAAATTGTGGGCTTAGGAGCGCGCTGGCATATCGTCGCTGCGCGACGCCAATCCTGAACCTCGCCCGTGCCGCCTAATTGCTGCGGATGGTAAGTGTCCAGCACAAATCGCTCCGCGTAGGGCGACCATACTTCCAGCGTGCGTAGCACTTCGTCGGCGGATACTTCAGGTGGAAAGCGGAACGCCGCCCACAGAGGTAAGTCGGGGAGCCAGTGCAACGCCTCCGCGCTCGGCGCAAGCCCGTTCGGAACTACCCACTGAACGGCGTGGAATAGACGCCAATCAGGGGGGAGTTCATCGGGCGAAGTGAGTACGAGGACTAATAGGGGTTTTAGACGCTGCATATCTTCGTCGGCGGGGACGCCGATGCTACGGGGGGTGGGTTCGTCGGCGGGGACGCCGACGCT
>CAYVKB010000088.1:0-8126 GCA_964451985.1 uncultured Fimbriimonadales bacterium | reverse complement strand
GTAGCGTCGGCGTCCCCGCCGACGAACCCAACCCCATCCGTAGCGTCGGCGTCCCCGCCGACGAAACACACCCCAGCCGTAGCGTCGGCGTCCCCGACGACGAAACCCACCCCCTTCGTAGCATAGGCGTCCCCGCCGACGAACCCTTGCGCAAAATCCTCAGTCCAACCAGTAACCCGAAAAAATACGGGATTTGTTGGAACTCTCTTGACAAGTCAGCATTTGGGGTATAATTAGAGAACTCCCTTGAGGGCAGCCCGCTGTGGGACTGCCTTTTCCTAATTACTGGGAGCCACACACCATAGGAGGTATGAGCTGAACTATGAATCGCAAGGGCTTTACACTGATTGAGCTGCTGGTAGTGATTGCGATTATCGCAATCCTCGCGGCGATACTCTTCCCTGTGTTTGCGCAGGCGCGCGAAAGCGCACGACAGACGCAATGTACCAACAACCAGAAGCAGATTGCAACGAGCGTGCTGATGTACGTGCAAGATTACGACGAGACATTCCCAATGAGCGCTTACTTCGGGCGCAACGAAGCGGGACAGCTGCGCCTGTTCGCCATTTACGATGTGTTAGCACCCTATATTAAGAACGTCGACATCTTTGTGTGTCCCAGCTACCGTCCCGGCATCGACTGGCCCCAGCGCGTGCAGGCGGCCGGCTCGCCCGCGCCTGCGGTTGGCACTTTCCGATACGTGGGCTACATCCCGAACCTTGGTCTGTTTGGTGAGAACTTCTGCGGCGCGAACATCCAGAAGCGCACCCCTGTTACCAAAATGGCGGCTCTAGAGGCTCCGGTGAACACGATTATGCTGTTCGACGGCTACCTCAAGAACGCCGCTGCGCTGGAGTACTTCAACTTCCTCGGCTTCGCCCGCCACAAAGAGGGCTTGGTGATTAACTTCGCTGACGGTCACGCGAAGTGGTGGCGCTGGAACGCGGTGCGCAACATCGCCCCTGCGAACCAGTTCCCCACCCCCGCCACTGCCTACAACGGTGCGCCGACCCGCGTGGGCGCGAACAACTCCTACTACAACTGGCGTGAAGTCGCTGGCGAAGGGCTACTGGCAGACGAGGGACGCCTGCAAGCGGTCCCCAGCACCCCCAGCGGTGTCAACGGTCCGTACAACGACCTGCACGGCGTGCCGGGCACGGGCGTGACCGACTCCGAAGACACTGGTTGCTAAAGGCTTCGTTTGCTAAGCACCTACAAGCCGAGCGTGATTTGCGCTCGGCTTGTTTTATTCCCACAGTGCTGTTAGTTGCCCCAGCGCATAGAACGCCGCGCTTTCCGTGCGCAGCACGCGCTTTCCCAACGATACAGCGTATACTTCAGGCTGCCCCGCCATCCACTCACGCTCGGAAGGACTGAAGCCGCCCTCCGCGCCCACCACCAAGCTTAACTCCGGAGGCATGGGCATGCGCCGTACTCGCTGCTTGAGGAGCGTTGCACCCTCCCATTCGTCCAATATAAACACAGGGCGCGGCAGTTCGCGAAAGGCGGCTTGCCAGCTCTCTAACATGCGCACTTGAGGCAAGCGCACACGGCAGGCAAGTTCTGCTTCCTCTTGCGCAATCTTTTGCCAGCGTGCGCCGTGCTTGGTTTGCTTACTTGGCTCCCATTTCACCACCGACCGCTCGCTGGGCGCGAAGTGAACCGCGCCTGCGCCGCCCTGCACGCACAGGCGTATCACCGTCTCCGCTTTTTCAGGACGCACCAAAGCCTGCAACACAGTCGCGCGGAACGGCAGCTCGGTATCCAGCGCACTCGGCTGAACCTGGGCGATACGGGCTTGCTCACCCAACTGTGCCAGGTAGACCTTTCCCTCGCCACTGAGTAGGCAGACCCAGTCATCTGCGCCCAGACGAAGCACATGCCGCACCTGATGCGCCACCTCATCGGGCAACACCCCTGACTCCAGCACACTACGGGGCACGAAGAAACGCGGTAGCGCGCGCGGCGTTAGGGCTTGCGAAACACGGCGGCGACCCATGTGCGTCGTTTACGCGCCTCCTCTAACTGTAAGCCTGCCGACTCGATAGCACGGCGCACACCTCCACGCCAGTTGCGCCCACTAGTTCCTGAAATCACATATACGCCCCCCACACGCAGCAACGGCGGTACCTGTGGCGCGCTTGCGATTAGGAACCCGCTGATAATGTTACACACAATCAGGTCAAACGTTCCCGTCAACGAGTAGAAACCGTCGCCCACTTGCGCGTGGATACGCTCGGCGACGCCGTTGCGCTCCAAGTTTGTTAGTGCAATCTTAACAGCAAGCGGGTCATCGTCAACAGCTATCACTTCCTGCGCGCCCAGTTTCGCCGCTGCAATGGCTAAAATACCCGTACCTGTGCCTACATCCGCCACGCGCATGCCGGGCTGGACATACTTTTCCAGAAGCTCCAGGCAGAGTGCGGTGGTCGCGTGTCCGCCCGTGCCGAAGGCCAAGCCGGGGTCTAACTGAATCAGGATCTCACTCGGTGCAGGCTTGTGGCGGCTCCAGCTGGGCTGTACGCGGATTCGAGAGCCGAACCGCCGACTTCGAAAATAGCGTCGCCACGCCGTGTGCCAGTTCTGTTCGGTCACGGGCTGTACCTCGAACTTCTGGACGGGAGGCAACTCGAAATCGGGCAATCGCTGGAGCTGTTGTTCGATCGCGCTTAGCTGCGCCTGCTCGGATGCCGGTAAGTAAGCGACCACACTGTAGGGCTGCTCGCGCAACTCCACGCCCGCACAGCCTGAATCGATAAGCACCGCTGCTATCGCGTCCCAGGCAGGTGGCGGCGCAACAACCCGAATACTCAGCCATTCCGAAGACGGCTTCATCGCGGCAATTATACCGTTTAAGAAAATCGAGGCGGAAGTCAACGCTCCAGAGGCAGTGAAAGGTATAATCTTGCTATCTATGCCCATTTTGAAGACCGACTCCATCGATCAGCTTGCGCTCGGCGTGCGGTCGGGTGAGGTGCGCGCGATTGCACGGGCGATTACGCTGGTCGAATCGCGTGAGCCAGCGCGCCTCGAACTGCTTGCACAACTGTTTCCATACACAGGCAAAGCGTATAAATTGGGCATCACGGGTGCGCCGGGTGCAGGGAAGAGCACGCTGACCCATCAGCTATTGCCCCGGTTGAAGGCGAAGGGCTATCGTGTGGGCGTGCTGGCTGTCGATCCAACCAGCCCATTCAGTGGCGGCGCGATTCTGGGCGACCGCATCCGTTTCGACGAGGCATTAGAAGGCGTGTACATTCGTAGCCTCGCCAGTCGAGGCAGCATCGGTGGGCTGTCGCGTGGCGTGCCTCCTGCCGTGCGCGTGCTGGAAGCGGCGGGCTACGACCTCGTGCTGATTGAGACGGTTGGCGCGGGGCAGCTGCAAGTAGATGTGCGCTTCGTCGCCGATACGGTCGTGCTTACCCTCGTGCCCGAAGCAGGCGATGTGGTGCAGGCGATGAAGGCGGGCATCATCGAAATCGCCGATGTGTATGTGGTGAACAAAGCCGACCGTGAAGGGGCGACCCGTATGCGACTGGACCTGCGTAATGCGCTCGAACTTGGTGGCAAGCCCAAGGGCTGGAACCCGCCCATCGTGCTAACCGAAGCCATCAACGGCAAAGGCGTTGACGAACTGGTAGAGTTTATTGAAGAACACAAGCAGCACCAACAGCAAACGGGCAACTGGCACACGCGCCGCCTGCAGCAATTAGAATGGGAGCTGCAGTCGCTGATTCACGACGCCTTAGAACAGCAGGCGCATAGTATCACGCAGTCGTTGTTTAGCCCCGACACGCGCGAGCGTATCCTGCAAGGCTTGGAGAACCCCTTCCCCAAGCTGCAAGTATGGCTGCAGGCGGATTGAGTCCTGTAAAACGATCGCGCCTGCAGGAAACTGCCTCCGTATGTAGAATCCACCTTCCCGATGGCGGTACAGGACGACTTAATCAAGGCGAGGCAGACCGCCGAGGAGGTCGCCGCCGAAGAGCATAAGTTCCAGGAAGGTTTTACTTTCAGAACCTTCCTGGGGCTTTTGTTCGTAGCGTTCGTGATGTTGCCTGGCAGCATCTACATGGGGCTGGTGGCAGGCGTCGGCTTGGGTGCGGCAGCGGAGTGGGTGACTATCGTGCTGTTTGCAGAGGTGATGCGTCGCTCACTACAGCCTCTGAAGCGGCAAGAGATTTACATGCTTTATTACATCGCGGCGTCGCTGACCGCGATGGGCGCGTTCGGACTGTCGGGTGGACCGCTCCAGTGGAAAATCTGGGATCAGTTCTTTGTGCAGTCTGCACCGGCGGCGGGCATCGCTGACCAGATTCCCAGCTGGGCGGTTCCTGCTCCCGGCTCCACTGCCCTGCGCGAGCGCACTTTTTTGGATGGCGCGTGGGCACTACCGCTGTTTGTGCTGATGCTCACCGAGATATTGGGGCGCGCCAGCTGGATGAGCATGGGCTACCTACTGTTTCGGATGACCTCCGATGTGGAGAAGCTGCCCTTCCCGCTGGCGCCGGTGGCGGCGTCAGGCGCGCTCGCGCTTGCAGAAGCAGGCAATCGCGAGGAGTCGTGGCGCTGGGGCGTTTTCTCGACGGGCGCAGTGGTCGGCATGGGGTTTGGACTGTTCTATGTGGGCATCCCCGTGTTCACAGGGACGCTGTTCGGCAACGCGCTGCAACTGATTCCGATTCCGTTTTTAGACCTCACGCAGAATGTGGAGGCAAGCCTACCCACCGCAATTGTAGGCATCTCCATCAATCTCGGCGAGGTATTGGTAGGTTTTGTGTTGCCCTATCATATCCTACTAGGCGCGGCGATTAGCTCGGTGGCGACCTATGTGGTGATGAATCCGATTCTTTACCGCGCGGGGTTCATTCCGAACTGGCAGCCAAACTCACCTGCGTTGCAGACCAAGCTCGCCGCCGACTTGGACTTTTGGCTGGCGATTATCGTGGGCTTGCAGTTAGCGGTGGCGGTGATTGGCGTGGGCATGGTGGTGCGCACGCTGCGTGAGTACCGCACAAACCAGTCGCTGCGCCTTCGCGGGCTTGCTCCGCCACCCGGACGGGGCGATCCGCCGCTCTGGATTCCGCTGGTCGTGTGGGCAGTCTCGGTGTTCTCGTATATTGCGATTTGTCGTTGGCTCGTGCCCGACTTCCCACTGTGGATTGTCGCGGGCTTCGGCTTACTCTGGAGTCCGCTCAACAGCTACGTCTCGGCGCGAATGGTGGGGCTTACCGGGCAGGGCGTGTCCGTGCCGTTTATCAAGGAGGTGGCGATTATCAGCAGTCGCTACCCGCGCGTGGATATCTGGTATGCCCCGTTGCCTCTGTATGACCATGGCGGCTCGGCGCAGCGGTTCCGCGAGGTAGAACTCACCGGCACAAAGTTCACCAGCATCTTGAAGGCGGAGCTGGTGATGCTGCCCGTGATTTTCATCGCAAGTTTCATGTTCTGGGCGTTCTTCTGGAAAGCCAGCCCGATTCCCTCGCCGCTGTTCCCGTTCGCGCAGAAGATGTGGCCCTACTACGCGCAGATGGAGGCGGTCTGGAAGCAGCTAAACTTACCCCAAAGCCAGATACGCGATGTGGTGCTGAACGCGCTGAACATCCCGCGCATCGTCGCAGGATTTATTTCAGGGCTGGGACTGTTCTGGCTGTTCAGTGCGTTCAAGTTCCCGATGTTACTGTTCTATGGGTTGGTCAGCGGTGTAGGGCAGTTGCCGCACTTCACGCTGCCCAAGCTACTGGGCGCGTGGCTGGGGCATCGCTACTTCAAGAAGCGTTACGGCGAAGAGAACTGGATGCGCTACGCGCCCGTGCTGTTGGCGGGCTTCTTCTGCGGCATGGGTCTGATCGGCATGCTCGGCATCGCGCTCGCGCTGGTGGCGAAGTCGGTGTCTGTGCTGCCGTTTTAGATTACTTCTCGCCCAAATGATGCAGCGCGGCTTCGTATCGCTCAATGAGGTGGTGTGCGAGTTCGCGCAGCGCCTCGGGCTGGGTACCAGGCAGCGCAGGCGCGGCGATTTGACGTATCGCGTCCAACGGGTGCTTACGCCGCAGGGCAACCTGCTCAACCCACTCAGCAGCGTGTTCGGCGGGCAGGCGCGTCTCATAACCGTTGATGTGCAGAAACGCCAGCGTCGCAATCAGCGCAGTGGCGAGGTTGCCCCGCGCGAACGGGCGGTACTTCAAATAGCCCCACAGAAACCGCGCCGCCTGCAACGGCACATCCCGACTCTGGCGATAACTGTATTGATAGTAAGTCGCCTCCTCCAGGCGGTCGTAGCTGTAAGGCTGGGGTGACTTCGTCACTTCCGCGTTAATCCAAATCAAATCCTGCAGGGTGAGATACCGCCATTCGAAGCTGGGACCCGGCGCAGGTTGCAGCGTAGCGCGGACGGTTTCGGGCAGGTTCTCCATGCGCACGAGCTGGGGCTCTTTCAGGGCGCGTTCCGTGCGTAGCATTGGCTCACGATAGCGGGTGGTCAAATCGTCCAGGATGTCGCTCCATGCGCGCGGGTCGGGATTCGTAAGGGCGTCGGGCAGTTGCAGGGGCGTATTCTCCAAGATCGATTCCACAAGCTGGATTACCTGCGCAGGCTCTACACTTACGGAGACACCATTTGCCTGCAGGAACGCCAAGCCAAGCAGCGTACTCACACTGGCGTTGTACTCGGAAAAGGGTTGCGCGGCGTAGAGGGTGCGCATCAGGCTCTCGGCGCGGGCGGGCAGCGACGCATTTGGCTCGGCAAGCTCGGCGGCGAGGAGTACAGTGTTCAGGCGGCGCGAGTCAGTTTTGGCGGGCGCGTTGGCAAGGCTTTCATAGGCACGTCGCACCTCACGCGCGCTGGGGTAGCGCGGGCTTTGCGCCAACGCTGCCGCGCGTCCGATGGGTTTCTGGTATGCGTTCAGCTCCTCCAGCAACACCTGTATCGAGCCTTCGGTTAGCGGTTGTGTGCTTTGCAGGGCGCGCTGAATCGTATCGCGTGTTCCTTCGGGCAACTGGCTCCAGCCGATGCTCACATCGCGCAACAGCACGCCTAAATCGTTTAGGGCGTTGGCGTCTCCTTCGGTTTGCAGCAGCTGCTCGCGCACCTCACGCAGCACCTCAGCAAGCAGGCGTTCCATACGGCAAAAGTGTACCTGATGAAGGGAAGGTTGCCGCAATCATTACGCCTCAAACAGTGAGAGCGATGCATTCTGCAATCGCCTTTGCGCTATCGCGGCGTATTCAGGGTTGATTTCGATGCCGATGAACCGACGATTCAGATTGTGTGCTGCCAGTGCCGTCGTGCCGCTGCCCAAAAACGGGTCTAACACAACCGCGTCGTCCACCGTGCTAAGGCGTATCAGATATTCGCACAGCGCCAAAGGCTTTGCCGTTGGGTGCAAATTGAACGCGCCTCGCTCCTCCGCGCTCGGCTTCGGTACGAGAAAATACTTGTCCAGAACCGCTTCCACGCCATCTACCAGCAAGATGTTGGCAGGGAACATATTCTGCCCGATGCGAACCTCTGTATTGAACAGTCCGACGCCGTGTTGTAGAAAGTTCTCAAGGAACGTTCCGTTGTATGGCTTCTGTGCTACGACAATCGGCTCAAAGCACGACTTCATCTGTGGCGTTTTCCAGTGAGCAAGGCGCATTTTCAAGGCTTCTTTTGCGTCCTCACTGATGTCCATACGTTCGATGAAGTGCGTCAGCCCCATCGCTTTGGGCTGGCTTTGCGTGTAAACCCACAAGAAACAATCGCGAATATGGAACCCTGCGTCTTCGACCGCGCATGCCATGCGATGGTACAAACGCGGGCTTGCGAAGGAAAAGAAAAACCCGCCAGGCTTGAGGACGCGATAGAGTTCCTGCGACACCGTTAGATACCACTCGTACATGCGTCGCCCCTGCGCAGGATCGAACTTCATACCGGGCGGTAGATGGAACACGGTTTGGCTCTGATAGTGTCGTCGGGCGACGCGCTCAGGCGTCCATTCGTTGTCCAGCTTATCTAGAAAGTAGGGCGGGTCGGTCAACACAAGGTCGGCGGAGTCCGGCGGCAGCTGGGGTAAAGTCTCCAAAGCATCTGCGCAAATAATCTGATTAATCCACTGGCTCAGACCTGACTTATCGCCCACGCT
>CAYVKB010000087.1:0-8195 GCA_964451985.1 uncultured Fimbriimonadales bacterium | reverse complement strand
CCCGCCGACGAACACCCCATTCGTAGCTCGGCGTCCCTGCCGACGCTAAAAAAAACCTATCGACGCTACACCGTCACCTTCGCGTAGTCCAGCACGTGGCGGATGGGGCTTTCGAAATCGGGCGGAATCTTCGCAATCATACCGAAAATCACCTTGCGAATGCGCTCCGCGTTCTGATGGAACACGTGCATCACCTCTTCCGCCGTGACGGGCTTCACCTCGCCCTCTGCTACCAAGCCACTGTCGTAGTCGGTAATCAGCGAGATGTTCACCACCGGAATCGCTAGCTCCAGCGCGAGGTACGCCTCTGGGTACTGCGTCATGTTGATTACTTCCCAGCCCATCGAGGTAAACCAGCGGCTCTCGGCTTTTGTGGAGAAGCGGGGACCGTTGATTACTACAATCGTGCCGCGCTCATGAACGGGGATACCATGTGAGCGAATCTCTTCGATTGCGATTTGGCGCAGTACCGGGCAGTACGGGTCGGCGGGCGAGACGTGGTGAACGGTGGGACCCTCATAAAATGTATCGGCGCGTCCGTGCGTGCGGTCGACGTACTGGTCAGCGACCACGAAATCGCCCGGTTTCACGTGGCGTTGTAGGCTACCAGCCGCGCAAGGGCTAATCACTGCCTGTACGCCGAGTTCCTTCATCGCCCATAGGTTCGCACGATAGTTAATCTTGTGAGGCGGAATCGTGTGTTTTCGCCCGTGTCGAGGCAGGAACGCCACGCGCCGACCATTCACCTCACCAATTGAAATCGTGTCGCTGGGTGGACCGTAGGGCGTGTCGACCTTGATTTCCTCCACTTTGTCCAGAAACGAGTAGAATCCGGAGCCTCCGAAAACGCCAATCTCAGCTAGAGCCGAAGGTTTCATCTAAGTGCCTCCTATTTTGTTCGGTATATTCCATCGCGTTGGCGGCGGCGTCCTGTTCGGCTTGTTTTTTACTCGGTCCAGCGCCGCGTCCCGCAATCACATCGCGCAGCTTCACATGCACCACGAAGGTTTTATTGTGAGGCGTGCCTTTCTCCTCGATTACCTCGTAGGTGGGAGTGATACGCCACCACGCCTGCGTGCGCTCCTGAAGTTGTGACTTGTAGTCCTGCACGGGCATCGCGCCTGTTTCCAGCGCGTCCAGTTCGGGCTTGAGATACTGCATCGCGTAGTCACGCGCCACTTTGTAGCCCGAATCGAGATAGATAGCCCCGATAACGGCTTCAAAGGCGTCAGCGAGGATGGAGGGGCGTTCGCGTCCGCCTGAGGCTTCTTCGGAGGGGCTAAGGCGCAGGTACTGAGCGATGCCCGCGCGTTTGGCAGCTTCACACAGTACGCTCGCACGCACGATGCTCGCCCGCGCTTTGGATAGCTGCCCCTGATCCCAGTGAGGATAGTGCTGATACAGATATTCAGCAATAATCAAGCCCAGCACCGCATCGCCCAGAAGCTCAAGGCGTTCGTTACTGGCTAACAGTTCGCCTTCCGTATACGAGCGATGAGTGAGGGCTTGCGCTGCTAACTGTTTGTTCCGTATCGGCAGGTGGACGCCTGCCTTCCGCAGCCGCCAGAAGCGCACATACGGATTATACCCTCTCGACGCCCACGAATGAAACGCCAAGTGGTACAATAACTCTGTGAGTCAGAAGTGCAGCTCTGCTACAAAAAGGGCAACCCATCGAGGAAGCAGATATGCTCATCGCAGCGACAGCACGCTCAATTGGACACGCAGTGATTACGCACAACGTGCACCATTCCAACCGTATTGATGGACTTGAGGTGGAGGACTGGTTCGCTGAATGAATTGTGCCTATCCTCGCCTATTGAGTTAGACAGAGGCTAACTCCACTACTTTTCTTGCCGCCTCCTGCATCGTCTCGGCAGGAATGAGCGGCGTGCCCTGTAGCATGGCGCGTCCCTCTTCGGCGTGCGTGCCCGCTAAGCGCACGACCACAGGAATCTGCACATTCAGCGTCTCGAACGCTTCCAGCATGCCACGCGCCACCTCGTCGCCGCGCGTGATGCCTCCGAAGATATTGAACAGCAGCCCCTTCACATTCGAATCCATCAGCACGAGTTCGACGGCTTGGCGTACACGGTCGGCTTTCGCGCCGCCGCCGATGTCCAGAAAGTTCGCGGGGCGTCCACCTGCCCGCGCTACCTCGTCGACTGTACACATCACCAAGCCCGCGCCGTTGCCGATAATACCGATGTTGCCACCCAGGCGTACATAGGCAATTCCACGCCGACTCGCCTCTGCTTCAATGGGGTCTTCGATGCTTTCCTCATGCAACGCCTCCAACCGCTTCTGGCGATACAGCGCGTTCTCGTCGATGGTGATTTTCGCGTCGGCGGCAATGATGCGCCCCTCCGCCAGCACCGCACAGGGGTTAATCTCCGCCAAGTTCGCATCGACGGCGATGTACGCACGGTACAGCCCCTGCAGCATCGCGCTCAACGGTCGAATCTGTTCGTGGGGCATGCCCGCTGCGTACAGCACCTCACGCGCGGCGTAGTCCGTCAGACCCAGCAGTGGGTCGATCGCATAGGTGGCAATCGCGTCGGGGTGCTGCGCCGCCACTTCCTCAATATCCATTCCGCCGTACTTGCTGACCATCAGCACGTTGCGCTGGGGGGTGCGGTCGACGGTGATGCCGATGTAGTACTCGTACTGGATTTGCACCGCCTCTTCCACCAACACTTTTTCGGCAACCAGTCCGTCGGGATTCTGGGGCGAGATAAGACGCTTACCGAGAATGCTTTCTGCGACCTGAGCGGCTTCGTCAGGGTTTTGAGCAAGTTTGATGCCACCTGCCTTGCCGCGCCCACCCATCAGCACCTGCGCCTTAATCACCACGGGCTTACCTAACCGCTCCGCGATGGCTTTCGCGCCAGCGGGCGTACTGGCAACCTCTCCTTGCGGCGTCGGAACGCCAAAATCGCTCAAAATTTGCTTCGCCTGATACTCATGCAGTTTCATAAGACGGCTCCTGTCAGGCGAAAGTATACCCTGTTCAGGTAGAATTCTTCTATGGCTGAAGGTGCGACCTTAGTTGCAGTGCAGATGCGCTATCGCTTGGAAGACTATCGCAGCGCGGAGGCGTTTCGCGAGCGCGTACTAAATCTGACACGTACCATCCGCCAGCGCATCCCCAACGGCAACCTACTGATTGTGTTTCCCGAAGATGTAGGGCTGGGGCTAATTTTTACGCAAGATTATGAGCGCGTGCAATCCTGCAAGACCATCGTGGAGGCGGGCTTGCGCCTGATGGAGCGTTTGAAGATTACCCCCCTCGCCAGCGAGGGCGGCTTTGCAGGCGCGACGCGCATACTCTTGCGTACCCTTAGCCCCTTTGTGGAGCGCGTGTACAACGAGGTGTTTAGCGAGGCAGCACGAGTTGCTAAAGCGTGGCTGGTCGCAGGCAGTGCACCTATTGCTCAGGGCGAGTGCGTGCATAATGTGTGCTACACCTACAATCCCAAAGGTGAGCGTGTCCTTGTGCAGCGTAAAATCAACCTCGTGCCGCTGGAGCAGGAATCGGGGCTGAACCTGTGTCCTGCCCCCTGTGAACTGCCCACTGTAAACACGCCCGCAGGTAAACTGGGCGTGCTGATTTGCTTAGACGGCTTTTACCATGAACTCATCGACCAGCATGCGAAGCGCGGTGTGCGCGTGCTGGCGATGCCCTCTTACAATCCGCTGCCGTGGACCAAAGAGGAATCGCAGGGCTGGGAAAGTGGTTTGCTGGCGGGCGTGCAAAAGCATCCGAACCTGATCGGCGTGAATCCGATGGGGGTGGGCGGCTTTTTCGATGTGAACGCGGAGGGGCAATCCTCGATTGTAGCGCAGCGTTCCAAAACGCCCGATGGCAGCGGCTATCTTGCTCGCGCCCAAATCAAAGACCAAGAGGAAATCCTCTACTATCCCGCCCCTTGACGCCGCCTTGCACGATTAGGGTATACTTCTGCTTGCCATACCGCAGACAGCAGGCGTCCTGAACAGGACATAATCCGCGCAGCGGCTCGCCTGCCGAGGGATGCGTACGGTGCGAATTGTTGTACGGATATTCCTGTCCGTGCCGAGTAATTACGCTTGGATAAGACTGTCCAAGCCACTAACTGATGAGCGCCGTGCGTCGTGCGGACATTTCTGTCCGTGCCGAACATCACGCTTGGACAAGATTGATCGAGCGACGAGTCCTATGCGAGCCTGCTGCGGCGTGGCTCGCGTTTTTGCATTTAAAAAGCGCGAACACATACAGGAGGTGTATACCGAATGCCGACCGCGAAGAAAGTGGAACAGGTGAGTCAGATCCGCGGCTGGATTAGCGAATCCAAGGCGCAGATTCTGGTGGACTATCGCGGGCTGAGCGTGCGCGAGATTACCGATTTGCGCAAGCAGCTGCGCCAGTCGGGCGCGGAGCTGCGCGTGGTGAAAAACACGCTCTACCGCGTCGCGCGTGAAGGCAACATGCCCGAAGGCTTAGAGCCTTACATGCACGGCATGACCGCCATCGCATTCGTGATGGGGGACGAAGCCGCCGCCGCGAAAGCGATTACCGACTACATCAAACAAGCGCGTAAAACCGAAGTGAAGGCGCTGCTGCTGGGCGAGCGCGTCTACCCTGCTGAGATGGTGGACACGCTTGCCAAGCTGCCCCCGCGCGAGGTGATGGTCGCGCAGTTTCTGGGCGCGCTCCAGTCGCCCATCTCTGGCTTGGTGGGCACGCTGTCCGAACTGATTGGGCAGTTCGTGCGCACGCTTCAAGCTGTCGCCGATAAGAAGGCGGAAAACCAATCCTGATAGAGGAGGATACTACAATGGCAAAACTGACTGCTGAGGAACTGATTCAGGCTATCGATGAGATGACCGTTTTGGAGCTGAACGAACTGGTCAAGGCGTTGCAGGATAAGTATGGTGTGTCGGCGGCTGCGCCTGTGGCTGTTGGGATGATACCCGGCATGATGCCTGGCGCAGCCGGCGGCGAAGCCGCTCCTGCTGCAGAAGAGCAAACTTCGTTCGATGTCGTGCTGGCAGCCGCAGGCGACAACAAACTGCAGGTCATCAAGGTCGTCCGCGAAATCACGCAACTCGGACTGAAAGAGGCGAAAGACCTCGTGGAAGGCGCGCCCCAAAAAGTCAAAGAGGGTGTGAGCAAGGAAGAAGCGGAAGACCTCAAGAAGAAACTCGAGGAGGCTGGCGCGAAGGTCGAAATCAAGTAGTCACACCTTCCGATTCCTCGTCTTCAGCTCGGAATGACAAACCGATTTTCTGATACCCTGTCATTCCGAGCTAGGCGAGGTATCTTCACTATTTACAAGTTTCTGTCTCAGACTTTTACTGCTCTACAATCCCTCAGGCTAACTGACCCTCTCTGTGAGCGCAGGCGCGAAAAGTTTTCCACACGCGATCGAATTTCGAAGCCTCATGCATTTAAGAATCCCATGGTATTATTAGGTCAATGTGGAATTGTGGAAAACTTTGTCTACTTTGACCGCGCGGTCGAGAAAATTCACCCCTCGCATCGTCCAATTTTGAACTCAAATTGCAACTTTTGTCTACTAACTCATGAGTTATTTAGCTACACTAAAAACAGGGGTTTTCGATGTGGAAAACTCTGTGGAAAACTGTGGAAACCGTGTGGAAAACTCTGTGGAAAAGTGGGCGTTGGGGACTTTTCCACAGGGTTTTCCACAGAGTTTTCCACAATTCCACAAAGGGGTCAGCGGCACTCAACTGCCTGTCGATACGCCTGCAGAGTGCGTTCGGCGGTGGTATGCCACGAGAATCGCTTCGCCTGTTGGAGGGCGTTCTCGCGTAGGCGGGTGCGGAAGTCGTCGTAGGTGAGGAGGGTGCGAATCGCGTTTGCCCACAGGCCGGGTTCATTTGGGGGCAGCAGGATACCTCCGGAGCCAACTACTTCGGGCAGTGCACCCCCGTTGGAAGCGACTACAGGCGTTCCACACGCCATCGCCTCCAGCGGGGGCAAGCCGAAGCCTTCGTAAAAAGAGGGATATAGAAACACATCCGCCGCGTTGTAGAGCCATACTAAATGCTCGTCGGGTACATAGCCTGTTTCTATTAGCCACTCGTGGGCGTTCAGTTCGCGAGTGGCGCGTTGCAGGGCGCGTTTTGCCCAGCCAGGCTTACCTGTAAGTACGAGGCGGATGGGCAATTTGTAGTCGGCTCGAGCCACCTGCACTGCCAACAGCGCAAGCTCCCAGTTCTTGCGGGGCTGCAGCACGCCGACCGCCAGTGCAAACGGCGGCTCGATGTGGTACTCACGTCGCACCCACGCCTGCGCTTGCTGCTTATCTATCGGGTGAAAGCCTTCGGGCAAGCCATTCGGCGTGGCGATGACTTTTTCAGGGGGCAGGCGTAAAATCTCAACTATATCCTCGCGTGAGGTTTCAGAAACAGTCAGCACGCGCCTCGCCCGACGGCACGAAGCGGGCACGGTCAGCCGAAGCAGGATGCGGTCTTTCAGTGGGAACCAGTGTGGACCTATCAAAAACGAGATGTCATGCACGGTGGTCACAGTGGGCGTCTTGAAAAATGGTGAGACGGTATATTGCGTGTGGATGAGGTCACAGGCGTACTGCTGCGCGAGCTTGGGCAACTGAAACAGGCTCCAGAGGCGTTCGTTGTGGGTAGGCGCGACGATGTACTCATATAACGGCGATTCGGGCAAAGTGCGTTCGGGGATAGGACGGGTAGTAAACAGCACGAGGCGATATTCAGCAGGGTTCAGCAACCTCGCGAAGGCTGTGAGTAGTCCACGCCAGTAGGTGCGGTCGCCCGTGAACGCGCCTGTGAGCAGGCGGGCGTCGATTCCGACTCTCACGCCTTGCCCCCCAGCGGGCGTTTGAGGATTTGCGCCCACGCACGTGGATACTGAGACGGCGTGATGCGTTCCTTACACAACATAGCAATTGCACGTTGCACCGCGCCTGTCTCCGTCTCAAATTCGACCGTTTGCGTGCTAATACTTGCCCCCAGTACGCGGGCGGCGGGCGCAGCTGCGTGAATCTCGTCCCGTTCGTGGATGCTTTTGAGCGCAAGCCCCATACCGCCCAGTTTCAAAAACGGCGTCATCAGTTCCGTAAGGATGGGCATCTTGGCGACAGCGCGAGCTACAACCAAATCGAACTGTTCGCGGGCTTCGGGAGCGTGCGCCCATTCCTCCGCGCGGGCTTGCACGGCGTGGGCGTTGGTACCCAGTAAAGTACAAGTTTCCCGCAAAAAATGTACCGTTTTGCCATGCGAATCTAAGAGCGTAATGTGAAGGTCGGGGCGCGCAATCGCCAGTGGGATGCCCGGCAGCCCCGCGCCTGAACCTATATCTAGGACACACGCCCCCTCAGGCGGCGAGTGGACACCGAGCAGGCACAGCGAGTCGAGGATATGCCGTCCAATCGCTTGCTCAGGGGGCACGCGAGTCAGGTTCATCTGCTGATTGACTGTGTACAGTTGTTCAAGATAGTGTGCTAAGAGTTGCGTTTGCGTTTCGCTGAGGGTCAGCCCCCAACGCGTCGCCTGATGCAGTAAAGCCCAATCACCGATATGTGCCTGCATCGCCTGCAGAACTTGAGAGTCGATACCCATAATACCCTGCAGAGACCTATGCTCACGATTTCGATCACGCGGAAAGAGATTGAGGCGTCGGTGAAACAGTTGCAGCCGCTGCCGCGTACGGTAACGCGCCTGATGGAGTTACTGGAAAACGGTGATGCAACCGTCGAGCATATCGAGTCGCTGATTGTCACCGACCCGGTGCTGTGCGGCAGGGTGTTGCAGGTGGCGAACTCGGCGTACTATGGCTTGGGGCGTTCCGTTAACACCATTCGATACGCGCTGCTGATGTTGGGCGGGCATGCGATTAGGGGCATCGTGCTGAGCGTGGCGGCGGTGGGGGCGTTTCGGACAAAGCGCGCGCTGAGCGAGGTGGAACTGAAGTTGTGGCGGCACGCTTTTTACACGGCTTTGTGCGCACAGAGCGTCGCCTACGCCTGCAACTGGGGCGTGCAAACGGCGGAAGATGCCTACATCGCGGGATTGTTGCACGATATTGGCGCACTGTTCCTGCAGACACGCTATCCCAATCTGTACCAACCACTGATGGAGGTTGAAGGTGAGCATTCGTTGCTGGAGTTCGAGATGCAGATGTTCGGATGCGACCATGCCGATGTGGGCGCGCT
>CAYVKB010000086.1:0-8351 GCA_964451985.1 uncultured Fimbriimonadales bacterium | reverse complement strand
ATCGGCTCGGCTGGAGCCTCGCCCTCCAGGGGGGGTTTCACCTATTGTTTTTTTCCGCTCCGTTCGGAATGACAGGGGCTTACCACTCAATAAGATATCGTTCCGAGCGGAGCGAGGAGTTATTTTGCCGCACTACATCCGCCGTAGCATCTGACGCAGCTCGGAATGGATACCTGCGTAGTTCATCGCATCATCGGGCGTAATGAGCTGCTTCTGTACATAACGGTACAGGCACTGATTCATCGTGCGCATGCCCCAGTGTTCGCCCTCGCGGATGGCGTGGTAGATTTCGCCGATGTGCCCGTCCTCTATCATTTTCTCGACGGTGGGGGTGTTAATCATAATCTCTACGGCTGCGATACGCCCTGTACCACCCGCGCGCGGCACGAGCTTCTGCGCTACAATCCCGCGCAGCGTGTTTGCCAAGCGTTGCAGGATGTGCTTCTTCTCTTCAGGCGGGAACATGTTCACAATACGATCCATCGTCTCATATGCGCTGGGTGTGTGGACGGTAGAGAACACCAAGTGTCCCGTCTCGGCGGCTTGCATACAGGCGTGCATCGTTTCGGGGTCGCGCATCTCACCAATCAGAATGATGTCTGGGCTTTCGCGCACCACGGAGCGCATCGCGTCGATAAACGACTCGGTGTCAATGCCCACCTCGCGCTGGCTCACGATGGACTGCTTATCGTTATGCACGAACTCGATGGGGTCTTCGATTGTCACGATGTGCCCGCGTCGGGTTTCGTTTATCAGGTCGATCATCGCTGCGAGTGTGGTCGATTTACCAGAGCCTGTAGGTCCGGTGACCAAAATCAGTCCCTGCCGATATTGGGTAAGTCCTGCCAGCACGCGGGGAATTTCAGGTTCTTCGGGCCACAGCTCCTCCAGTTTCCAGTGCTGCAGCGGGATTAGACGGAACACGCCTGCAACTGATTGGCGCTGCATATACACGTTCGCGCGGATACGACACACGCCCGGCACTGTGAATGCGAGGTCGATGGCAAGACGGTGTTCGAACTTGGCGACCTGCTCGTGACTCATGTGCGAGAAGCACAGGTCGCGCGACTGGCTGTTGGTGAGTGGCTCCAGCGCTTGCTCGAACGGAGTGATTTTGCCATGCAGACGCATCACGGGTCGCGCACCCGATTTGATAAACACGTCCGACGCGCGTAGCTCAAACGCGGTCTTAATCAAGTCGTCTAAGGTATAGCTCAGCATATGGAACGCCTCCTGCTAAAGGTCGGTTTCTGGTTGGACGGTTGCGGTGTCGGTTTGTCGCTTGAGTAGTTTCGAGGCGATCCAGAAGATTCCTGCCCCGACAGCGAAGGCGACTACGAAAATCAGGCTAATTAACCAGCCCAGTGGTGGGCGCGTGGGGGGCGCGACGGGCGCCTCTGATTGCGATTTCGGTTGCGGGCGTTTGAGGGGAATCTCCAGCACGGCGGGGTCAGGCGTTTGGATGTTAATCACGCTGCGCCACATGGTAGGCTCTGCGTTTGTCCACATCTGCAGGTGCGGCGTTGTGTATTGGAAATAGCCTGCGTATTTCACCGCTTGCGGTAACAGCACATACACATGCACGACGGGTAAATCAGCGAAGGTGCGTGCAATCGGCGTGAGGTTCAGCGTGCCCTCCTGCAGGTTCACCAGCCCACCCGACGCAAAACTGGCGACAGTAAGCATATCCGCAGGCTTGGCATTACGCTTGAGGCTATCATCGGCGATTTCCACGTATGACACGCTACGTTCGGTCCACTTAGCAAACTGCTCGATGCGCTGGCGCACGGCGTCGTGGGGTACACGCTTGTCGAACGTCCACGAAATCGGGTGCAAGCCGTCGGGCTGAACCTGAATAACCACCACCACGCTGGGCGGGCGTGTCAAATCGGGCGCCGAGCCGTTCTGCCCGAACGCCAGCCCCGCAAGTAGCCCAATTATCCCCAGTACCAGAGGGCGCAACACGATAGCCGATTATACCATAGGCGGGTACACTTTGCGTTAATGGTGACGTGGAGTCTGGAGTGCCGTCGGCTGGGCAAGCGGTTTGGTGAACGGTGGGTGTTTCGCGGGCTGGAATTGCAGATTCCGTCGGGCACAGTGTTGGTCGCGCGTGGGGCGAATGGCTCTGGCAAAAGCACGTTCATCAAGTTGCTGGCGGGGCTGCTTGCGCCGACGGAGGGCGCAATCGCGTTGCAGCAGGCGGGCAAGCCCATCGGCGACCGCACACGTCTGCTGGGCTGGTGCGCTGCCGATGGCGCGTTGTATCGTGAGCTGACGGGCTACGAGCATCTGCGCTGGTGGGCGCAAACGCGCGGCTTGCCCGATAACTATGATGCACTAATGACACAATTAGACCGTTTCGAACTGGCGCACCGCGCTCACGACTGGACACGCGCCTACTCGACGGGGATGCGTCAGCGGCTGCGCATGGCGATTGCCACTTACGGCGAGCCGCCACTGCTGCTGTTAGATGAACCCGACGCAGGGTTAGACCCCTCCGGACTGAAGTTGCTGAAACAGGTGCTGGATGAGCAAGCCCATCGTGGAATCGCGGTCTTCGCCACCAATCGCGCCGAGTGTGCCCATTGGGGCAGCCTCACGCTCGAGCTGGGCGCGTGAGGTACGCGCCATCTGGCTCAAGGATTTGCGGCAGGAATGGCGTCTGCGGCAGGGGGTGGTGGCGTCGCTGCTGATGGGTGTGGCAACGGTGGTGGGGATTGGCTTCGCCGCGCTGGGACAGACTCTTTCGGCGGGGCTGCAGGCAGGGCTGTTCTGGACAGCGGTGCTGTTTGGCATGTTTCCCGCACTGGCGCGTGGGTTCATCGTAGAGGAAGAGACAGGCACAGCGGACTTACTGCGCGTGGCGGCGCGTCCACCCAGCGTGTTTTGGGGCAAGTGGCTGTTCCACGCCACGCTGTACGGCTTGCTTAGCGGGGTGCTGGTTCCGCTTTATGCGCTACTGGTCGCACCTATCAGCGGGCATTTCGGCGGGTGGCTGCTGCTGTGGTTGGGCGGTGGGTTCTGCCTGACCAGTGTTCTCACGCTCTGCGGTGCGCTGGTGGCGCAAACGACGGTGCGCGGCGCGCTACTGGCAGGGATTACCTTCCCGCTGCTGTTGCCCCTGATGCTGATGCTGATTGGAGGCACACGCCAGGCGATTGAGGGCGTCTTCCCTGCCGAGCCGTTGCAGGGCGTGTTCGGCTACGCGCTCGCGCTCAGCGCAGGCGGCGCGTGGGTATTTGAAAAGGTCTGGCGGGAGTAGAACTATCGTACCCCACGAAACGCCGCCTTTTGTACCACCCTAAAGCGATCTTCAACGCCGAAATCTTTGTATAATTCCCGCGTGAGCGAGCCTTGTGGGTAGTTGGTCTTCTCCTGGATAAAAATCAGCTCGCTCACCACCAGCAGAAACTCTACGCTGTACTCGCCCACTGCGTCCAGCGACAGGAATCGCTGCTCGTCGCCCTTCCGGTAAACCTGCAAGGTAGGCGGGTAGTGACTAATCGGCTGTACCTTGTCATAGACACTTATCAAATGATCACGCAGCTCGTAGGTCAAACGAGGTTGATGTGCCTCCTTCACATAAAGCTCCACGATGAGATGAATATGTTTCGGTGTACGCCAGTTTCGGCTACGCTGCGGGTCGTGATATTTCACAACGAAGTCGTGTTCTGACTTACGCCCAGCCTCCACAACAATCTGAACGGCTCGCTCTGTTGTCCAGATAAGTTGTTTGCCTGTGAGTGAAAGTAATGCTCGGCGTACAAATCTTTGTATCGCTCTCACGAAATGAAAACGCCGTTCTCTGAATTCGACCACTGCATTAATCATCCGCCATACTCCCCTTGAACTTGCGTACATCTTCGCCAGTATCGGGCTTACGGAATACGAACAGGTGCTCGTGATAAATCAGCATGAAATCACGCTCTTTGCCGAAACTCCATCGCTCGCGGGTTGATTTCATGTTCCACTGTACCTTCACAATATCTTCTCGAAGGATGAAGCCTGCTTTCAAGAAACGTTCCATCACGCGGTACGCAATCGGAATGTAGTGTTTATGTTTGCGCGTGTCGCCGATAAGAATCGAACAGTGCTTGTTAGGCTTCAGTACACGATAACATTCCCGCGCAACTTGTTCCATCGCCTCAATGAAGGCGTTATGCGAGCGTAGTTGCGACAAATCGCCCTCCACAGGGTCGCTTTTAGAGTAAGTGATAATACCTGCGTAGGGCGGATGAGTCGCTATAAAATCGACCGATTCTGATGCTAATAAGTCCAGCCGTCGCGCGTCGCCGTGAAAAACGCGAATCACTGACGGGGGCAGCGACTCGTATAAGTTCGCTGCCTCGAAGTTCAGCCGATCGAGTGTCAACATCAGCGCTTGATAGTTCACATCGACGCCGATTCCGTTGCGTCCCAATAGGCGGCACTCCACAAGTGTTGTACCGCTCCCCACCATCGGATCCAGCACAGAGTCGCCAGGCTGGGTGTAGCGTAGGAGCAAATTCCTGAGAATCTGTGGTGCCCAGTTGCCACGATAGTTGCCCTGATGCGTCGCCCAGTCGCCGCGCTCAGGGAACGACCAGACCGTTGTGGTTTCCATCTCGAAGTGTGCAGGCTGGAAACACTCGACTTGTTTGCGCCCAGTGAGCGGAATGCGTGTATCTTCTATGATTACTTCACGGCGCTGACTGATGTATTGCTCATATTCTTCCCAGTGCACTTCGCGCATGGGAACCGGCTCTTGCAGCGTGTGAACTCTTAACTTTCGCACGAGATGAAGTGTACCTTCTCGCAGCCATGCAGCTAATCCCCACCTATATAGGCTATAATATACGCATGCGACGCTTGGCATCGATACTGGTCATTCTGATGTTGCTGCTTGCATCGGCGCAGGCACAGCTGAACTGGGTGAGCAACACGCGACTGTTCGCTACCGGCTCGCACCAACTGCCCAGCCGACTGGGCATGATAGACCCATGGCAGGTACTTACTGTAACTACGCAGACCAACCCCATTGCTGTGGGGCAGTCCGTGCAAATCATCGTCACCACCGATAATTGGTTGACCACGCGAGAATACGATTTCTCGTTTGATTTCAATACAGATGGCAATACACAGTGGTATGTAGTGCTGCCACCGTTCCCACCGGGCACGCACGTGCAGTTCTACATTCGGGCGCGACACACGAACGGCACAACCCGCTTTGACAACAACGGTGGTTCGAACTACAGCGTGTGGGTACGCTACGCCCCGCGCTACCGCGAAACGCCGATACTGCAGTGGTTCCAGACCAACTACCGAACGATTCTGCAACGCTTGCCTGAAGTGGTGCAAGCGGGCTACGGCGCGATTTACCTGCCCTCGCCCGTCAAATCAGGGAGTGGCGGCTTTAGCACAGGCTACAACCCCTTCGACCTGTTCGACTTGGGCGACCGCTTTCAGAAAGGCACGGTGCGCACACAGTACGGCACAACGCAGGAACTGATTGAACTGATTCGAACGGCGCAGCGGCTGGGGTTGGAGGTCTATTGCGATTTAGTGACGAATCACGCCGATAACCGTGCCAGCACCGCCATCGACCGCTATCCAGGCGTCATTCCAGAGGATTTTCACATCCGTTCCACCGCCGACCCCAGCAACAGCGAGATTGACTTCAATAACGCGCCCCCATTTGGATTCGGTACGCTGAACCACGACATCGTGGGCTTGGCGGACTACGCGCACGAGGACGGCAACAACACACGCACAGGGGCGTTCAACCTGCCAAGCTACGCACAGTTCAACGCGGCGGGCAAGCCAAGCTTCATCCGCAACCCGCTGAACCCGCACTACTACCCGACGGGGCAACCCTACCCCGAAGATATTCGCGACTACCTGAAACGCTGGGGCTGGTTTCTGACGAGCGTGATTGGCTTCGACGGCTATCGGATCGATGCGGTACGCCATACACCGCCCAGCTTTTTCGCCCGCACGCCTCAGCAACCCGGCGGCGGAACCAGCAATGGCGACTTCCTGCCCTACTTGTATAGCCTCAAGCCGTCGCTCTATGTGTTCGGCGAGATCTATTCCAGCGACGCCTACGAGCTGCGTGAGTACGCCAAGACAGGCATGAACCCACTGGACTTCTCGATGAAGTTCACGCTGCGGAACCTGTTCAACTCGAACGGCTTGGGCGACCTCGGTGCAACGCTGAGCAACAGCATCGGCGCGGAGCCGAACACGGGCTTGCCCTACGAACTGGGCGGGCTGGCACGCTATGTAGGCGTGGGCTTCATCCAGAGCCATGACGACGGACCGCCACGCTCGAACAACCTCGCGTACGCCTGGTTGCTGACCCGACCCGGACGCCCACTGGTGTACTACGATGGCAATAATATCGAGCCAAACGACTGGAGCCACTTCCCTCGTCCGGGACGCTACAACGCGCTGGGCAACGGCGACGAAAGCCTGCTGCGCCTACTCGATGTGCGTAGACGCTTCGCGCGAGGCGCGCTGGTGAACCGTTGGGTGAGCAACGACCTGTATGTGTACGAGCGTCAGGTGAACGGGCATGCGCTCCTGTTGGTGGGGTTGAACGATCGGGGCGACTTGACCTCGCTGAACGCCACAGTGCAGACCGCCTTCCCTCCCGGTACGGTGCTAATCGACTATTCGGGGCAACGCCCGCCTGTCACAGTCGGTTCGGATGGGCGCGTGACGATTAATGTGCCTCCTAATTCCGCACCAGGCAACGATAACAACGCCTTCGGCTACGTATTATACGCGCCGCGCACACCGCAACCCCTTTCGGGCGTGCGCCCTGTACGCCTGTTCGATGCCCGCACCAACGCCGAGTATACGTTCCAGACCGTCAACACGCCCGGCGGTGTTTACGCCACAGGGCGCAGCTTTGAGGCGGCGACGGTAACTGGCAATCGCCTTACCCTTCGCGTGCGCACAGACACGACGGGCGTGAGCGCGATCGTGAAACTGAATAACGGGATGCCGATGGGCAACCAGCAGCCGATGCAGAACACCCCCGAAGGTTTGGCGGAAGGATTCGTGGTGATGACGCGCCTCTCCAACGGTGAGTTCGAACTGCGCGATGTGGACATCAGCAACCTGCCGCAGGGCTTACACGTGCTCCATGTGCGCGTGTTCGCCGATTCGGGCAACCGTCCGGGCTTGTTTACGGACTTCTATGCCTTCTTCTACCTGCGCCGCCCGGAGGGGCAGATTGCGGTAGACGGCGACCTGAGCGATCTCGGCATGCCGATTGCCACCCAAACCCGCACCCCGAGTTCGAACCTGAACCGGCTGGACGCGCTGTATGTGCGCAACGACCACAAGAATCTCTATATCGGCATCGCGGGGCGCGTAGACCCTGCGGAAGGACTGCTCAACGGTGTCGCGCTCTATCTGGACGTGGATTTTGGGCTGGGCACGGGGCTAACACAGCTGAACCAGCTGAACGACGACAGCGGTCCTGCCGCGCGGCTGATATCGAACCGCAAGCTAACGCCGCCTGCGGGTTTCGGAGCGGATTTTGCAGTTGGCGTATTTCGACACAAGGGGCTACACTCCGCGCCGGATGCGAGTTTTGTGGGTGATGCTGTGTCGCCCCCGCTGGTGGGCGCGGACGCGGGCGTCTATCGGGTGGATACGAGTCGCCTGAACTGGCTGCAGGGCGTGCCTGCGCGAATCACGTGGCGTCCTCGTAATAACCCTACCGACGCGCCTACGGGCTTAGAAATCGCCATTCCACTAAGTGTGCTGTTCGACGGGCGCAAGGCGAACCGTCCGATTGGGCTATTCGCTGTGCTACTGACCACCGGTGAGACAGGAGCAATCTTCTCCGCTTACGACTCGCGCAGGGGCACACTCGGCGCACGCCCGCCCCATAACAGCTTCCTCACGAACCAGTTCCTGCCCCCGCAGCCGAACATCGTAAACAACCCCGGCACGGCGAGTGTGAACCTGCAGACTGTCGCGACTTACACCCTGCAGGCGATGCCCACCCTCACATCGGGCCACCACCTGATTCTGGAGCCGATGCGCTACGACCCGCGTGTGAACGCCTACCGTCTGCGTGGGCGCGTCGTGAACACAAGCGGGCAGGCGATCCAGGGACCGATTGCCCTCGCCGCGACGCTGCCCGAGGGGGTGGAGTGGCTGAACCGCACAGGCGAGAGTCTACTGCAGCAGGGCGTGTCGTACCAGATTCTTACGGAGGAGGAACTGCCCCCGCTGGGCGTGCTGAGCTTTGAACTGCTGCTGCGCTCAGCCATGCCGCTCACTCGCGCGCCTAAGCTGGAGGTGCGAGCTGGTACGGGGGCGATTTGAGGAGAGACGGTGTAGCGTCGGCG
>CAYVKB010000085.1:0-8573 GCA_964451985.1 uncultured Fimbriimonadales bacterium | reverse complement strand
GAAACCTCCCCACTAATTATATGCCCTAACGTCGAGATTCCTTGCCTTTGGCTCGAAGTAGCAGTTGCTTTACGAAAATCGTCTTGTAAAGCCCGCTCTGGTAAAATTGTTGGCACGATGCACGATTTACATGAGATACTTCGCGTGCGCTTCGGCTTCCCTGCGTTTCGTGAGGGACAGGAGGAGTCAATTCGTGCCGCACTGGAGGGCAAGCGCGTTTTGCTGGTGCAACCCACGGGCTGGGGCAAGAGCCTTGTGTACCAGATGCTTGCCACGCTGAAGGGGCTGACCCTCGTGTTCTCGCCTCTGCGCGCCTTGATGCGCGATCAGGTGCGTCAGGCAAACGAACGCTTCGCCCTGCGCGCCGATACTGTGAACTCCGACATGGACGAGGAGTCGCAACGCCTCGCGCTGGAGCGCGCCGCACAGGGCGAGCTGGATTTGCTGTATATCGCCCCCGAACGCCTGCAGAACCCCCTGTGGCAGGAATATCAGAGCCGCCTGCCCATCCGCGCCGTCGTGATCGACGAGGCGCACTGTGTGTCAATGTGGGGGCACGATTTTCGCCCCGAATATCGGCGGATTGTGAACCTTGTACGCTTACTGCCGCGTGAGGTGCCTGTAGTTGCTGTGACTGCCACCGCCACCCCGCGTGTAGAGCAGGATGTGCGAGCGCAAATAGGCGAGCCGTTCCACCTACTGCGTGGTAGGCTGATGCGCCCCAACTTGCGCCTGCGTGTGATCCCCACCCGAAGCGAGGTACACAAACTCGCGTGGCTGGCGCACCTGCTGCGTACCCTGCCTGGCAGCGGGCTGGTTTACACCGCCACGCGCCACTCCAGCGAAATCGCGGCGCAGTTCCTGCAAGCACAGGAGCTACAGGTGAGCTACTACCACGCCGGGCTGGGCAATGAGCGACCCGCGCTGGAGCAGCAACTGATGGCGAACGAACTCAAAGCCTTAGCCGCTACCAACGCGCTGGGCATGGGACTGGACAAGCCTGACATCCGCTTTGTAATTCACTACGAAACGCCTGCCTCGCCCCTACACTACTATCAGGAAATCGGACGCGCGGGGCGCGATGGGCTGGACTCGCACTGCATCTTGCTTGCTCATCCCGACGATATCGAAACCCAAAGCGCCCTGATTAAGAGCAACCGCCCCCCACGCGAGCAGTACCAGAGGATTTACTCGCTTCTGCAGACTCAGCCAATGCGTGAGCACGAACTGATGCTGGAAACGGGCTACACGCAGAGCATCACGCGCACGATTCTGTACGACTTACAAGACCAGGGGCTGATTACGCGCGACTCGCAACGCTACTACCGCGCCGTGAGTAATCAGGTTCTACGCTTTGACGATTACGACGCGCTGTATCAAGCGAAAATGCGCGAGCTGGACACGATAGTGGACTACTGGTACATCCGCGGGTGTCGGATGCAGTTTTTGTGTCGGTTTCTGGGCGATGAGCAAGCCGAGCCGTGCGGCGTTTGTGACGTTTGCACAGGCGAGCCACTGCCTGAACCCGACGAGTCGCTGCTGCGCGCCGCTGAGACTTTTTCGTTCCACCCGCCACTGAATATCAGCACGGTGTACAAAAAAGAGCCCATGTATGCGGGGGGCATCGCGCTGAGTTTCTATGGGCGCACGGCGGTCGGCGAGGCAATCCATCAGTGCAAATATGGCGCAACGCGCACCCCTTTCCCCGACTGGCTGGTGGACGAGAGCGCGGCGCTGATACGCGAATCCTTCCCCGTTGCCGAATTGCAAGGCGTAGTTCCCATTCCGTCCACCGTCAGTGGCACCCTTGTGGAGGACTTCGCGGCACGTTTGGCGAATCGGCTGGGCATTCCCATGCGCTCCGCGCTGCGCAAAGCCCGCTCCACGCAGCCTCAGAAAAATTTCAAAAACGCCGTACAAAAAACGAAAAACATCGAAGGCGCGTTTGCACCCGCCGCAACGGTATCGGGGCTGAACCTGTTGGTCGTGGACGATGTGCTCGACTCAGGCGCAACGCTGAAAGAGGCAGGCAAAGCTCTCAAACAAGCAGGTGCAGGCAACCTGTATGCGTTTTGTATTGCTCGAACGAGGCATAGGGGCGACTTATGAAACTCGAACCACGCGACGACTGGGTGTATTGGGGGCTACTCTCGCACTACGCCTCCACCGAGGCGCGCAAGCGATTCTGGGCGGAGCGACCGAACGACCTGCCGGCTTTCCTACGTGAGCAGCCCGAATGGACGGAGCTGGAGCCGAAACTGGTGCAGGAGGCGATGACTCTGCACACATTGAGCGAGCAAGGAGGCAGCCTGATTACGCTCGCCGACGCCGAGTATCCTGAACTGCTGCGAACCACCGAGAACCTACGCCCCCCGATTGTGCTATACGCACTGGGCGATGTGCAGCTGCTGGCGGAGCATCCGTTCGTGGCGTTCGCAGGGTCGCGCAACGCCTCCGAGCAGGCGATTCAGGAAGCCCAACGCCTCACTGCGGAACTCGTGCGCGAGGGCTACTACACCGTGACGGGCTTCGCGAAGGGGGTAGACCTAACCGTTGCGCAGACCACACTGGAACAGGGAGGCAAAACGATAGGTGTACTGGCGCAGGGGCTGCTGAGCCGCCCCACCCAGCAACTCGCCCGCGAGTTTATGCACGCCCTGAACGAAGAACGGCTACTCTTCCTCTCGGAGCTGCACCCCAACGCCTCCTGGTCAGGCAGCTTTGCGATGATGCGCAATCGGCTCGTGGCAGCGCTGGGCAATTTCCTGATTGTGGTGGAGTCGGGACCCGAACTCAGCCCGCACAACGGCAAAACCGTGCGCAGCGGCACGTTTGAATCCGCCAAAATCGCCCGCAAAATCGGACGCCCCGTGTACGCGTTAGACCTGCCCGCCGAAGGCAACCAGCAACTGCTGAAACAGGGTATCGCCATCCGCTGGGGCGAGGTATCTCAGCAAGGACAATCAGAGCAGGGAACGCTGTTTGAGTAATGCACTGTGCTCGGAATGACAGTATCCGCCACTCTGAGTACAGCAGGTTCCCGCATTTTCAGGTACAATTCAGCCATTATGAACCAGGCGTTGATACGCAACTTCTGCATCATCGCCCATGTGGACCATGGCAAGTCGACCTTAGCCGACCGCTTGCTGGAGTTCACTGGGGCAATCCAGCGCGGCACTGCCGTAGAGCAGGTGCTGGATACGATGGACTTGGAGCGCGAGCGAGGCATCACGATTAAGATGACCGCCGTGCGCCTGCAGTACACCGCCAAAGACGGCAACACCTACCAGCTGAATCTCATCGACACGCCGGGACACGTGGACTTCACTTACGAGGTGTCGCGCAGCCTCGCCGCGTGTGAGGGTGCGATACTGGTGGTGGACGCCGCGCAGGGCGTGGAAGCGCAAACCATCGCCAACACGAACCTCGCCTACAATCAGGGGCTAACGATTGTGCCCGTGATTAACAAAATCGACCTGCCCGCCGCCGAGCCAGAGCGTGTGAAAGAGGAAATCGAACATGCGCTGCTGATTGAACCTGACGAGGTGATTCTGGCAAGCGCAAAAGAAGGCATTGGCATCGAAGAGATTCTGGATGCGATTGTGGAGCGCGTGCCGCCCCCGAAAGGCGACCCGAACGCCCCGCTGCGCGCCCTTGTGTACGACTCGCACTATGACGCCTATGTCGGCGTGGTGGCGTACGTGCGCGTAGTGGACGGCAGCGTCAAGCCTGGCGACAAGATTATGTTTATGGCGAACGGCAAGACTTTCGAGGTGGCGCAGGTAGGCTACTTCACGCCGAAGCTCTGTCCTGCGAACGCGCTGAACACGGGCGAAGTGGGCTACATCACAGCGTCGATCAAATCGGTCAAGGACGCGCAGGTGGGCGATACTATCACCTCTGCGGCGAACCCCGCCAAAGAACCCCTGCCCGGCTTCCGCAAGGTGAAGCCGATGGTGTTCTGCGGGCTGTACCCCGTGGAAGGCGATAAGTACGCCGACCTGCGCGATGCCTTAGAGAAACTAAGCCTGAACGACGCCGCGATTACCTTCGAACCCGAAAACAGCGCGGCGCTGGGCTTCGGCTTCCGCTGCGGGTTTCTGGGACTACTGCATATGGAAATCGTACAGGAGCGTCTGGAGCGCGAGTTCCGACTGGAACTGATTGCCACCGCGCCCAGCGTCGCCTATCGCGTCTATACGGAAGATAATGAACTGCTGGAAATTGACAACCCCACGCACTGGCCCAATCCCGGCAAAATCGAGCGCGTGGAGGAACCGATTGTAAACGCGACCGTAATGGTGCCCAACGACTACGTGGGCGCAGTGATGGACCTGTGTATGAACCGCCGCGGCGAGTTCGTGAAGATGGAGTACCCCACGCCTCAGCGCGTGATTTTGTATTATCGCCTACCGCTAAGCGAGATTCTGCTCGATTTCTATGACCAGCTGAAGACCCGCACGCGCGGCTACGCCTCCTTCGACTATGAACCCGCAGGCTACCGCGAGGCGGATATGGTGAAGATCGATATCTTAATCAACGGCGACCCTGTGGACGCGCTAAGCTTTATCGCACCGCGTGAGCGCGCCTACCCTCGCGCCCGCACGCTGGTCGAGAAGCTCAAAGATGTGGTACCGCGTCAGCAGTTCGAGGTACGCCTGCAGGCAGCGATTGGCGCGCGCGTCATCGCCTCCGAGACTATCAAGCCGTTCCGCAAGAATGTCATCGCCAAGTGTTATGGCGGCGACATCACGCGCAAGCGCAAACTGCTGGAGCGACAGAAAGAGGGTAAGAAGCGCATGAAACAGGTCGGCGCAGTGGAAGTGCCTCAGGAGGCATTCCTCAGCGTGCTGAAAGTGAATGATTGACGCTATGCATCCTTGCGAGTCTTTAGATGATGCCCAGTGGCTCCGGCGCTTTCCCGAGCTGGAGCCACTGATTTCCAGTGATGCGCTGCAGGCGCGTGTGATGGAACTGGGAGCGCAAATCACGCGCGACTACGCCGAGCACCCCCCGCTACTGGTCGGCGTGCTGAAAGGTTCGCTCGTGTTCCTGGCGGACCTGCTTCGCACGATTCCGCTAAGTGTCTCCTACGACTTTGTCGCCATCTCCAGCTACGGCGCAGAGACGCAATCCACCGGGCAGGTGCGCCTGCTCAAAGACCTCGACTCGCCCATTCAGAACCGCCATGTGCTGGTGGTGGAGGATATTTACGACACAGGGCTGACGCTGAGCTATCTATTGGAACAGCTGCAGCAGCGCGAGCCGCTTAGTTTGCGCGTCTGTACGCTACTGAGCAAGCCCACGCGCCATCAAGTGGACATCCCCATCGCCTACTGCGGCTTCGAGATCCCTGACCGCTTCGTGGTGGGCTATGGGCTGGACTATGCGGAACGATACCGCAACTTGCCATTTATCGCAGTGTTGAATGGATAAGCATACCAGGATAAAAAAACCTTCACTTTGTTGTTCTATGGTTGAATCAAGGGGCAGGTTCGTCCTCCGCAGCCGATATCGAGTGAATTGGGCTATAATAACCATACCCAGCGGAGGAACCACATGCAACGACTGATGCTTAGTGTGATGCTAATCCTTAGCAGTCTGTACGCCTGCTTTGCGCAGAGCTACTCGCTGCGCTTTTTTGGCAACGGTGTGAACGACATCGATCGCGTGAAGATTCAAATCGACGACCCGACGAACAACTTGCCCGGTCCGCCCGCTGACATCGGCGCGACGGACTTCACCATCGAATTCTGGATGAAGGCGGACGCCGCCGATAATCCCACGTCTGCCGTCAGCTGCGGCTGGAATGTGAACTGGATTTACGGCAACATTATCATCGACCGCGACCGCTTCGCACAAGACCGCAAGTTCGGAATTTCGGTGGCGGGCGGGCGCATCGTGTTCGGTGTCAGCGGCAACGGCACCGGCGATTTCACGATTTGCGGAACCTCGAATGTGCTGGATGGGCAGTGGCATCATATCGCCGTGCAGCGCCGTCGCTCAGATGGCTACATGTGGCTCTATGTGGACGGCAGGCTGGAAGCGCACGGAGACGGTCCCAACGGCGACATCTCATATCCAGACAACGGCGTGCCCTGCTCGTGGTGCTGCAACGGTTCCTGCAACTTCAGCGACCCTTATTTAGTGTTCGGTGCGGAGAAGCATGACTACGACCCAAATACCTACCCGTCCTATAACGGCTACTTAGACGAGGTTCGCTTATCGACCGTGTTGCGCTATGCGGGCAACTTCACGCGCCCAACGCAGCCCTTCACGCCCGACAGCGCCACCGCCGCGCTGTACCACTTTGACGAGGGCGCAGGCACGGTGATTCTAGACAGCTCCAACGCGCCGGGCGGTCCCAGCAACGGCGAACTGCGCTACGGAGGCAATCCTGCGGGTCCCATCTGGACAACCGACACGCCATTCCGCCGCGCAGGCGATGTGGACGGCAACGGCTGCGTGGACGATGCCGACTTGCTGCAGGTGCTATTCGCCTTTGGCAGCACGGGTGGTGCAGCCGATGTGAACAGCGACGGCATCGTGGACGACGCCGACTTGCTGATTGTGTTGTTCAATTTCGGAAGCGGTTGTTAGAGACTGCCTAAAAGTCGACTGAGAAATGGAGGGCGAGGCGCCTGCCGAGCCACCCCCCACAATTGGAGGGCGAGGCGCCTGCCGAGCCGTCAACTAACCGCAAGCTGCCAACCTATCACAATAGGTGTGCTTCGCCCTTAAGGTGCTGGCAGGCTCTGCGGGCGACTCGCTCTCCAAAAGCGCGCTTCACCGAAGCCTGCGCACTGCCCCCTCCGAGATCCGAACCGAACACAGAGTTTACAGGGGCCTTACTCAACATTCTCTGTGTCCTCAAATCGTTCCATCGCCCACGCTGCCGCTTCGCGCAACAGGCTGTCCTCATGATTGAGATAGCGCTCGATATATGGGCGCAGGGCGGGGTCGCGCTTGTTGCCCGCCACAATCAGCGCGTTGCGCACCCAGCCGCGCCACTTGGTACGCTTGACTGCGCTGCCGCGAAACCATTCGGCGAACTCGGCTTCAGTCATCTGCAGGATGTCGGTAAGTTTCGGCAACGGACGAGGCTGCAGGCGCAGCTCAGTGGTGGGGCGCGCTCGCAACGGCTGGTGCGCACGCGGGCGGTTGAACGGACACACCTCCTGACAAATATCGCACCCGAACAGCCACGCGCCCATCGGCGCGCGATACTCCGTCGGAATCGAGCCGCGCAGCTCAATCGTGAGATAGCTGATGCACTTGCGGGCGTCCAGCTGGTACGGCTCCACCAGCGCGCCCGTTGGGCAGGCGTCTAAGCAAAGCCGACAGCTGCCACAGCCCCCTTGCGCAGGCGAGTCGTACTCCAGCTCCAGCGTCAGCAGCAGCACGCCCAGAAAGAAGTACGAGCCGCGATGCGTGTTAATCAGGCATGTGTTTTTGCCGTACCAGCCCAGCCCCCCCAGCATCGCAAGGTCGCGCTCCAGCACAGGCGCGGAGTCGACGCACACCCGCCCCTGCGCCGATGGCTCAATCGCCTGGATCGCGCTCAGCAGCGTCTCTAGCTTTTCGCGGATGACCGCGTGGTAATCGTCGCCGAGCGCGTAGCGGGCGATGCGGTAGTCTGTATCGGGCAGTTCGGCGGGCGCATAGTTCAACCCCACGACAACCGCACTGCGGGCGTTAGGCAAAAGCTCCGACGGGTCGACACGCAGGTGCGCCGTGCGCTGCAAGTAGTCCATCGCCCCGGCATAGCCCTGTGCCAGCCATAACAGGAACGACTCTGCATGCGGCGGCGACTGCGCAGGCGCAATCCCCACCAGTTCAAACCCCAACGCGCGAGCATACTGCTTAATCCACTCGGACACAATCGCAGTGGAATTGTACCGAGCGCGCGAGGTATCCTATAGCGTGGAGGATGAGAGCGATGGCGCTTACCGAAACTCGGCTGTATCCTGGCATGGGGTTGACCACCACCCGTGCCCCATTTATCGAGATTGCCCGCAATCGCGGCGAGCTGTACATTGAGCAACCTTACGAACTTTACTCCGAAGAGAACCACGAAGCGTGGCGACAGCTCTACGCCCGCATTCAAGACCGCTGGCAACGCTACGCCACCGAGAAGTTTCTGGAGGGCGTGTCCAAACTTTGCTTAGACCCGAACCGCGTGCCGCGCTTGGACGATGTGAACCAGTTCCTCGCGCCGCTGACGGGCTTCAAGGCGAAGGCGGTGTCGGGCTATGTACCTGCGTACATCTTTTTCGATTGCCTGCGCCGGCGCGAGTTCCCCACCACGATTACCGTGCGCGACATCAACTCGCTGGACTACCTACCCGAACCCGACATCTTTCACGATATCGCAGGGCACGTGCCGATGCATACCGACAAACGCTTCGCAGATACGCTGGTGCGCTTCGGCGAGGCGGCGCACACCGCGGCGCGAATCGTGCAGGAAATCAAAGACCCCGAGCTGCAGGTGCAGCGCATCATCAGCATCACGCGTGCACTGGCGCGATTCTTCTGGTTCACCATCGAGTTCGGGCTGATGCGCGGCAAGAACG
>CAYVKB010000084.1:0-8647 GCA_964451985.1 uncultured Fimbriimonadales bacterium | reverse complement strand
GGGAACCGACCGTCCCTCGCCCGGTTCCCCCTACGCAGTAGGAGGGAACCAACCGCCCCCACCCCACCCGGTTCCCCCTACGCAGTAGGAGGGAACCAACCGTCCCTCGCCCGGTTCCCCCTACGCAGTAGGGGGAACCTCACGGAGGGGGTTTACTCAATCCAGCATTACTGTTGAGAGACACTTTGTAAGCATTTACTGCTAACCGCCGCGCAGATTAGGGCGTGCCCTTACACGATAGGCTGCAGTAATTCCTCGATTCCTCAAGGTATAATCCCCATTTGATGCAACCCAGCAAATTCCAAGCCCAAACGCCCATGCTGCAGCAGTATTTTCGGCTCAAAGCCGAGAACCCCGACGTGCTGCTGGCGATGCAGGTGGGCGATTTTTACGAGTTTTACGGAGAGGACGCCGAAATCGCCGCCCGTGAGCTGGAAATCGTGCTGACTGGGCGCGAGGATGGCAGCAACGGGCGTATTCCTATGGCGGGCGTGCCTATCCATGCCTATGAACGCTACATCGCAAAACTCGTGCAGAAGGGCTATCGCGTGGCGATTTGTGACCAGATTGAAGACCCCAAATTCGCCAAGGGCTTGGTCAAACGACGAGTCACACGCATTCTTACACCGGGCACAGTGTTGGAAGACTCGATGTTGGATGCGCGGGCGAATAACTACCTCGTGGCGGCAGTGCTGGGTGAACCGGTGCATGGGCTGGGCGTGGTCGATGTGTCCACTGGTGAGTTTCTCACCACCGAAATCGCGGGTGAACGACGACAGGAGAAACTGCTGGACGAGCTATTCCGCCTGCAGCCCGCCGAAGTACTGGTTCCCGAAGACCAGGAGGAGCTGATTCAGACTCTGCGTGAGCAGTTGAATGCAACGATTACCCCTCTGCCGATGCGGGATTTGGTAGGGCGCGATTCGAGACAGATATTACTACAGCATTTTGGCGTGGAGTCCCTGCGGGGCTTCGGCTGCGAGGACTACACGCGCGGGCTGGAAGCCGCCGCGCTCGCCTTGCGCTATCTGCAGCGCAATCAGCTGGAGACGTTGCAACACATCCGAACACTCGCCACTTACGCCGTCGAGCGGTTCATGTATCTGGACGCGACGGCGCGGCGGCATCTGGAACTCACTCAGAATCTGATGGACAACTCACGCCGCTATACGCTGCTGGCGACTTTGGACAGCACTTGTACCTCAATGGGCGCGCGGGTGCTCAAACGCTGGCTGGATGAGCCGCTGCTGAACCCCGATGCGATTCGCGAGCGATTGGACGCCGTCGACGCGCTTGCCCAGCAGAGCCTGCACCGCGACGCGATTCGGCAGAGGCTACGCCCGCTGGCGGATTTGGAACGCCTCTCCGCCCGCGCCAGCACGGGCACAGCCAACGCCCGCGATTTAGTTGCCCTACGCGGCACGCTGCAGCGCATCCCTGAACTCTTTAGCGAAGTGAACGCGCTGCTGAGCGAGCTGCCCGACGCGCCCAACCTGCTTGCCAGTCTCGCGCCGCGCCTTGCCCCAATGCAAGAACTGTGCGACCTGCTGGAGCGCGCCCTCGTGGACGAGCCGCCCGCCGATTTGAAGTCGGGAGGCATCCTGCGCGACGGCTATGACCCCGAACTCGACCGCCTGCGACAGGTGCGTACTGAGGGCAAGAGCTGGATTGCCCAGCTGGAAGCCAAAGAACGCCAGCGCACGGGCATCCCCAGCCTCAAGGTGGGCTATAACGCAGTGTTCGGCTACTATCTGGAGGTCTCCAAGCCGCATCTGAGTAAAGTGCCGCCCGACTACATTCGCAAACAGACCCTCGCGAACGCCGAACGCTTCATCACGCCCGAACTCAAAGAGCAGGAGGCGATTCTGCTGGGCGCGGAAGAGCGCATGAACGCACTGGAGTTCGAACTCTTCTCGCGTATCCGTGCGGAGGTGGCGCGTCAGACCTTGCAGATTCAGTCGCTGGCGAAGGCGATTGCCGAACTCGATGTGCTGTGCGCCTTTGCCGAGAACGCCGTGCGCTACCGCTACACGCGCCCTGTGGTGGATTTAGAAGACCGCATCCACATCTGGGGCGGACGCCACCCCGTCGTGGAGCGATTCAGCGAGAACTTATTTGTACCGAATGATTGCCAACTGGATGACAGCCAGCGACTGATTATCCTGACCGGTCCGAATATGAGCGGAAAATCGACATATATTCGCCAAAACGCCCTGATTGTGCTGATGTCGCACATCGGCAGTTTCGTGCCTGCCGACCGCGCCGAGATTGGGCTTGTAGATCGAATCTTCACGCGCGTGGGGGCAAGAGATGAACTCGCCACCGGGCAATCCACGTTCATGGTGGAGATGACCGAAACCGCGAATATACTAAACAACGCCACGCCACGCAGTTTGGTGATACTGGACGAAATCGGGCGCGGCACCAGCACCTACGACGGCTTAGCCATCGCGTGGGCGGTCGCCGAATATTTGCACGCGATCGGCTGTAAGACGCTCTTCGCCACGCACTACCATTACCTGAATGAGCTGGCGAACCGGCTGAAGGGCGTGGCGAACTACCGCGTGGCGGTGAAGGAGCAGGGCGATAGGATTATCTGGCTGCACAAGGTGTTGCCCGGCGGTACAGATCGGAGCTACGGCGTGCATGTGGCGCGGATGGCAGGCGCGCCGCCTGAAGTGGTGGAACGGGCTGAGCAAATTCTGCGCGAGTTCGAGAAGCGTGGCGTGCAGGGCGCGATTCAGCCACCCAGTAGCAACGCCCCCATTATGCGCACCCAAAAACTCCAACTCACGCTGTTCGAAGCCGCCGAACATCCCGTGCTGGAAACCCTGCGCGCACTGGATGTCACCGCACTGACACCTGTAGAAGCCCTGATGAAGTTAGACCAGCTCAAGCGGGAGCTGGACGCTTTAGGCTAATCTCTCAACACCAGCTCCACCAGTTCGCTCTCCTTGCCGCCTGTGCCCACGGTGGACACGGCGAACCGATTCGCGTTAGAGAACCAGTAGAGGTCTTTGTGATAGTGCTGGCGGAGGTCAATTACCACGCTTTGGGCGTCGGGCGCTACCGTCAGCACAGGGAACCACGGGCGGTCGTTCAGCCCGTCGCTGGAGATGCGCCGATAGACACGATACGCTACGATGATATCGTCGTAGTGCTGGTCTCGCGTGATTTCGGGGGCGTCCCAGCTCAGGCGCACCTGATGTTCGTCGATGCGCTCCACTTTCAGATGGCGCGGTGCGGGGGGCGAGTCGGGCGAGCCGTAGGGGGTGCGCAGGGTAATCGTGAAACGCTCACGCTGCCCGCGCAGGTATGCCACCAGGAAGTCGGCAATCTCCAGCCAGTAGTAGCAGGGGCGGTCATGCTTGGTCACGCGCACGAGTAGTAGCCCGCGCTGCCCCACCACGTTAATGTTGCCGAACGGGTTCGGACGGCGATGATAGCCGTTAAGCGTGCGCACCTCCTGTACAGGACGGTTCGGCAGGCGCAGCTGTCCCTGCGCATCGGTCTCACCCAAGATCACTGGGTCGCTGGAGACAGGATGCCCGAAATCGCCATCTTCCACCACGGTGTAGAACGTCACGCCCGCCTGCTGTTGGGGCGGCGCGGTTTTGTCCACCACCACGCCGCGCTGATAAATCTCCACCTTCGCGCCCACTACAGGCTGACCGTTCACATCGAGGATTTGCAAAAAGTTTTCCGCAGGCACGGCGAAGTAGTAGTCTCCAAAGTGCCCACGCGGCTTGTTCCACGTTTGGTTCAGATAGCCTGCGCACACCTCCGACCACAGGTGCGGTCCGTGCCAGTGCATCATCGTCTTGTAGCCGCGATAGTAGTGGGTCAGCAGGTCGCCGTTGTCAGGCATGCGGTGGTTCTCATGCCCATGATAGTCCAACACATACAGGTCGGTTAGCCCCAGTTGATGTCCCAGCTCGTGGGGCAGCGACCACTCGGTGTTGTTGCGCCACTGCGGTTCGGGGGCTTTCCAGTTGCGGTTGCGGTCCTCGTCGCTCTGAAAAATCCAGCCGCCCTGGTCGTAGGCGATGCCGTCGGGGGAGAAACGGTTGCGCACCGCCTCGTCGATATCCTCAGCGTAGATGATGCGGTCTAAGCGCACGCGCGCCTTGATGCCCTCAGGTGCTGAGGGAAAGATACTCTGCTCAAACAGCCGATTCATAATGTCCAGATGCCAGCGGTAGTAGTCTTCCCAAGCGAATGTGCCGTAGGCGTTGCGGAACTGATTCCACACACGCACGCGCTCTGAATGTACGATGTAGAAAAACGCGAAGCCCCACAGTGGGTCGGTAATATGGTTATTGATGGTTGCTATCTCGCGCTGGTTGGTGCGGATGCGAAAGGTGACGTTGTGGAAGCCGTCCTGCCACTGCCAGCGGGTCTGCACCTGCACACGCTCTTGGGGCTTGAGCCGTCGCGTGATGCGCCCGCGCGCGATTTCCTTATCGTCAATCAGCCACACATACTCGAACGGCGCGGCGTCTGCGAAGCCAACGTTCTTGATGTGCGCGGTCATCGTGAGGGTCTCGCCGGGTGTGTAGTTGAACTTCAAGCCATGCACAACGGCTTCGGGGTCGGTGTAAGCGCGTTCGCCCAGGTCGGGCAGCGAGCCGCCCACGATTTTGGGGCGTCCGTACTGGTCGTAATGCACGCGCCCGTGCAAGCCTGCGAGTTTCGGGTTCAACTCGATATGCGTAATCGTCAGGTCGGGCAGGTTCGGCTTGACATCCCACGCGGCGTCGCGCTCAACCTGGAACTCTTTGACCAGTCGGCGTGGGTAGACTTTCCAGCGGTCAGTGCCCACATCTTCCAGCCGTTCCCAGACAATCAGGCGTACCCCCTCATCGCGGATGTAGCAGTTCTCGATGACTGTGCCGTCGTGTAGCACGAGTCGGTCTGCGCTGGCGGTCGCCATCACCAACCAACCTACCAAGCCCCACTGCGCCGCTTGCCATTTCATAACATTTACTCATTCAACGGGGCACGCTCCTTTCCTATCGTTCCCGTCGGGGTATACTGATTGTGTTGGGACTGATGCAAGCGTGGCGTGTGTGGGCGGTTGTGGGCGCGATTGTGTGGGGTGCGTGGCAGTGCGTCTGGGCACAGCCACTGAGCCAGATCCCCAATCCACGTCAGACGGATGGCGGCTGGGTGACGGATGTAGCGGGCGTGCTGAACGCCAAGCAGAAGGCATATCTCAACCAACTCATCACGCAGCTGGAGCGCGAGACGGGCGCGGAAATCGCCGTTGCGATTATCCGCCGCACGCAGGATGCCACGCCGAAAGAGTACGCGACGGAGCTGCTGAATCGCTGGGGTGTGGGTAAACGCGGTGCGGACAACGGCGCGCTAATGCTGGTCTCGCTGGGTGATAGGCGCGTGGAGGTGGAAACGGGCTACGGCTTGGAGGCGATTCTGCCCGACGCGGCGGTCGGCGAGATTTTAGACCGCGCGGTTGTGCCTCGTTTCCGAAACGGCGACATCTCAGGCGGTGTACTGGAGGGCGTGCAAGCGATGGCGGAAAGCATCCGCAGGGCGCAAACTACAGGCGCGTATGAGCCGACGCCCTCCGCAGGTGCGAGCAGACGCCAAGCATCCCCTGCGCCCGTGATTGCGCTCATCCTGCTGGGCGGTAGCGTGATTACACTACTGATTTTCGCCCTGCGCGAGCGCCCGCCCAAGTGCCCCACCTGCCAGCAGCGCATGCGCCTGCTGGACGAGCAGGCCGACGACGCCTATCTGGACGAGCTGCAACGCACCGAAGAGCAGATGGGCAGTGTCAACTACCTTGTGTGGCGCTGCGAGCCGTGCGAAACGCTGGAAATATTTCCCAAAGTTGCGCTATTCAATCGCTACTCCAAATGCCCCAAATGCGGGGGGCACACCGTGCACGAGACCGCCCGTGTGGTGCGCGAGCCGACCTATCGGCGCAGTGGACTGGAGATTATCGCCTACCGATGCAAGAATCCGCGCTGCAACTACCGTGACGAGAAAGAGCGCATACTGCCCCGCCTGGTGCGCGTGAACACGGGCTGGGGCTACTCTGGGCGCAGGCGGCGCAGTAGCGACGACTGGTTCATCGGCGGCGGGTTCGGTGGCTTTGGTGGGGGCGGCGGTTTTGGCGGCGGTAGCTTTGGCGGGGGCAGTTCCGGCGGAGGCGGCGCAGGCAGAGGCTGGTAAACCGATGCAAGAGAAAAAACTCACGCCTGAACAGGCGCAGGAGGTCATCCGCGAGGCGGTACGCCTGCAACAGGAGCAGGAAAGCAAAATCGACGCACAGACGCTAGAGGCGAGCGCGGCGGAAATCGGCGTCGACCCACAACACCTGCGCGACGCCCTGCGCCGTGTGGAGCAAGAGCAGGAACGCCGCGCCCAACGGCGCAAGACCGTCGTGATTGCCGTTGCCGTAGTTGGGGCGTTGCTGATGCTGAACCTGCTGTTTAGCCAGCGTGCCCTGAGCGCAGCCTGGGCAGAAGTGACCCTCCGACGCGCCCAACTACAGAATGTGCAGGAACGCAAAGATAGCCTGCTGCCCAGACTGGAGCAACTGATACAGCAAGCGAACACCCAGCAGCGTGAGAAGCTACAGGCCTTAGCCGCCGCCCTACGCGAGAACCCCGACGCCGCCCGCATCCTTGCCGAGCAGCTCGTCAACGACCCCACCCTGCGCAACGATTGGCTCATCGTGCGCCTGATGGACGAAATCGCGGGCAGCGAGAACCGCATCTCGGTGGAGCGCAAGCGGTTCGAGGAAGCTGCCGCTCGCTACGAACTGACCGCACGCCGTTTCCCCATTAACCTCGCACGACCGCTGCTGGGCTATCCCAAACGGGTAGAGCAATAAACAAAGTTTTGTGATGCGTCTGTGCTACAGAGCGCGCTGGGTGACGCCGTTGCCATCGCAGGTAATCAGCACCTGCTCGTCGTCCACGACGGTCTCGATATGCACGGGACGTCCCCAGAGTCTGACCATGTTGCGCAAGCAGCGTGTGGTGCGTTGCATATCGAGCGGCTTGCCGTCGTAGTGGTGTTTCAGATAGAGCTCGCCCCGATGCTCCCAATCGCCATCCTCCACCGTGAGGATAGGCACGCCGAAGTTGGTCATGTTATCCACCAGCGTGTTGCGTACCTTCCGCCAGTCGGTTTCGTCCACCACCCACACGAGTTCGCCGTTGCGCTCTTCCACGCGATAGGTATAGAGGTCTAACTCGCGCACGAGTTTTTCGGTGAGGTACTTGTGCAGGAAGGTCTGGTCGCATTCCAGCGCGCGCACCTCAAAGAGTTTCTGCATGCCCTGCCCAACAGGACGCTCGATTCGGTAGCCCATCCAGTCGGTTTCTGCCTCGTCGGGGTCGATGTCGCCGTTCCAGCGTCGCTCGATGTCACGCAGCACTTTGTAGCCCACGTAGTAGGGGTTCAGGCTCGTGCGCGAGCCGGGCTGAATGACCGACGAGTGCATCTTGCGGAATTGCACATGCTCATCGGGCGTGAGGGGCAGGTTCTCGAGGATGCGTTCGTGCCAGAACGACGCCCAACCCTCGTTGATTGTCTTGGTCTTAATCTGCGGTAAAAAGTAGATCATCTCCTCGCGAATCATACTGATGATGTCGCGTTGCCAGTCTTCCAACACGCGCGAGTAGTCGCGAATGAACAGCAGTAAGTCCTTCTGCGACTCTTCAGGGATTTTGCGCTTCTTGGGTTCGGGCTTAGGCTTCGACTGCGCCATGTAGAATAGGTCTTCGTAGGTGTCGCCTGTGGGTTTCGGTTCTGTCTCTTCCTGTTTGCGTGGAGGCGTGCCGTAGGTGGGCAACACAGGGTCGATATGCTCCTCAATCGATAGCACGGCGTCCAGAAACTGCTCTACCACCAGCGGACCATAGCGCATTTCGTAGTCGCGGATGCGCTCGGCGTGCAGGCGGGCGCGCTCAATCATCCGACGATCGGTGTGCTCGAAGTAGATGTTGTTCTTGAAGAAGTCGGAGTGCCCGTACACGTGGGCGATAACGAGTTTATGGGCAACCATGTCGTTGACATCGAGCAGGAACGCCTGAGAGGGGTTGCTGTTGAACACCAGCTCGTAGATGCGGCTGATCCCATACTCGTACATTGTTTTCTGCACGTGATAGTCGCGCCCGAACGTCCAGTGCGAGAAGCGGGCAGGCAGTGCGTAGGAACCCAGCTCATAAATCACATGTGCGGGCACAACCTCGAAATGCACTGGATACGGGTCTAAGCCCATCTCCAGTGCTTTTTCGTAAATCATCTCGATCCAGCGTTCCAGTTCGGCGCGTTCTGCCTGCGTCATAGGTGCCCCCAGTCTATTAACGCAAATAATTGTCGGCAGGTTCCTTGCGATTTGAGAGGGCGGCATATAAAACGGGCCAATTCGTCGGCGTCCCCGCCAACGAATACATCCACCCCCAGTAGCGTCGGCGTCCCGCCGACGAATACATCCCTCCAACCGTAGCGTCGGCGTCCCGCCGACGAATACATCCACCCCCAGTAGCGTCGGCGTCCCGCCGACGAATACATCCACCCCCAGTAGCGTCGGCGTCCCGCCGACGAATACATCCCCCCCCAGTAGCGTCGGCGTCCCGCCGACGAATACATCCCTCCAACCGTAGCGTCG
>CAYVKB010000083.1:0-8812 GCA_964451985.1 uncultured Fimbriimonadales bacterium | reverse complement strand
TCTTCTCGGAGGTTATCTCAACCAATGTTAGAAACGCCTATACGCACCGAGCGCGCCCGCTTTGAACGAATCGCGGAGAAAGTCCTCGCGGGCGAGCGGCTGAGTTTTGAAGATGGGGTCGCCCTGTTCCAGCATCCGAACCTGCCCGAACTGGGCGCATTAGCCCACTACGTGCGGATGCAGAAAAATCCGCAGCCCTACGTGACCTATGTGATTGGGCGCATCATCAATTATACGAATGTATGCTGGGTGCGCTGCAAATTCTGCGCGTTCTACCGACCCCCGAACCACAGCGAGGGCTACTTGCTGAGCGACGAGGAGATTCTCCAGAAAATCGATGAACTCGTGCAGCAGGGTGGCGTGGAGGCGCTGATTCAGGGCGGGCTAAACCCCAAATTGAAAATCGACTACTACGAGAACCTGTTCCGCCTAATTAAGCAGCACTATCCGCAGGTGATTATTCATGGGCTATCGCCGACGGAGATTCTGTATATTGCGCACATTTCGCGCCTGAGCGTGCGCGATACACTAATTCGGCTCAAGGAGGCAGGGCTGAACTCGGTGCCGGGCGCAGGCGGCGAGATTCTGGTCGATCGCGTGCGGCAGCAGATTGCGCCGTTCAAAGATATGGCGCAGGAGTGGCTGGACTTCATGCGCGAGGCGCATCGGCTGGGCTTGCGCAGTACCGCGAGCATGATGTATGGGCACGTGGAGACGATTGAGGACCGCGTGGAGCATCTGATTCGCCTGCGCGAGCTACAGGATGAGATGGGCGGCTTCACGGCGTTCGTGTGCTGGAACTTCCAGCCCGAAGGCACAGATTTGCCTGACGTCAAGAAAGCCACGCCTGCCGAATACCTGCGCACCGTTGCCGTCGCACGCCTGATGCTGGACAACTTCGACCACTTGCAGGCAAGCATCCTCACGCAGGGACCGAAGGTCATCACGGTCGCCCTACGCTACGGCGTGGACGATATGGGTTCCACGATGATCGAGGAGAATGTCGTCTCGGCGCAGGGTTCGAAGTTTATCCTGAACGCGGCGGAGATTGAGCGCGTGATTCGCGCAGCAGGGTTCACGCCAAAGCGGCGCAACACGCGCTACGAGCTGCTGGATTAAGCGTCAGAGACGCACCTTCACCACGCGCTCTTTCCCCTCTCGCGCTTGAATGCGTAGGGTGAGGGTATCGCCCCGTCGGAAGCCGCCCTGCTTGCGCACGCGCAGGTGCAACCGATGGACAGGCGCATATTCGAGTGTGTCCAGCACTGCGCCGAACGCCTCGTTCAAGTCTTGCGCTTCGTCGGCGGCGATCACTGCGCCGTTCGTTGCGTTCGCCAGATATTCCAGCGTGCTTATTACCTCTGGGTAGGTCGGAATCGTCTGCTCGTTGCCCAGCAGTACGAAAATCAGGCGCACGCCGTGCTTTTGGGCGACTTCCAACGCCTCGTGTTCCGTGCGCGAGACGCCTGCAGTCTCGTTCTGCCCGTCGGTGAACAGGATGACTAACCGTTCGCGCCCTGCGGGTTCGTTTGCGAGCAACTGCGGAATGGCGTGGCACAGCGTGTTCCAGATGGGCGTGCCGTGAAACGAGAAGTCGCTCTGCCTCAGGTAGTTTAGTGCGTTCAGTAGTTGTGTTTTCGAGCTGCCCATCGGCGTGCGGAGGTCGTAATCCGCGTAGGCAAAGCCCAGAGAGGCGAAGTTCACCAGCCCCAGCCTTGCGTCATCGGGCAGATTCCGAATCAGCGACGTGCCCGCCTCGAACCGAAGGAATGTAGGGTCTGTACGCTCCAGCGAAGACGATTGATCCCAAGCGACCAAAATACTCAGTGGGCGTTGCGGGGTGCGGCGGCGCACCTTAGTGTCTTTCCAGCCCACCACTTCCACCTGCACAGCCGAGGTATCGCAGCGCACTGTGAACGCATCAGGAGTATCGGCTTGCAGGCGCGGCGCGTCCGATTTGAAGTAGTCCACCGTCACAACGCGTTCGTTCGACGGGCGCGGTGCCGATGGCAGCGAATGCACCTGATAGCGCGGCGCACAGCCCGATAGCAGCACTCCCATCCCCAGAATTGCCCCTATCCAGCGTTTCATACGGCGTCCCCCAAAGGCAGTATAATATACCTGATGGCAAAGCAGTCTGAGGGCGGGATTAAGATTATCACCACGAACCGCAAAGCGTACCACGATTACCATATCGAGGACACGATTGAGGCGGGGCTTGCACTAACGGGTTCGGAGGTAAAGAGCATCGCGGCGGGCAAGGCGAGCCTGACCGACGCCTACTGCCGCGTGGATGACGGGGAGATGTGGGTACAGAATATGCACATCGCGCCCTACGAGAACGCGGGCTACGCGCAGCACGAACCGCGCCGCAAGCGTAAACTGCTGCTGCACAAGTGGGAGATTGAACGCCTGCGCGGGAAATCTGAACAGAAGGGCTATACACTCATCCCGCTGAAGCTCTACTTCCGCAACGGCAAGGCGAAGCTGGAAATCGGGCTGGCGCGCGGCAAGCGTCAGTACGACAAGCGTGAGACCATCAAGCGCAAGGACATCGAGCGCGAGATGCAGCGTGAGCTGGGGCGCGGGTAGGGTAGGGTAAACACGATTTGTCCGACACAAATTAGGCGTGGAGCCTCAGCGCGGCGACTGGATGCGGTACGTTTTCTCAATCCGACGGGGCGTAATCGCGCCTCCCGATTGCACCAGCGCGTAGCGCATGCGCCAGAAGAGTAGGGTAATCATTAGCCCAATCGCTAAGCCGAGTAGCGTGGCGACAAGCCAGCGCCCTGTGGCGTCGCTAAAGTGCTCCAACGCCCATTGGTACACCCAGACGCTGAGCACGCCGCCCACGATGCCCGCCCAGCGCGCGGGGTTCACAGGCAGATTGGGCACGCAGTGCGCCAGCCCGTAGCCCAACAGCCCGCCCAGCATCGCTAAGCCGATTAGCCGCGCGAAAGTCTCGCCGACGCCGAATAGCCAGCCGAAGAGGAGCTGCCCCGTCGCGCCCGCTAATGCGCCCAACACCAGTCCGCCCAGTGCGTTGCCGACCACACGCCCGAGGCGGAACTCGGCGCGGTCTACCTGCTTATAAAACGCCTGCGGCAGGCGCAACCCCAGTGCGAGCAGTAGCCCCAACGCCGCGCCCCATCCCGCCATCACTGCAACCGCCCAGCTGGGGCGCTCGTTAGGCAGCATCGCCCAGTCCGCCACCTCGCGCGGGTCGACAGTAATTGCGCGGCTCTCCTCGCCGTAGCGCAGGCTGCCCTCGTACTCGCGTGTGCGCCCGTTCATCGTGATGCGCAGTGTGTAGGGCGTTGGGTCGCGGTCGCCGTGATTAGCGTAGTGATGCACGTACACCTTGTAAGGTCCCTGCGGCGCGTTATTGGGTGTCCAGTAGATATTCTCCACAGGGCGGTCAGTCGCGCGCAAGGGGTCAGCGTTCGCGTCCACATCGAGCTCGCCCCCCGTCGGGCTGGTGCGCTGACGGAAAAAGATGTGGCTGCCTGCGGGGTCAATCACGTGCAGGTCTAAGTCGTTGCGGTTGTTCCACGAGAGCGAGAATTGGGGGTCTCCGAACTGCGCACCTGCCTGCTCCAGTCGCTCCTCCAGCTCGTCGCGCGTGTCGAATAGCAGCACCTTGTTGCCCGCCAGCAGTGCAGGTGTGTTCAGGGTGTTAAAGAGTACGTTCATCCCCAGCGCGGTGAGCAAGGCGACTGCCAGCCCGATAGCCCCGAACAGCAAGCGCACGCCCATCGTTTACCTCTGGAATAGCCCCATGAGCTTCTGCAGTAATGTCTCGCCCTGCACACGGCTGCGTCGGAACAGCCCGTTGTGGTGCGCTACCTGATCGGCATCGGGCGTACGCTCTTTGCTCAGCCGCTCAATGAGTGAATCCCAATAGTCGCGGAACATCTGTGTGCTGCCAACGCACTCAGTACGGGCGGCGTCCAGACGCTCCTTGATGTGTTGTAGCTCAGTATGTAGCGACTCGCGCCGTTGATACAGGTTCTGCACCACCTGCGCCTTCTGATATGCTTGCTGCACAGTCGGCTCCTCGCGCCTGCGCTCTATGTGTTTCCAATGCAGGTAGGCGACGCGGGCTTCGCGCTGACGAATCTCTGGCTCGCGCCAGCCCTTGACCCACTTGTACACGATGTACGGGGCGCTGATGATGAGACCTGCAATCAGGAACACCCAGAACGGCATTTCCTCGCCGCTGGTACTGCCCGTGAGCTGCGCTTCCGCCCGCCGCTCCTGATAGAGCATATGCAAGCCGAGTGCGTCTACCAGTGCAATCGCGACCACCAGCAGTGTTACAATCACCGTGAATAGGAAGACTCGCATATTGGAGCGCATCGTGGGGAACGCGCTGGTTGTCTCTATGCCATCACGCCGCTCGCTCGCTTGGGCAGTGGACGCAGCTAACGAGTAGGCAGTGTTGCCCACCAGCTTCTCCACGAATAGCCCTATAACCGCCGCGAGCGCAACCAGCCAGAGCGCCTCGCCGCGCTGTAGCACTTCTAAACTCAGCAGCCCTGTGATGACACCGAGATTAACGCCCAGCAGCAAGCCCGCCGCCAACGGCGCAAAGAACTCGAACAGCCACTGCCCCACAGTGGTGAACGCGTTGCCCTTGCTGGAGACAGGCGCGACTCCCTGCTCGCCACACACCTCGTCGTCGGAGGCGAAGTCGGCGCGAAGGGCTTTCTCCACCAGTTGCGGGCTGATAGGTTCCGGCGCAGGGGGCGTTTTGGCGCGCTTGTGGGGCTTGGGCGGCTCCGGCAGCGGGATTTTCGCCGCCGCCATCGCCTGCATAAACTCAGTTTGCGCCTGCTCAATGGCACGCTGCGTCTCTTTTAGCTCGCGCATGTGCTCAGCACGTTGCGGCTCCAGCTCGTGGAGCAGCTGCTCATACACCGTAGCGGGAATTTTCACATGCTGCGTGTATCGTATATATAGTTCGTTTGCTTCCACCTCGTAGCCCGCGTTGCGCAAGTACGACCCCATTAACAGCACCACGCGCTCCGCGTCGGCTATTTGGCTATGCACTAGTAGCGGCGATTCGTAGAAGACGCCTGGTTCCGGCAGCCTATGCCAAAACGGCGCGGCGGCAGTGTGAGGCTCTATCAGCGGGCTGGGTTCGAAGCGGGTTTTAGGGTGCTCCGCATCTTCACGCATGACGCCGCTCGCCTCGACTGCACCATTCGTCTCAGCCTCTGACGATACGCTCTCCGCCGGCATATGCGCCGCGGCGCGTATCGTATCAAACTCGTCGTGATTGAGTTCCATTAGTGCCTCCTATTACTCCAGCGATTGTAAACGCTCTTTCACTCGCGCCAGCGCGTCCCACATGTCGGTCTCGCCAAACACGAATAGTTTGCCTGCGTCGCGCAGCGGTGCGTAGTAGTTGTTCTCCACAGGCGCACGATACTTGTTCAGCACAGGACCGACCACCACCGCGACCACTTGCGGGTTCTGCGCCAGTTGCTGGGCGGCTGCGCGCGTCGCTTGCACTGAATGGCACTCACCATCTGTGAACAGACATAGGACGAACTTGCGTCCGGGCTGCTGCGGAATGTAGTGCTGGAACTCCTGCAAGGCTTTGTCCGGGCGCGTGCCCCACTTGCCCAGGTAGTTCTCAATCGTGTCGCGCGAGACCTTGTTCAGCTCTTTCGAGGCAATCGGCTGGCTCTCATGCACGGTTTGCACGCTCTCGGCGTAGCGCCAGATTTTGGTGGGTGTGCGCGTCGGCAACACGGTTCCTATCATTTTGTTCAGAAAGCCCACTGCCTGCTGCTTCTGCTTAGTAGAAACCGACTGACTCACATCAAACGCTGCACCCAGTGCCAGCGGGGTTTTGAGCGTCTGCGCGCGGCTATACGACCACACCCACCACCCCGCTGCGCCCACCAGCGCCAGCATAATGATTAGTATCAGCCCTGTGAATAGGGGATGCTGCCCATCTCCCTCCACACCGCGACTGCGTCCGCCACGATTTCTCGACATGTGTACCTCCTGTTGCGTTTACGATAATACTGTCAGGAGAGTTCCCGAATAGCTGTTGTGAGTCGCTCCCCCATCGTTTATAATTATAGCCTATTCTGTACGATTAGAGGGTTATCACGCGGGAACCTATTGGAATCCTCAGGTATACTCCCCCCCGACTAGCGTTGTACAGACAATCGATTCTGTGGCTTGTGTTGTTCGCGTTAGCGCTAGGCGTGCGGCTGATAGGCGTGGGTTGGGGCTTGCCGAACGCCGAGCGTTATTTTTCGTATCACCCGGACGAGTGGCTGATTCTGCTGGCGAGCTACTTCACGATGAATCCCTATCGGGGCGAGTTTCTGCCAGGATTTTACAACTATGGCACGTTGCCGATGTACCTATGGAGCGTGTGGCTGCACTGGCTAAGCACGGCGGGCATTATCGGTGGTTTGCCCGAAAATGCCACGCCCGAGCAAATAGCCGCGTTGCGCGCCGATTTGTACTTCTGGGCGCGAGTGCTGGTTGTGCTGATAGGCGCAGGTGCGGTGATAGTAGTGGGGCGCACAGCGGAAATGGTAGGGGGCAGGGCGGCAGGCGTTTTTGCTGCGCTGACGATGGCGTTTGCGCCTGCGCTGGTCGTGCATAGCCGATTCCAGACGGTGGATGTGCCCACAACTCTTTTTTTCGCGTTGGCGTTGCACCAGTCGGTTGCCCTGATGCGTTCGGAGCATCCACTGCGCACGCTGCTGTGGGGCGCGGTCTGGGCGGGTTGCGCGGCAGGGTCAAAATACAACGCGGGACTGTCGCTGCTCGCGCCGCTGGTGAGCCTGTGGCTATTACCTAATCGCGCTGTGCCGCAGCGCGCACTGTGGAGTGGCGTAGCCATCGGTGTTGCAGGGTTGACATTCTTAATTGTGTGCCCCGGCATGTGGGCAGATTCGGAGCGATTCTGGAACCACTTCTGGTACGAGGTACGCCACGTGGGGCAAGGGCACGGCGAGATTTTCACCGACACAGGGCTGGGCTGGGTATATCATATCTATCCCAACCTTAGCATAGGTTTTGGTGCAATTGGGTTGGTTGCGAGTCTGTTGGGATGGCTGCTGAATGTGCGTCAGCGTGTGTTGTGGGGCGTTCTGGCGGCGTCGCTGGCGTACTACCTGCTGATTGGCGCGGCGGAGGTGCGTTTCCTGCGCTACACCTTCCCGCTGTTCCCGATGTTGGCGATAGGGGTAGGACTGTTGTGGACGGCGCAGGTTGCTCGCCTGCCACGCTGGGGCGCGCCTGCATTGGCAAGCGTTGGACTACTGTGGCAACTTCTCAGCACGGTCAGCCTCACGATGTGCATGCTACGCCTCGACTCGCGCGACCAAGCCGCCCAGTGGATCCGTGCGAACCTGCCCGATGAAGCGCGCATCGGCTTCCCCACTGTGCCGTGGTTCTACACTCCGCCCCTGTTCCCCGAAACAGGCGAGCTGCGCTGGCAAGACCGCCTGCAATACGCTCAAAATGCCACTCCGCACCGCCTCATCTCCCTCGCACCGCCGGAGTGGAACGCCGAGGCGCTGCAAGCCACGCTGCCTGAATACCTGCTTATTAGTGAATTCGAAGAACGCGACGTGCAACGCATCGGGCGCGCCGACTACAAAGCGTTTATAGACATCGTGCACACGCGCTACGAACTCCTGCAAATCTTCGCGAACGAGCCGCCGATTTTGGGACGCAAGCCCAACATGCCCCACGATTTGCTTTACATCTGCCCCACAATAAAACTGTACCGATTACGCTCCTGAGATATATAGTATAACGTGTGGGGGCAATCATGGCACACCCCGGTTGATGGTATCGCAGAGCCGAACGAAAGAAGAGACTTACTAAGCGGGCGATGCGGGCGCGGCGGGTGGTGAGCTGAGGCGATGTTTTTGCACCGCCCACATGCTCACCGCCACTGCCCCTGTCAACCATATGAAGGTTGCCATCGGGCGTTGAACCCAGAACGCCAGCCCCGCCATCACACCACCCTGAATCAGCCAGATAACCAGCGGCGTCAGCGAACGCGACTCGCGCCAACTTGGAACAATTTTCAGGAACACTGCGCTTAGCAGTAGCCCCGTCGCCAGCCAGCCAAGCCAGTTCTGAAGCGGCATGCCGTAAAACGGTCCCTCCACCTCCCAAAACCAGTAAACAAACGCTGCTGTGCCTGGATTGTCCCGCGCTGTGGAGACCGCCGCGTCCATCGCTACATCCCACCATGTTAGCAACACCGACGCTGTAATCGGGACTGCCCAACGCGGAACACCCAGCATAAAACTTAAATGCAGCGCAGGATAGAGCATCATAAACCATGACGGCGGAATCACATACGGCACATGCCCCAGAAACTTCGGTCCCAACCGCTCGGTGTATTCGTACCCGCCGAACGGAAACCCTGTCAGTACCCCAATCAGCTCTATGCTGCCTGCCAGCACCGTGCAGATACTCAGGAGCCACAGTGTGGTACGCCAGCCCTGCGTATGCGCCATATGGAACAGCGACGCACCTATCCCAAACAGCACACACAAAATCCCCAGCCAAATCGAGAGGCGATTGTAGTCCAACGCTGGCAGGTTTTGTACACCGCTAAACAGCAGCCCGCTGCCAATCACCGTAGACAAACCGACCAACAGATTGAGCCATACAAACCCGTGCGCTGCACGCTTGAGCATAGTCGGCTTCATACTGCACATAGTCTACCCTCCTTGACGGGCTAAGAAGCATTTAGCCGAGTGCAGACGCTGACACCATCATCAGCATGGGTGCTTCAAATATGAAATTGCCTTGCAAT
>CAYVKB010000082.1:0-8954 GCA_964451985.1 uncultured Fimbriimonadales bacterium | reverse complement strand
CCTGAGGTATACTCTCGCCACCGATGAAGGCTATCTGTAAAACCCAGCCCGGCGTGGGGCTGGCAGTGCGAGAGGTTCCTGAACCTGTACTTGGCAGGCGTGATGTATTGATACGCGTTGTTCGGTCGTCCATTTGCGGTACTGACCTGCATATTTACCAGTGGGACGCTTGGGCAAGCAGCCGATTGAAGCCCCCGCTAATCGTCGGACACGAGTTCTGCGGGTATGTGGAAGCGATAGGCGACGAGGTGGAGCATGTGCAGGTGGGCGACTTCGTGGCAGCGGAGAGCCATATCGTGTGCGGATATTGTAAGCCGTGCCGACTGGGGCAGGCGCACGTATGCTTGAACACGCGTATTCTGGGCGTGGATGTGGACGGCGGGTTCGCCCCCTACGTGGTAGTCCCTGCGATGAACGCCTGCAAAACCGACCCCAGCCTACTCCCCGAAGTGGCGACCGTGCAAGAGCCGCTGGGCAACGCCGTGCATACCGTGACCGCCGCCGACGTGCGTGGGGCGATGGTACTGATTACAGGCTGCGGCGCGATTGGGCTGTTCAGCATCGGCGTCGCCAAAGCGTTGGGCGCGGCGCAGGTAATCGCCACCGAAGTACGTCCCTATCGCGCTGAACTCGCCCTGCGGATGGGCGCGGACGCCGTACTGAACCCCACCACTGACGATGCGCTGGGCTACGTCATGAAAGCCACTGACGGGCTGGGCGTCGATGTCGCGCTGGAGATGTCGGGGCATCCGTCGTCGTTAGAGCTGATTACGCAGGCGATTCGTCCCGGCGGCGAGGTGAGCCTATTGGGGCTGTTCGCGCAAAATGTCTCGCTCGACCTGAACGCGCTCATTTTCAAAGGCGTGGAAATCCACGCGATTATCGGCAGGCGTCTCTTCCATACGTGGGATGTGATGCAAAACCTGTTGCACACGGGCAGGCTCGATGTGCGCCCCGCGATTACACACGTGCTGCCGTGGCAGGAGTTCGAGCACGCATTCGAGCTGATGGCGTCGGGGCAGTCGGGCAAGATAGTGCTGAACTGGGAGGTTTAATGCGCATCGCCGCCCTGGACTACGGAGCGAAGCGCGTCGGGGTTGCCATCGCTGATACTGCGATTGGCATCCCGTTTCCCGCCGTCGTGCTGCCCAACGATTTGGAGCAAATCATCCGCTGGCTGCAACAGGAGCGCATCGAGCAGGTGGTGATTGGCGCGCCCTACTTGATGTGGGGCGAACGCGGCGCGCGCGTGGACGAGGTGGAAGCCTTCGCCCAGCAGCTGCGCGAACGGCTGAACATTCCCATCGAGCTGCTCGACGAACGCCTGACCACTCAGGAAGCCGAACGCCGCCTGCACGAGCGCAACACCAAACGCGCCAAAAACAAACAAGTCATCGACGCTGTCGCTGCGGCGATACTTCTGGAAACCTATCTGAGGCGGAAGGGGGGCGATTGAAACTTCAGGTAAAATCCCTGCGTTATATTCGTTGAGAGAGCACTTCTGGAGGTAAAGGCTATGCAAACACGCACCTGGATTTTGGGGCTACTACTCACTACGACTCTAACGCTGGGTTTGGCGCAGTCGCGCATTGAGAAGCCGCAACTGGTAAGCACCGATTGGCTGGCACAGCGATTGAACGATCCCAGTATACGAATCCTCGACGCGCGAGGTGCGCTGCCTGCCTATCTGCAAGAGCATCTCCCGAACGCGATTTTTCTGAACACGGAGACGCTGCGCATCAGCCGAGGCGGGATTCCAGGTCAGTTATTGCCTGCGGAACGGCTCGCCGAGATTTTCGGAGCGATGGGCATCGGCGCGGAGAACGAGGTTGTGGTCTACTCCACCAACGAAGACGCTTTCTCCGCTGCCACCTATACTGCGCTTGCGCTGATTGCGATTGGACATACGCGCGTGGCAGTGCTAGACGGCGGTTTTGAAAAATGGAAAGCCGAGAATCGCCCGCTGACCAATAAAATTCCTATCTTCACGCCGCAGAGCCTGCCTGCGCAGCCCAATCCTGAGATATTCCAAACGCTGGAGTGGCTGCAGAAATATCTGGACTCGCCCGAGCCAGTGCAACTGCTGGACGCCCGCGCACCGCAGCAATATCAGGCAGGACACATCCCCACCGCGCAGAACCTGTTCCTGCGCGAGATGCTGCGCACGGAGGGCAACGTCAGCGTGTGGCGCAGCCCTGCCGAAATTCGTGAGAAACTGAAGCAACTCAGCGTGGACGACCAGCGTCCGATTGTGACCTATTGCAACTCCGGGCGCGAGTCGAGCCAACTGTGGTTCACGCTGCGTTATGTGCTGGGGATTCCCGTGCAGACCTACGATGGCTCGTGGGTGGAATGGAGCGCGAAAGGGCTGCCCGTGGAGAAGTGATGAAAAAACTATATCTATATACTGACGGCTCTTCGATAGGCAATCCCGGCTCGGCAGGGATTGCCTATCTAATCAAGGACGAGTCGGGTGAAACTGTTGCTTACCACTGGGAGCCGATTGGTAACGCCACAAACAATCAGGCGGAGTATCGCGCGTTTCTGAAGGGCTTGGAGCGAGCGGTTGCAGCAGGGGCGGACACGATTGAATGGTTTTCTGATAGCCAGTTGCTGGTGCGTCAGTGGACAGGTCAGTATCAAATCAAAGACGCGCAGCTGCGCCGACTGATGCAGGACGCGAAGGCGTTGGCGAACGGTATTCAGGTGATTCCGCACGCAGTGCCCCGCAACAGCACGATTGAGATGGAGCGTGTGGATGGATGGGCGCGTACAGCAGCGCTGGCACAGCGCAAGGCGTGTCAGTCGCGCAAGACCTCACGGTAAAGGTTTTGCCGTTCGCGCAGGGCAGCGAGTTCGGGGTCGTAGGGGTCTACATGGATAGTGACTTCCGCAGGGCGTAGTTCCCGCTCGATTCGCTGTTCTAAGGCGTCGGCGACAGCGTGCGCCTGCTGCAGGCTCCAGTCATTCGGCAGCACGATATGCACATCCACATAGCGCATCGCTCCCGAACGGCGCGTGCGCAGGTTGTGATAGTTCAGCAGGTTCGGCTCGGAGCGCAGAATCTGGTGGATTCGTCCCAGCTCCTCTTGAGGCAGGCAGTGGTCAATCAACTCGTGGAACGCACGATGCGAGAGTTGCCAAGCACCGCGAAGCAGCCACAGCGCAATCGCTATCGCCAGTAGGGCATCAATGAATGCCCAGCCCGTGAAGTAGATTACGCCCAGCGCAATCAGCAACCCTAAGCTCGTCCAGAAGTCGATCATCAGGTGCTGTCCGTTAGACATCAGCGCGAGCGAGTGAGTGCGCTTGCCCGTGCGCCATACATACTGCCCAACGGCGACGCTGCTTAGCGTGGAGAGCGCCATCACACCCACCCCCCACTCCAGATTGTCCAGGTCGCTGCCCACAATTAAGCGACGCACGCCCTCAAACAATAGATAACACACAATCAACATCAGCAGAATCGACTCGCCGAAGCCCGCGAGAGTCTCCACCTTGCCGTGTCCGTAGGGGTGCTGCTCGTCGGGCGGGGTTGCGCCGATACGCACGCCCAGATATGCGAAAAACGAGGCAACTACATCGGTGGCGGAATGCAACGCCTCCGAGAGCAAACTTACGGAGCCTGTGATGAGTGCTGCGGCGAGCTTCACGCCCGCCGCCGTGAGATTGTAACCCAGCGACAGTACCGCCGCGCGGCGCTTGGCGCATCCTTCAGCAAACTCGAGCGGGTGCATGGATGTCCTAAATATACCATTAAGCCAACCGACGCTATGAGAGACTGCTTGAGAGTTGAGTGTGGGCATCGCTGATGAGCATCCGCGTGTGAAGCACTCCCTTGGAGAGCGAGGCTCCTGCCGAACCGTCAACCATACCAACACTGGAGGGCGAGGCTCCTGCCGAGCCGTTTAGCGTTCATATTTGGCGCGTTGTGAATGTTTATAGGCGGACGGTTCGGCGGGCGCCTCCCCTCCCCGAAAAGGATGGACGGTTCGGCGGGCGCCTCGCCCTCCAGGATGGGTGCGTTGGGGGCGGGTAGCACTGGAATGTTTTCGTTAGAGCCAGTGAATAGCCCCGCCGAAATTGCCTGAGAGGCGGGGCTATTGCACCGTGCTGTACTAAGTACACTGCGCCTGTTGGACAAGTTAGAGATTGTGCGCAAGTTGATAGCTCGACCGAAGCCGCTTCGCTCAGCGCACGCTGCTGGTGCGGGCGACCCTCGTGGCTTGAGGCACACCCGCGCACGGATCTTGCCACTGGCTCAACCGCACGCGCTCGCGCCGGCCGTCGGGATAGATTGCCTCAATCTCGTCGCCGCGGAACTGAATCGTGACTTGCCCCTGCGCCGTGTTCAGCACGATTTGACCTTGACCTGTGTCTTTGTTGTAGTCAATGGTGCCCGTGTCGCCGTCGATCGCGCAATCGCCCATCATCTCTCCTGTCTCGAAGTCCACCCGCGCGTTCGTAATCTGCAGGGTCTTGCCGCAGCCTTCGTAGGTCATCGAGCCTTCAAAGCGCACGAACTCAATGTCCGTGACTTCCTCATAGGTAGGGCACTCTTCCTCACCGTAGTCGAATTCGGAGTCATCTTGCCAGGTAAAGTACTCTTCGTCGCCGCAGAACGGGTTCTCGCCAAAGTAGTCGTCGCCAAAGAAGACGTCGTCCTCGTTCGTCCACCAATCGTACTCGTCGATCCATTCCGGCGCATCGTCGTCCTCTTCGTTGAGCGGGCGCACTTGTCCGCTCTGTGCAGAGGGCTCAGCAATCAACTCGCCGTCGATACTGATTTTCTCACCCGTGCGGGCGTCCTCATAACGGGCGCGTAGGCGCACACGGTCGGGGTTGCTGGTCTCTGCCAGTTTGACATACGCGCGCATCGGTTGGTTGCCGCTAACGATATCAAACATCAGCTCGTAGGAGTTGCTCGTGGCGCGGTAGAGGCATTCGCCCGCTTCCTGCTGACCGCCTGAGTCCTGGAAATAACGGATACGCGCGCCATCGTCGCTCCAGTCCACCGTGTAGTACAGTCCCGATTCTTCGTCAAATTCGAGCGCGTTGCGCCCACGCGAGGCGTTCTGGAGGTTCACAGGGTTCGCCTGTTGCAGGATAGTGGTGACGCTTTGCAGCTGGGCAATCGCTTCGCGGGCGACGCGCGAGGTCGCCGAACTGGTGATGCCAGAATTGCCCGTCAGAATTGCGCCGATGAGGGGTACGCTACCTCCGCCGCATGCGCTCAACAGCCACGCTAACGCAAACACCGCCACGCTGCTTATCGCAAGCAGCCTATATCTTCGGTTCCGCATGGTTCTGCTCCTTCACTCGCATAAGGGGCTATCGCCCCCGATGTGAATTATCGGCTTTAATCCAGCGATTCCACACCTACCTCTTCCGCGTCGCTCACGGATGCGGCGGCAACCACTGCAGAGGGCGACATTTGCGCGCGCACTTGTTGTTCGATTTGTGCCACGAGGTCGGGGTTCTGCTCCAGATACGCGCGGGCGTTCTCGCGTCCTTGCCCGAGGCGCGTGTCGCCGAAGCTGAACCACGTGCCCGATTTCTGGATCACGCCCATCGCCAGCGCCTGGTCAATCAGGTCGCCTAAGCGCGAAATCCCTTGCCCAAAAATCACATCGAACTCGGCTTGACGGAACGGCGGCGCGACTTTGTTTTTGACGACCTTGACGCGCGTGCGCACGCCAATAATCTCGTTGCCTTGCTTGATGTTGTCCACGCGGCGCACTTCCAGGCGCACAGACGCCCAGAACTTGAGGGCGCGTCCACCGGGGGTCGTTTCGGGGTTGCCGTACATTACGCCGACCTTTTCGCGTATCTGGTTGATGAATACGACCGCCGTGTTGCTTTTCGCCGCCGACGCGCCCAGTTTGCGCAGCGCTTGCGACATCAGCCGTGCCTGCGCCCCGACGGTCACATCGCCAATATCGCCCTCCACCTCCTGACGGGGCATCAGCGCTGCCACCGAGTCCAGCACGGCGATATCGAACGCGCCACTGCGTATCAGCGTGTCCATAATCTCCAACGCCTCGTCGCCTGTGGAGGGCTGCGAGATGAATAGCCTGTCCACATCCACGCCGATTGCGCGGGCGTATTCAGGATCTAAGGCGTGCTCGGCGTCCACAAACAGCGCGTTGCCACCCAGTTTCTGCGCTTCGGCAATCATATGCAGCGCGAGCGTGGTCTTGCCTGAAGACTCCGTGCCGTACACTTCAATAATGCGCCCGCGCGGGATGCCGCCCACACCTAACGCGATATCCAGCGCCGTACTACCTGTAGGGATTGCCGCCACTTGCAGGCGCGTCGCTTCGCCCAGTCGCATCACGCTACCCTTGCCAAACTGCCGCTCGGCTTGCGCAATCGCCGCCTCCAACGCCTTCTGTTTATCGGTTGCAGAGTTGCTCGTCGTCGCCATCGTCATCTCCTGAGTAGTAGATAATTGTCTACACGATTATACCTGATTCGCGGGCGATGTCAAGGGCGCGGCTATTCAGTACCCACTGTAGGAAGACTCACTTAGATACTGAGCTTGCTCAGCTATAGGTGCGAGTAGAGACTACCGCTGTCCTACACGCCTTGACATCCTTGCCTCGCATCAGGTAAATTGCTTGCCCGTACAGGGAACCGCTATGGCAAAGAAGACAACTCGTTCCACTAAGACCACCACGCGCAAGTCGGGTGCGTCCACGCGGGCGAAAACAAAAGCTGTGCCTACCGCCTCAGACAAGCCCGTGATTATCGTCGAATCGCCCGCCAAGACGCGCACGCTGGCAAAGATTCTGGGTAATGCCTACACGATCGAGGCGTCGATGGGGCACGTGCGCGATTTGCCTAAGTCCAAACTCGGCGTGGATGTGAACAACGGTTTCGAGCCGACCTACACGCCGCTGCCCGACCGCCGCGACACACTGAGGCGCCTGCAAGCCGTGACGCAGGGCGCGCCGATGGTGTACCTCGCGACCGACCCTGACCGCGAAGGTGAAGCGATTGCATGGCATATTCAGCAAGCCCTGAACCTACAAAACGCGCAGCGCATCGAGTTCAACGAAATCACAGCGAACGCCGTGCAGCGCGCCTTGCAGAACCCGCGCCTCATTGACATGCACCGCGTGAACGCGCAGCAGGCGCGGCGCGTGCTGGACAGGCTGGTGGGCTATGAGGTCAGCCCCTTGCTGTGGCGCAAAACGCGCGGCGGGCGCAAACCACTCAGCGCGGGGCGTGTGCAAACTGTCGCCGTGCGCCTAGTCGTGGAGCGCGAACGCGAAATTCGCGCCTTCGTGCCCGAAGAGTATTGGAAAATCACCGCCACGCTCACGCCTAAAAAAGAGCACTTTCCGTTCGAAGCCGAGCTGCGGGCAAAAGGCGACGCGAAAATCGAACTCAAGACCGAAGCCGATGCGAACACCGTGCTGAAAGACCTGCAGGGTGCAAGCTATATCGTGGAATCGATAGAAAAGCGTCAGCGCAAGCGCACGCCGCCCCCACCGTTTATCACCAGCACGCTGCAGCAGGAGGCGTCGCGCAAGCTCGGCTACTCTGCTAAGCGCACGATGCAAATCGCACAGCAACTGTATGAGGGGGTGGATTTGGGCAGCGAAGGCTCCGTCGGCTTGATTACTTATATGCGCACCGACTCTGTGCGCCTGTCCAACGAAGCCCTGCAAATGGCGCGGGAGTTTATTCGGCAAAACTATGCGCCCGACTACTTGCCCAACAAGCCGCGCCAGTATAAAACGCGCGGGGGCGCACAGGACGCCCACGAAGCCATCCGCCCGACCGATGTGAACCGCACGCCCGAATCGGTGCGCCCCTATCTCACGCCTGAACAGTACCGCCTATACGAACTCATCTGGAAGCGGTTTGTGGCGAGCCAGATGGCGGAGGCGCAGATGGAGGTCACCAGCGTCAACATCCGTGCCAAAGAGTATCTGTTCCGCGCATCGGGCACGGTGGTGCTGTTCGACGGCTTTCTCAGCCTTTACAAAGAGGGTAAGGACACGCAGGAGCGCGACGAGGACGAACTGCCGCCCCTGCCCACTCTGCAGCAGGGCGAGCTACTCGACTTGCTCAAGCTCACCCCGTCGCAACACTTCACGCAGCCGCCCCCACGCTACACCGAAGCCACACTGGTCAAGACCTTAGAGCAGAACGGTATCGGACGTCCCAGCACCTACGCGGCGATTCTGTCCACTATTCAGGAGCGTGGCTATGTGACGCTGGAGAACCGCGCGTTCAAGCCCACGCCGCTCGGCGAGGCGGTGAACGACTACCTCGTGAAATATTTCCCCGACCTGTTCGATGTGCCCTTCACCGCGCGCATGGAAGAGGAGCTGGATGAGGTAGAAGAGGGCAAAGCCGACTGGGTGCAGGTGGTGCGCGAGTTCTACCAGCCGTTCCAGCAGAAGATGAGCGTGGCGATGCAGAGCGACGACCGCGTGCAGATTCCTGTTGTGGAGACCGAACGGTTGTGCCCCACTTGCGGTGCGTCGATGGTGCTGCGCAATGGACGCTACGGCGAGTTTTTAGCCTGCTCGCGCTATCCCGATTGCAAAACTACGCTGCCTGCAGGCGCGACAGGTATCCCGTGTCCGCTGTGTCAGGCAGGCGAGGTGGTGCAGCGCAAGTCCAAAAAAGGGCGCGTGTTCTACGCTTGCTCCAACCGCGAGTGCAAACTGCTCACCTGGGATAAGCCGACGGGCGAGCTATGTCCCGACTGCGGCGCGCCGCTGGTAGAAAAGACCAGCAAGCGTGCTGCTGCGCGGCAGATAGTCTGCAGCAACGCTGAGTGCAAGTATAAACGCGAAGAGCCGCTGGAGGCGGAGACCGCCGATATGCCAGAAGAAGTGGTGGTGTAACAAGCCCCTCAAGCGAAGCAGTGTTGTGAATCGTCGGCGGGACGCCGACGCTACGGATGTGTTCGTGGGCGAGGACGCCGACGCTAC
>CAYVKB010000081.1:0-9145 GCA_964451985.1 uncultured Fimbriimonadales bacterium | reverse complement strand
CCCCACCGTAGCGTCGGCGTCCCGCCGACGAACTCACCTGCGTAGCGGCGGCGTCTTGCCGACGCTACAGCCCCATCACGCGTATCGTCGGCGAGGACGCCGACGCTACAGCCCCATCACGCGTATCGTCGGCGAGGACGCCGACGCTACAGCCCCATCGCGCGTGTCGTCGGCGAGGACGCCGACGATACAGCCCCATCGCGCGTCGCATCAGCATCCTCGCCGTCGATAGGCGCGACAAAAATTCACTACCGATGTTAGTAGCCCAACTCGAAAAAGTATCGCATCCAAGCACCTGCGATAGGCGCAGCGATTGCACCGCCACCGCCTGCCTCTTCCGCCATTACGCAAATCGCCACGCGGGGATTCTCTGCAGGCGCGAAGGCGACAAACCAAGCGTGCGTCTTGCCCCCTTTACGAAACTCCGCCGAGCCAGTTTTGCCCGCTACCCGCACGCCGGGCACCTGCGCCGCGCGCCCTGTGCCTGTATCGACTGTGCGCACCATCGCTTCAATCACGGCGTCCCAGTGTTGCGGCGGGGCGTCGTAGCGGTGAATCACTTCAGGCTCGATAGCCTCCAGCAGTTTGCCGTCAGGCGTGCGGATTTCGCGCACTAAGTGGGGGCGATGCATCACGCCGCGATTGGCGATGCCCATCGTCATCACTGCGCCCTGCAACGGCGTGATGGTCAAGTAGCCTTGCCCGATACCGTAGTTCAGCGTCTCACCCCCGAACCAAGGCTGCTTGAGAACCTCGCGCTTCCACTGCGTGTCGGGCACAAGTCCTCTGCGCTCGTGGGGCAGGTCGATGCCCGTGCGCTCACCCATCCCGAACGCTCGCGACATCTGCGCCAGATTATCGGGTCCTAACCGCTGCGCCAGTTGATAGTAGAAGATGTCGCACGATTCCATGATTGACTTATAAAAGTCCACATAACCGTGCCGTTTCCAGCAGCGGAAGGTGCGCGCACCTGCTCGATAGCTCCCTGTGCAGGAAACGCCTGAACGGGTGTTGATTAGCCCGCGTTTCAGTCCCTCGAGCGCGACGATGGGTTTGTAAATCGAGCCGGGTGAGTACGCCGACTGGATTGCGCGATTGTTCAGCGGGGCGCGCGGGTCGTTAATCAGCGGACGCCAGACCTTGTTCGGGATGCGCGGCACGAACAAATTCGGGTCAAACGACGGTTGGCTGACCATCGCCAGCACTTCGCCCGTGCGCGGGTCTAACGCCACCAGCGCGCCTTTATGCCCTTGCAACAGTTCGTAGGCTTTCTGCTGCAACCGCAGGTCAATACTCATCACGACGCGGTTGCCGGGCGTGGGTTCGAACTCCTGCAGAGTGCGCACACGCCTGCCTAAGGGGGTCACTTCCACCTGCTCGCCGCCGGGCTTGCCATGCAAGTGAAACTCATATGCCCGCTCAATACCGTTTTTGCCCACGAAGTCGCTGCCTTCGTACAGGCGCATGCTCAGCCAGTCAGTCGCCTCCTCCTGGTGAGCGGAGTATTCTTTCAACTCCTCTTGCGAGATTTGCCCCACATAGCCAATCAGGTGTGCGAAGAGTTTGCCATGCGGGTAGCGGCGCATCGCCTGCAGCGAGACCTCCACTTCGGGCAGGTTGTATTGGCTCTCCAGCAGGTCGACGGCTTGATCGAACGCGACCCCCTTCTGAACGGCGAGCGACGTGAAGGGGTTGATTTTCGGATTCACGATAAGTTCGCGCAGTTCGGCGGGTTGCATACCGAGCCGTTGCGCCACAAGCGGGAGACGGTCGGGGTTGCGTCGCAGCAGGTCAGGGATGACGCTGATAATAATCTGCGCGCGGTTGGTGGCTAAGATTCGCCCGTTGCGATCCACAATCAGTCCTCGCGGGGGTGGCGTGCGCAGCAGGCGGCTGCGTACCAGTTCAGCGCGGGCGGTCAGCTCCTCGCCATGCAATATTTGCAGGTACCACAGTCGTGCGATCAAGATGCTTAACACCACCACAATCGCGAACAGCATGCCGTACTCGCGACCAGTGATGACGCGCTTCTCTTCGCGACGGATGCCTAAATACCGCTTCGGACGCTCAATCATCGCCTGCCGACACCGTGTTTATTACAGCGTTGTCTGAGTTCTTTGCCTTTCTCAAAGCGTTTGCGCACAACTTCGGGGCAGTAGTCGGTGGCGAGTAGACCCGTATCGGCGCAGATGCCGACGATAGTGTATTCAGGCGGCGGGGGCGGAGGTGGTGGGATGGGCGGCTTGGACTCGCGTGGTGCGCCGCCGACAAGAGTCGGCGTGGCGTCGCTGGTGCGTGGCGCCGCGGGCGTACTGGCAACCGGAGCAGCTGACGTCCCCGACACGACAGGTGGTTCTGGCTCTCGGCGCGGGGCTGGCGCGCTGGCGGCAGGCGGTTCTGGCTCTGCGCGGGTGGTCTCGTCAGGTGTACGCGGAGGCTCTTCAGCAGGCGGCGCAATTGCAGGTGGTACCGCCGTATCTTCTGCGTCGTCCAGTGCAGGTGCGGGCGGCTCTGGCTCGGGCGTGGGGATCGGCTCTGCCACTGGCTCGGTCGGACGCGCCTGACGCGCCTGCAGCCGCTTCTCAATCACGTTGACCTGCTCCATCATATCCGCCCAGATACGAGCGCACACCGTGCCGCCGAACACACGCCGCATCGGGCGGTACTCCCATCGCTGCGTCTGGGGGTTGTAATGCTCGCTGGCGACCCACACCACTGCCAAATACTCGTCCGTGTAGCCTACGAACCATGCGTCGCGGTAATCGCTGGTGGTGCCCGTCTTGCCCCGCGCGTTGGGGATGCGCGCCGCTGCCTTGCCCGTGCCATTCACCACCGCCTGACGCAGAATCTCGTCCATCCACTCCGCGCTCTGTTTAGACAGCACGTTCGGCGTGACTTGCGCTTGCTGTTGTAGCAGGACGACGCCGTTGCGATCCACCACGCGACGCAACATGAACGGCTCAATGCGGTTGCCCCCCAGTGCAAACACGCTGTAGGCTTTGGCAAGTTCAAGAGGCTTTACAGCGGACGCACCCAGTGCAATCGGTAGCACGGGGTCCAACGGCGTCTCAATACCGAAGCGCGTGCGCGAGAACTCCACCACCTTATCTGCGCCCACGAGTTGCGCCGCGCGAATGGCAGGAATGTTAATCGAAGACGCCAGCGCGCGCGTCACGCTCACGCTGCCGCGGAACTTGCCGTCGGCGTTCTGCGGTCGCCATCGCTTGCCCCCGCCGCCGGGTAAATCCAGCGGCGTATCCGAAAGCGTCGAGTTCGGGTTCAGCTTGCCCAGCTCGAAGGCAGTGGCGTACACGATAGGCTTAAACGCCGAGCCAGGCTGCCTACGCCCTTGCGTGATATTGTTATATTGCGACCGACCAAAGTTCACGCCACCCACCAGCGCACGAATCTGTCCTGTGCGCAAATCAATCAGCACAACTGCGCCCTGCGTCACGCCCTGATTGCGGAACGCTGCCACGCCCCGTTGCAGCGCGGCTTCAGCGGCCCTTTGCATCTCCATATTCAGCGTGGTATACACTTTCAAGTTGCCCTGCAGCAGCAGCTCGCGTCCGTACTGCGCCTCCAAGTCGCGCAGCACATCCATCACGAAGTAAGGCGCAAGGAAGCGCGAGCGGGGGCGCGTGCGCGAGAGGCGCAGCGGCTCGGCTTTGGCGGCGTCGCGCTGGTCGGGCGTGATGTAGCCTTCCTGAGCCATCAGGTTCAGCGTCAGGTTGCGCTGGAAAATCGCCTCGTCGGGGTTGCTGAACGGGTCGTGCCCCGACGGACGCTGCGGCAGCGATGCCAGCAGTGCGCACTCTGCCAGTGTTAGCTTCTCCAGTGGCTTATTGAAATAGACTCGTGCTGCCGCCTTCACACCATACGCGCCGTTGCCGTAGTACACCTGATTCAGATACAGCTCCAGAATCCGCTCTTTGGTGAGGCGGCGCTCCATCTCTTGCGCGAGGATAATCTCCTGCATCTTGCGCGAGACGGTGCGCTGCTGTGTGAGGAACACATTGCGGGCAAGCTGTTGCGTGAGCGTGCTACCTCCCTGTCGGATGTCGCCCTCCGTTAGGTTCACCCACAAGGCACGTGCTGTACCGCGCCAGTCTACCCCACTGTGCTGCCAGAACCGACGGTCTTCCTTGGCGATGGTGGCATTAATCAGGTGCTTCGGAATCTCTTCCAGCGTGGCAGGCTCGCGATACTCTTCGGCGATTCGGGCGAGCATCACACCGTCGGCGGAGTAGATAAAACTGGCGTCACGCGGCTGATAGTTCTCGATGACGCTCACGGAGGGCATCATCTGCGCCACCTGATAATACAGCACGCCTGCGAAGGTCATCCCGCCCAGCAGGGCAATCAGTAGCAGCAGCGTTAGATACGCCAGCAACCGTTTCCATCGGCGGCGTTTCTTGCGTTTCTGCGGCTGCGCCTGCCCACCCGCCACCGTCGCTTTACGCATTGACACAGGAAAGTATACCTGCTGTGGGCGTGAATGGTTTTACAAGTTCGGGGTTGTACTCTTAGCGGGAAGTCCGACAGAGAGTGGTGACCCCAGGGGGATTCGAACCCCCGTCCTCCAGGATGAAAACCTGGCGTCCTAGACCACTAGACCATGGGGCCACGCAGAGATGAGTATACCCAATATACGTTGCGTTTTGCAAGCCCTACTCAAGGTAGAATTCGGGTGGAGGGATCAATGGACTTCACAGGGCTTGTGGCAGTGGTTACAGGCGGCTCGAAAGGCATCGGCAAGGCAATGACGCAGCAGTTTGCCGTGCGAGGCGCGAAGATAGCGATTCTGGATATCGACGCATCGGTGGGTGAAGCGGTGGCGCAAACCATTCACGAGGCGGGTGGGCAGGCAGTGTTTGTGCAGGCGGATGTGGGCGACCTCCACGCAATGGAACACGCCGCGCAGCAGATCGCTCAAACCCTGGGCAACGCCGACATCCTGTGCTGCAACGCTGGCATCTACCCACAGGCATTTCTGGAGACCATGACCGAAACTGACTGGGACACTGTACATCGCGTGAACCTGAAGGGAATGTTTTTCACCATCAAGGCATTTCTACCGCAGATCAAACAATCTAGGCGCGGGCGAATCGTGCTGACCTCTTCCATCACGGGACCCATCACGGGCTTTCCAGGCTGGGCGCACTACGGGGCGACGAAAGCGGGGATGTTAGGCTTTATGCACTCGGCGGCGATTGAACTCGCCAAGTATGGAATCACCATCAACGCCATCCTGCCCGGAAACATCGCTACGGAGGGTGTGGGCGAGATTGGCGAGGAGTATCGGCGTAAAATGGAAGCTGTGATTCCATTCAAACGGCTGGGCAAGCCAGAAGACGTTGCCTACGCCGCGCTCTTTTTCGCCTCCGAAGAGGCGGGCTATATCACAGGGCAAACATTAGTAGTGGACGGCGGGCAGGTATTGCCCGAGTCGAGCCTAGCATTGGAAGACCTCTAATCCAGCGGATAATAGGGATGGAAGTGATGCACGGGGCTATGCCCTGCGCCAACGGCTTTCGCGTTGCGTAGCGCGGCGGTGAGGTAGTCCTTCGCACGGGCAATCGCCTCCAGCGGGGCATAGCCCTTCGCTAAGAACGCCGCTATCGCCGCCGAGAAAGTGCAGCCTGTACCGTGCGTATGGGGCGTGTCGATACGCTCGGCAGGCAACCAGTGCATAGTGGATCCGTCGTACACTAAATCGTCGGCGCAGTCGGTCAGGTGTCCACCCTTGACCACCACGATTTTCGCGCCCAGCGCGTGGATAGCGCGCGCGGCTTCCTGCATCGCGGGCTTGTCGCCAACTTCGGAGCCTGCCAGCACGCTTGCCTCACCCAGATTCGGCGTGACTACATACGCCAGCGGCAGAATCAGGCGTTTCAGTGCGTCGATGGCGTCCCCCTGCAGCAGGCGGTCGCCACTTTTCGCCACCATTACAGGATCCACCACCAGTTTCTCGACGTTCCATCGGCGCACGCGCTCGGCGACCTTCTCGATAATCGCCGCGCTGAATAACATGCCCGTCTTGGCAGCGTCTGTGCCGATGTCGCTCATGATGGAGTCGATTTGCTGCCCGACGAACTCAGGCTCTACGGGATACACCGCCTGCACGCCGACGGTGTTTTGTGCAGTGAGTGCCGTGATTGCGCTGGTACCGTACACGCCCAGTGCAGCGAACGCCTTCAAATCCGCCTGAATACCTGCGCCGCCACCCGAATCGGAGCCGGCAATTGTAAGAGATTTGTGCATACCCGAATTCTACCTCCAGCAGGTATAATCCCCATCGAGAGGTGCAACGAGGCAATGATACCGTTTCCTGAGAACCCAGAAGCGTTTACCGACGAGATTGCTGAGCTGACGGAGCGACACTTGAACCCCGGTTTGGCGAAGGTGCTGCGCTTCGCAGGGCTGGGCGTGGAGTGGTACGCCGAAGGCAGCTATATTTGGGATGCGCAGGGACGCAAGTTTCTGGACTGCTTAGGCGGCTACGGGATGTTCGCGCTGGGGCATCGCCACCCGAAAGTGGTGGAAGCCGTAAAACGCCAGCTGGATATGATGCCGATGCCGAGCAAGATTATGTTCAACGCGCCGCAAGCCAAGCTCGCCGAGAAACTCGCGCAGGTGTTGCCAGGCGATTTGCAATACACATTTTTCTGCAATTCGGGCACGGAGGCGGTCGAGGGCGCAATTAAACTCGCTCGTAAAGCCACTGGGCGTGTGAAGATGATTAGCGCGGTCGGCAGCTATCACGGGAAAACGATGGGCAGCCTGTCGGCGAGCGGGCGCGAGGTGTACCGTAAGCCGTTCGACCCGCTGCTGCCTGGCTTTGTGCATGTGCCCTTCGGCGACGCGGACGCGGTAGAAGCACACTTCGACGGGCAGACCGCAGGCGTGATTATCGAGCCGATTCAGGGCGAGGGCGGTATCCGCATTCCTGAGGACGATTACCTACCCCGCCTGCGCGAGCTGTGCAACCGCTACAACGCAGTTCTCATCGCCGATGAGGTACAAACGGGGCTGGGGCGCACTGGCAAACTCTGGGGTGTGGAGCACTCCAACGTGCAGCCCGACGTCGTGACGCTTGCTAAGTCGCTGGGTGGCGGGATTATGCCCATCGGCTCGTTCTCCGCAAGCGCGGCGTTGTGGGAGGAGCTGTTCGGTGAGAACCCGCTGCTGCATACCAGCACCTTCGGCGGGAATGAACTCGCCTGCGCCGCGGGCATCGCCACGCTGGAGACCATCGAGCAGGAGGGGCTGGTGGAGAACGCCCAACGCGTCGGCGAGAAGCTGATACGCGGGCTGCGCCAGGTGCAAGCCGAGTACCCCGACTTCGTGCAGGAGGTGCGCGGGCGCGGGCTGATGATTGGTGTCGAGTTCCACGAAGCGGACTTCGGCGAACTCACGATTACCAATATGATTCAGCGCGGTGTCATCGCCGCCTACACGCTGAACAACCCGAAAGTGATTCGTATGGAGCCGCCACTGATTCTGACCGAGCAGGACGCCGAGTTCGCACTGCAGGTGTTCGCTGAGTCGGTCATCGCCGCGCGTGAGTTAGTGCAGATGGTATTGGCGTAAATAAATATCCCCTCTCTTGTGCACCCGAGAGAGGGGAATAGATGTACGCAGTTATGTTGAATCTAACCTCTGAGTGAAGCGAGGCAATTCGCTCAATATCGACAGGTAGCAATCATTTAGCACAGGCGGGGACGCCCGTGCTACACTATCGCCTTGTGCCCACGCGCTGCTTGAGGTAGTCTTCCAGCAGCACCTTGCCATTCTGCACAGTGCCCATCACCTTCGCCAGCGCGGTTTCTAACTGATTGAGTACCTCGTAGGCGTACTCATCAGCCCCCTGCCGAATCTGGTGCGCTTTCTCGCGCGCCGATTCCAGAATCTCCTGTGCCTGCGTTTGCGCGAGCTGGTACACCTCTGTCTGGCTGAGCATGCGTTGCTGTTCCTGATGGGCGCGCTCGAGGATTTGACTGGCTTCGGTGCGCGCCTGCTCGATAATCCGACGCGCCTCCTCTTGGGCTTGCGCGAGGGTCATCTGTGCTTCGGTCTGCGCACCGCCAATCAAGCGGTCGCTCTCGCGCAGTACGCGCTCCGCCTTGTCAAAGTCGCTCGGCAGATTCGCCAGAATCTGCTGAACGCGGTTGTGACACTCGCCTTTGTCCAAACCGATGACAAATGGGCCCACGCTGCGAGCGTGCTCGAACGCCTGATCCAGCTCTCTTAACCATTTCCGAATCATCATACCATCCGTGTGTATCATTGCTCAGAGCCTCCCCAGTGCAATAGGGTTTCGACTACGGGTTGGGGTTTCCTGCCGTTTTGGGGGCAAATCGCTCCCGCAGTTTGTAGGCGACATTCGGAGGCACGAAGGCATCCACTGCGCCACCCAGCCGCGCCACCTCCTTTACCATCGATGACGACAGGAACGCAAACTGCTGATGGGTCATTAGGAAGCAGGTATCGACATTCGGGGCGAGTTGACGGTTCATGGTCGCCATCTGAAACTCGTACTCGAAGTCGGATACGGCGCGCAGTCCGCGCACGATGGCACATGCGCCCATCTGCTGCGCGAACTGCACCAGCAAGCCCTCTAAGGTCGCCACGCGCACATTCGGCAGATGCCCACAGCATTCACACAGCATCTGTGCCCGCTCTTCAAGGCTGAACAGCGGCTGTTTTTGCGAGTTCACGGCGATGGCGACGACGAGTTCATCAAACAACCGCGCCGCACGCTGGATGATATCCACGTGCCCCAGCGTCGGCGGGTCGAAGCTGCCTGGATAGACCGCCTTGCGCGCCTGCTCGCCCATCAGCAGGAAAGTGTACCCCACAAGCGCGATTCCTCAGGAAACAGGCGCGCCTCAGGCAGTAATACACTGCTTAGGGCGTCGAATCTGGCTCTTCTAACTACGCTCTCAGCTCCGCGATAACTTCCAAGCCGTGTGGACGTACCGCAGCGTGTTTGAGTTCGATCAGTTTGCGTAAGCTTAGGCACGATGGGATGGCGAATTTCAACGGTGCACCGTGCACTGGTTCAAGCCCTTCGGTTCCCCCTACTGTGTAGGGGGAACCTCAAGGAGGGGGTCAGATACTACGGTTCCCCCTACACAGTAGG
>CAYVKB010000080.1:7399-9442 GCA_964451985.1 uncultured Fimbriimonadales bacterium | reverse complement strand
CGTCGGCGGGGACGCCGACGCTACGAATGCTGCGCTGGCTCGTCGGCGAGGACGCCGACGACTGTTCTGCGAATTGGTATAATCACACTCGTTATGAAACGCCTGATTCTACTACTCAGTTTCTGTTGGTGCGTCGCATGGGCGGGCGATTATCAGCCCCTGCTGAACCGCGAGCGGATGACTACGCTATTTATCGAGATGGCGCGTATCGAGAGCGGTTCGGAGAACGAGGCGGCGATGAGCGAGTTCGTAGCGAAACATCTGCGCGAACTCGGCGCGGAGACGGTCATCATCGACGAAGCGAGCAAGCAAATTGGCGGCACGGGCGGGAATGTGTTCGCCCGCTTTAGGGGCACGCTAAATGCGCCCCCGCTATTGCTGAATGCCCATGTGGATACGGTCTACTCCACCGAGGGCATCCAGACTGTTCGCGACGCAACCGAAATCCGTACGGACGGCAAAACGATTTTGGGCGCAGATAACAAGGCGGGCGTGGCGATTATACTGGAGGTGATTCGCACGCTCAAGGAGCGCAACCTGCCTCACCCACCGCTGGAGGTGGTGTTCACCATTCGCGAGGAGAAGGGGTTGCTGGGCGCGAAGGCGTTCGACACGAGCCTGCTGCAGGCGCGCACGGGGCTGGTGGTGGACGGACGCGAGGACCCAAGCGCGCTGTTCGTGCAATCGCCCACGCACTGGCGGTTCGAGGTCGTGTTTCAGGGCAAGGCAGCACACGCGGGCGCAGAACCTGAAAAAGGCAGAAACGCTATCGCGATGGCAGCGAAAGCCATCGCGCAGATGAACTGGGGGCGGCTCGACCCTGAAACTACAGCAAACGTTGGCGTCATCGAGGGCGGTCAAGCGATGAATGTCGTGCCCGACCGCGTGAAACTTATTGGCGAGTTCCGCAGCTTCGACCCAGAGCGCGTCAAAGCCTTACGCGAGCGCTGGCAAGCCCTCTGCGAGCAAACCGCGCAGGAAGGCGAAGGCACGGTAGAGATTAAATTCAGCCAGACTTTTGAAGCGATTCGGCTGGAGCCAGACGCACCGATTGTGCAAGCCGCTATCGCAGGGCTGAAAACCGTCGGCATCGAGCCAAAACTGGAGCGCACGGGCGGCGGCTCAGACGCGAACGCCTTCGCGCTGAAGGGCATCATGTGCCTTGTGTTCCCCACAGGCGCAGACCGCATCCACACGCCTCAGGAACGGCTAATTCTGGAAAACTTTTACCTGTGCGGCGAGGGCGTGCTGCAAACCGTGCTGCATTGGAGCAAGATGTATGGGGGGAAGTAGCGTGTTTTAGGAGCTTCCTCACTCCGCTTGGAATTATTTGCTGATTTGCAAGGTTCTGTCATTCCGAGCGGAGCGAGGAAGTTTCGCTCCGCTCGGCATCAACCTTTGTCTGAGGGCTACAGCGTCCACCGGATTACATCCAGCGTGCTGCCCGATTGTACCGTTCCAGAGAAGGAATAGTTGAACGCGGTTATGCCCGACCCGCTGTTAAAGCTGAAGCTGAGGCTGTCGTTGCCTTCAGAGTTATCGGTAAAGACGGCGATGAAGTCGCCTTCCACAAGGTTACTGTTGAAGCGACCGGGCGCAAAGCCCCAACGCCCCAGCTGACCGATGCCCTCAATGCGAACCACACGCGCTTCGTCGTCTTCTTCCACGATGATTGCGCGGATTGAGCGGATGCGCATTGACTGAGTACGCCCGTTCGCAGTCCAAGCAAAGCTCCCCTGTCCAACATACCGGTTGCTGCTGTCTCTGTTAATATGCATGACGTTGAGCTGAAAATCGAGGCGCGTGTTCGAGCTATTCGTGGCGTGTCCGCGCGCTTGGATGCGCGTTACCACAGTAGTTGCAAAAGCAACGCTTATCAGAATCAGCGCCGCCGCGGCGCTCAGTGACTTGAGTCGCATAACTTATCCTCCCGTCCAAGTGTTCTGGGGACTTCAACTCCCCCAACGGGATGTTCCACAGGCGCAGGACGAACACGCTGCGCGAAATAACAGGTTTGGGTTGCATAGTCGGAGGGCGGCTCGA
>CAYVKB010000080.1:0-7299 GCA_964451985.1 uncultured Fimbriimonadales bacterium | reverse complement strand
GAATTGTTAGCGCGATGTCAGCACTACGTGCAGGAGTAGGCAGACAGGTACAATTGCGCTGTGCGGGGCGAAATTGAAGGCAGCTTGGCGCAAACTTATAGGCGACTGACTAACCTGAGCGCACTGGTGATGGCAATCGGTTGGGTGTGGCACTTGATTCGCGGCGATGAGCGCAACTGGCTGATTGACGCGGGTTTGGGGCTGCTGCTGCTGACGCCCTTACTGGCGCTGGCACACTTGGCGTGGCTGGCAAAGGAGCGCGACACGCTTGCCGCGCGTTATAGCTGGATTGCCCTCACCCTGCTCGCGCTCGCCGTGCTGATTGGAGTAATCATTCAGGGGCTGCGATGAGCTTGTCCGAATCGTTGCGTAAAGAGTTGGAACGCATCGTGGGTGCAGACGGGGTAATTACCGACCCTGTACAGTTGCTCGCTTATGATTGCGATGCCTACACGATTGAAAAGTCACTGCCCACTTTGGTCGTGTTGCCTGAAACGACGGCGCAGGTGTCAGCGATAGTGCAGTGTGCGAATCGCGAAGGACTGCCAATTACGCCGCGCGGTGCAGGCACAGGTCTATCGGGCGGGGCGCTTGCCGTGCGTGGCGGCGTGGTACTCGGATTCAGTCGGATGAACCGAATACTGTGGGTGGACACACGCAACCGACGCCTGCGCGCTCAGGCAGGCGCGGTGAACTATCACTTGACTAAAGCTGTGCAGCACGAGAACCTCCACTTCGCGCCCGACCCGTCCTCGCAGGGCGCGTGCACGATTGGCGGGAATGTGGCGGAGAACTCTGGCGGACCGCACACGCTCAAATACGGCGTGACGGTAAACCACATTACGGGTTTGCAAGTGGTGCTACCCGACGGCACAATCGCCGAGCTGGGGGGCGAGGAGGACGAAGCGTTCGGCTATGACCTGGTCGGGTTGCTAACAGGCAGCGAGGGCACACTGGCGATTGTGACTGAAGTGATAGCCCGTCTCACACCTAATCCGCAGGGCGTGCGCACGATGCTCGCCGTCTTCGAAACACTGGAGGACGCGAGCCAGACCGTATCAGATATCATCGCGAGTGGAATCGTGCCCGCCGCGCTGGAGCTGATGGACGCGCTCACGCTGCAGGCGGTGGAGGCTGCGTTCGGCTACGGCTTCCCGCTGGACGCGGAGGCAGTACTGCTGATAGAGCTGGACGGCTTGGAGAAGGAGCTGGATGGCGAGCAGGCGGATGTGCTGACGGTATGCCAGCACAACCACGCTCGCGAGGTGCGTCGGGCGACCACGCCTGCGGAACGCGCAAAGCTCTGGGCAGCGCGTAAGAAAGCCATCGGCGCACTGGGCAGGCTTGCGCCCTCGTGCGTTACGCAAGATGGCGTTATCCCACGCTCCCGGCTGCCACAAGTGCTGCGTGAAGCTGCCCAAATCGCTGCGAAGTACCGGCTCCAACTGGCGAATGTGTTCCACGCGGGCGATGGCAACCTCCATCCCGTGCTGCTGTTTGATGATTCCGACCCCGAGCAGGTGGCGCGCGTAGTGGAGGCAGGCGACGAGATACTTGCGCTATGCCTGCGCGAAGGCGGCAGCCTCACCGGCGAGCACGGCATCGGGACCGAAAAGTGCGGCATGATGCATCAGATGTTCACTGCGCACGACCTGGACACGATGAAACGCATAAAAGCGGTGTTCAATCCCCATGACACGCTCAATCCCGAAAAGATGTTCCCCGACTCCCGCTACTGCTACGAGAGCAAGCGGGCGTTGCGTCGCGGGGCAGCAGGGTTGTGAAAACAGATCTCGTCCTCCAAAGCGAAGTGAGGAATCGCTATTGCTGAAAACCGGCTGACAGCAAAATCAACGATTTTCAACTCCCCACAACGCCTGATCCAGATCCCACAACAGGTCGTCCACAGTTTCCAGTCCGATGGAGAGGCGAATCATTTCAGGACCGATGCCCGCGATACGCAGCTCGTCGTCGCTGAGTTGTTGGTGTGTCGTGGACGCAGGATGAATCACGAGACTGCGCACATCGCCCACGTTAGCCAGGTGCGAGAACAGGTGTAGGTTCTGAATGAATCGTTTCCCTGCTTCGCGTGGGTTCATACCACTGGGGGGCTTGATTCCGAAGGAGAAGACCGCACCCGGTCCGCGAGGCGTGTATTTTTTGGCGAGGGCATGGTCGGGGTGGTCGGGCAGGCCGGCATAGGCGACCCAAGCCACGCGCGGGTGCTCGGCTAAGAAGCGGGCCACCGCCTGCGCGTTCGCCACATGCCGCTCCATGCGCACCGAGAGCGTCTCCAGCCCTTGCAGCAACAGGAACGCGTTGAACGGCGACAGGCATGCCCCCACATCCCGCAAGGTTTCAGCGCGTAGTTTCATTAGGAAGCCGTAATGCCCGAAGGTCTCGTAGAACTTCAGCCCGTGATACGCGCCCGACGGCTCGGCAATCGTGGGGAAGTGACTGTAATCGAACTTGCCTGATTCCACTACCACACCTGCAATCGACGTGCCGTGCCCGCCGATGAACTTGGTGGCGGAATGCACTACAATCGTTGCGCCCCACTCGATTGGGCGGCACAGGTACGGCGTGGCGAAGGTGTTGTCTACAATCAACGGGATGCGGTGCGCGTTCGCCAGTTGCGCGAGGTGTTCGATGTCCAAAATGCTGCCTTTAGGGTTGCCAACGGTCTCACCATACAGCGCGCGGGTTTTGGGTGTGATGGCACGCTTCCACGCCTCAAAATCGTTCGGCTCTACGAATCTGACCGTCACGCCCAGCTTTTTGAAGGTGTGGGTGAACTGCGTGGTGGTGCCGCCGTACAGGTGCGCGGAACTCACAATCTCGTCGCCGGGTTGCAGCAGCGTGTAGAAGGTGAGGAACTGCGCCGCCATGCCGCTGGCAGTCGCCACTGCGCCCGTGCCTCCCTCCAGCGACGCCATACGTTCCTCGAACACGGCGTTCGTGGGGTTCATAATCCGTGTATAAATGTTGCCGTACTGTTTGAGTTCAAACAGCTGTGCTGCTTGGTCGGGGTCGTCGAACACGAACGAGGTGGTCTGGTAAATCGGCACAGCGCGTGCGCCGGTGTACGGGTCGGGGATGTGCCCCGCGTGCAGCATGCGGGTCTCAAAGCCAAACTCGCGCGGTGAACGGCTCATAGGAAACAGTGTACCTGAAGTGGGCTATGAAAGTATCTTCACAGGCGTCCCGATAGGCAGCAGCGCGTACAGATTGTCGACGACTCTCTACGAATTTGGCGACGGTTCGGGCGGGGGGATTGACAAACGCGCTCGATGGGGTATAATAATGTGCCTTGCAGCGCGTCGGACGCGCTGCACGCAGGAATCCCAAAGGGGGGAGGCGAGACGGGCGCTATGTCGCGGTCCAACTCGGTGTAGGAGTCGTCAATCGGCGTCGGTTCGTTGGAATCGGTGCGATTGAAACGCCGATTTGGATCTCTGCCACATAGGCGCTTGTGCCCCTCGGGGCGCGCTGTGAGCGTCTGGTACCGAAACCGACCGCGCTAATACACCCACATCGCCTCCGGGTTCGGGGTAGCCCTCAGCTGCCGCCGGAACTCGGTCGTAGCGCACAGCTACGAGACTATCACACAGTCAGGAGGATACACTGATGATGAGGGTTGGCATTCTGGGGCGCCGACCTGCGCGGTCGATCTGCATCCCCGCCTGGATGCAGACGGTTTGGCGCAGCGCGCGCGATTGGATTGTACGCATTTTCGCACCCGCAGCCCGCACGGCAGCGGTTCATCCCTTGCAACAGCAGTTCGAATACGAGATTGCGCCCCGCTCGCTGCGGCAAGAGGACGCACGCACGCTGGGCACGCATATCCTTGTCGAGCTCTACGGCTGCAACGGACGTACCTTAGAGCGCGTCGCCTACGTGGAGAACGCACTGGTGCAAGCTGCCTACGAGTCGAACGCGCATATCGTGAGCCACTTCTTCCACGAGTTCGAACCGTACGGCGTGTCAGGTGTGGTGGTGATTGAAGAGTCGCACTACACCATTCACACATGGCCCGAGCATCGCTACGCCGCGATTGACCTGTTCTTCTGCTCTGAGACGGTGGACGCTGAGCGCGCGTTGGAGGTGCTGCGCCGTGCGTTTGAGCCAGAGCATGTGAGTGTGATGCTGATTCGGCGCGGGGTGCTGGACAAGACGCCAGGTTGACTGGCACGCCTGTCGCGCCCCCGCGCGACCCGTGAGCGGCTATGGAACACACGCATAACAACGCGCCGCGAGCGCACGCGCTCCACAGCGAAGGCGAAGTGGGCGTTGTTACGCCGCAGCGCGTCGTGTTCCCCGATGGTTTAGAGCTATCCTGCGGGCAACGGCTCGCCCCCATCGAAGCCGCCTTCGAAACCTACGGAACCCTCGCGCCCGACAAGAGCAACGTAGTTCTGCTCTGCCACGCACTCTCGGGCGGGGCGCACGCTGCTGGCAGACATCACCCCGACGAACGCAAACCAGGCTGGTGGGATCTCTACATCGGGCCCAACAAAGCGCTGGACACGAACCGATTTTTTGTTGTTTGTGTAAATGTGCTGGCAAGCCCCTACGGAACCACTTCGCCACTTTCCATAGACCCCAGCACGGGCGAGCCGTACCACCTGAACTTCCCGCCAATCCGTGTGACAGATTGGGTGGAGCTGGAGCGGAGAGTGCTGGAGACACTAGGCATCGAGCGGATTTACGCGGTGGTGGGTGGCTCCACAGGGGGAATGCGAGCGTTCGAGTGGGCAGTACGCTACCCCGAGCGCGTGCGTAAGGCGTTAGTTATCGCCGCGCCTGCACGCAGCAGCCCGATGGTGATTGCTCTCAACCACATCCAACGTCAAACCATCCTGATGGGGCTGGAACACGGGGGTATCAACGGCGCAGAGCGCGGGCTGATGCTCGCGCGCATGCTGGCGCATATCTCTTACCTCTCGGAACACGCCCTCTGGAGCAAGTTCGCGCGCGACACCGTGCCCGAAACCGAGTTCTGGAGCGTCACCTACCAAGTGGAAAGCTACCTGGAATACAAAGCGACCACCTTCCTGCAGCGGTTCGACCCGTTCTGCTACCTCTACATCACGCGGGCGATGGACCACTTCGACTTGGGCTACACCTACGGCGGGGGCGACCTGCGCGAGGCGCTCAAGCGCGTGCAGGCGACGATGCGCTTCGTGAGCTTCACCTCCGACTGGCTGTTCCCCCCCGCTGGACAGCAAGAGGCGGTAGAGATGCTACAGTCGCTGGGCAAACGCGCCGAGCATATCGTGATTGAGAGTGCGTGGGGGCACGACTCGTTCCTGGTGGAGCGTGTGAAGCCGATGCTCAAGCCTGTGATTCAGGGATTTATAGAGCGCGACGAGTGATGCCGCTAACTTCTGAGCGCATCCAAGCGAGGCGTTGCGCAGGCTAAGCCGCCTACAAGCGTTCAAACTATGTGCGCCAGTCCGCAGGGATCCCTTTTCTGAGTACTAATCTGAGCCTTACAGGAGGGCAACAGCACCTCATCACGCAGTGTTCGGCTGTATTTACAACGTCCTGCGTCGCTTCTGGCGTGGTGAGCGGCGTTATTATTGGGCGGTCGTGCCGATGGTGGTGGAAGGTGAAAAGGGCGCGGAACAGGTGCTTGAGTTTGTAGATGAGATGGCTCAGGCAGCGGCGTTACGGAGCTGTTCTGGGATAGTGACGCGCGGTTCAGGCGGAAACTCCGTCGGATAAAGTATACTCGAGGGGATGCTGACGGAGTGGCTGGAGTTCGAGTTTGTGCGCTATGCGCTGTGGGCGATGGCGCTCTTGGCGGCGGTCTATCCGCTGCTGGGTGTGTTCGTAGTGGGGCAGCGCGTGGCGTATTTCAGCGATGCAGTGGCGCACTCGGCGTTTATCGGCGCGGCGATTGCTGGGCTACTGGGCTGGCAGTTGAGCGATGCGCTCTTGCTGACCGCGCCGTTGTTCGCGCTATTAGTGGCGTGGTTCCACGCACGCACGCGCCTGTCCACCGACACGCTGTTGGTTGTGGCGATTACGGGCGTGTCAGGGCTGGGCATCGCGCTGATTAGCCTCACCGAGTCGCCACTGGAGCTGGGTGCGCTGCTGTTTGGCGATGTGCTTGCGATTGAACGGAGCGACCTGTTTCGGCTGTTTGGGGTGGACTGTATCGCGCTGGCGATGCTGCTGGGCTTGGCGCGTTCGCTAATACGAATCGGCTTCCATCGCGAGTTGGCGCAGGCGCAGGGTGTGCCTGTGCGCTCGGTGGAGACATTGTTTTTAGTGGGGCTGTCGCTGGCGGTAGCGGTGGGCGTGCGGACGGTGGGCATTTTGCCGATTAGCGCGCTGCTGGTGTTGCCAGCGGCTTCAGCGCGGGCGATGTGTCAGAGCTTTCGCGCAATGCTGGGCATGAGCGCACTGCTGGGCTTGATTAGCCTCGCAGTGGGGTTCATACTTGCGCTGTGGCAGCCCATACCGCCCGGCGCGGCGGTCGCGCTGGTTGCAGGAGCGTTATTTGTCGTAGTTGCGTTGCTCAAACCTGTGCAAGGAGTGACTGCCTAATGCGCTGGCTGCCTGCTATCCTGTGGGTGGTGATGCTGTTGCTGATTTTCTACTTCTCCTCGCAGGCGGGCAGCCCTGAGAACTCAGCAAAATGGATTCGTGAGTTCCTCGCGCAGTTTTCGCCCACACTGGCGGAACGCCTCACCGATGCACAACTGAGCGCGATTAACTACACACTGCGCAAAGCGGGGCATGGCGTCGGGTATCTAATTCTCACGCTGCTGGGCTATGGGGCGTTCCACGTGAGCTTCGGGATGGAACGCACCCGTGCCCTGCGCTGGGCGATTGTCACCAGCCTTATCCGCGCCGTGATAGACGAGATTCATCAGGCGTTCGTGCCCGGACGCACAGGGACTATCATCGATGTGGGCATCGATGCAATCGGGATTGCTATCGGGGCATTGCTGATTCGCAGGAAAAGTGGGGGAGTAATTACGAAATATTCAGGACGCTCACATTCCTCGCTCCGCTCAGAATAACAGCTTTTTTCAAGGTGAAAAGCCCTAACACCATCGGGATTTCGAATCCTGTGTCTCGTCGGCGAGGACGCCGACGCTACGAACCCACCCACTGTAGCGTCGGCGTCCCCGCCGACGAGATACAACATCATCGCAGTCATCGCTGTCGCCGACCGCTACAGCGTCGGGTTTCACGTCGATAGACCTCCGCCAGCCCATGGAAGGGGTTGCTGCGCCACGCTCGCTTGAGCTTAATCAGCGCAAACTTGAGCGTCTTCGCCGCCGC
>CAYVKB010000079.1:0-9660 GCA_964451985.1 uncultured Fimbriimonadales bacterium | reverse complement strand
TGTGGTTCCCTCGCGCTGAGAGGCGATCGTTTACAATTCTCGGGGGGTATTCCGCTTTCCAATTCACCCACCCCCCCTACTATGTAAACCTTCGTGTAAACTTTTTTTACATTTTAGACGCCGACGAGTGCATTCCTCGTCGCGTCAGCGTCCCAGCCGACGAGTGCATTCTCGTAGCGTCGGCGTCTCGCCGACGAAACCCACCCCATCCGTAGCGTCGGCGTCCCCACCGACGAACCTCACTCCCGCAGCGTCGGCGTCCCCGCCGACGAGTGCATTCTCGTAGCGTCGGCGTCCCCGCCGACGAACCACCCCATCCGTAGCGTCGGCGTCTCGCCGACGAATCCCACCCCATCCGTAGCGTCGGCGTCTCGCCGACGAACACCCCTCACTCATAGCGTCGGCGTCCCCACCGACGAACCTCACTCCCGCAGCGTCGGCGTCCCCGCCGACGAGTGCATTCTCGTAGCGTCGGCGTCCCCGCCGACGAAAACTGTCCGATATTACTGATCTACGATTCCTTTCGGGTAAAGCTCACGGATAATCACATCCTGGGGGGGCTGGGCGTTTAGTACACGTACATAAGTCGCGCCGATGCGTCGGCAGGTGTTCTCCAACGCATCGATATGCGCCTGCAGCCTGCGCTGGTACTCTTGCAGCACGCCGCTGGTGGCGGTGATGTCCAGTTCCTCACCCGTCTCGGCGTCGATGAGTTTCAGGTCGCCCTCCAATTCGGGGTTCAGCTCTACTTCCGAAAGGACATGTAGGAACACGATTTCGTGGCGTCGGCTGCTGAGGGCGCGCAGGGCCTCGGGCAGGTTTTCGTCCAGCCCATCGGTCAGCAGCAGTACGAAGCCGCTCGGCAGGTTCGCGTGTGTAAACCGTTGCAAGCTCGCGGCGAGGTTCCTGCCGTCGGGCTGGCGGGTGCGAAGCCACTCCAGCAGGCGCGTGAAGGCAACTCTGCCTCGCAGGGGGCGCGTTTCGTTGGCATGCGAATGCAATGCCGTCGGGTACACCGCGTCGCCTCCCACCAAACCGACATAGCCCAAACACGCCGCCAGCGAGCGTGCCGCGTCGAACTTCGTCGGCTCGCCGAACGCCATCGAAGCCGAGCAATCCAACAGCAGATGCACGGGCAACTCTTGCTCGTCCTGATAGGTGCGCAGGTACGCACGGTCTAATCGGGCGAGGATGTTCCAGTCTAAGTGGCGCAGGTCGTCGCCCGGCGTATAGTGACGGTAGTCGGAGAACTCAATAGAGATACCCTTGCGTGGCGAGAGTCGCTCACCCCGAATGGTTGCGGCGTGCATTTTGCGTGGCTGGAACCGATACCGTTCCAACCTTGATAGCACATCCACAGACACACCGCTCCACGCCATAGGCTAATTCTACCGTGTCTCTCGGCTAACTAAACCGACGTCTTCTTCCTACGATTGGCTTTCCCAGGTGGGCTGCTGGCAGGGCGAGTGCGTAGTTGCGCCCAAGTGCGCAACTCTTCGATCTCCTCGCGCATCATTACCGAGAGTGGCACGGTTTGGCGCGCCTCTTCCAACATATCTTCGGTAGTGAGGTCGCGCCCGGCATCGAACGCAGTGAACAACCCCGCCACGACGACCTGCTCAATCTCTGCACCAGAGAATCCTTCGGTGGCACGGGCAAGTCGTTTGAGGTCGTAGCGGGCAGGGTCGCGTTTGCGTTTGCTCAGGTGAATCGCGAAAATCTGCTCGCGCTCGGGTGGCGTGGGCAGGTCGATAAAAAAAATCTCATCAAACCGCCCCTTGCGCAGTAGTTCAGGGGGCAGCTGCGACACATCGTTGGCGGTGGCGACCACAAACACAGGCGAGCGCTTGTCCTGCATCCAGGTGAGGAAAGTGGCGAACACGCGGGCGGTGGTTCCCGAGTCGGACACACCTGACCCTTGCACGCCGGCAAAGCCCTTTTCCAACTCGTCGATCCACAGGATGCATGGGGCGACAGCTTCGGCGGTGCGGATGGCAGCGCGCATATTCGCCTCCGACGCCCCCACCAAACTGCCGAACACACGCCCCACATCCAGGCGCAGCATCGGCAGTCCCCATAGGCTGGCGATGGCTTTCGCGCTGAGGCTCTTGCCCGTGCCTTGCACGCCCAACAGCAAAACACCCTTAGGCGCAGGCAGCCCGAACTCGCGCGCCTCTTTGGTGAGCGATGCCCGCCGCTTGCGCAGCCACTCCTTCAGCAAGTCCAGCCCTCCAACATCGCCCATCGTCTCACGCGCGTCGTAATACTCCAGCACGCCCGACTTGCGCACAATCTGCTGCTTCTCGCTCAGAATCGCGGACACCGTGAGCGCCTTATGCTCCACTGCCGAACGGGCGCACACATTCTCCACCTCGTCCAGCGTCAGACCTTGCGCCGCGCTGACCAGCTCGTCCAGCTCCTGCGGTGTGATGTCCGTGCGCACTTCGGGCTGGCTCGCCTTCAACACCAGCAATATCTCCTGTATCTTTTGCTGTATCTCCTCGCGGGTGGGCAGTGGCATCTCCAGCACCGTGATTTGCTTTTCCAACTCGGGAGGCAACTTCAGGACTGGGCTAAGGAACACCACCGTGCGGCGGGTTTGGTGCAGGCGCGGATACAAGTCGCGTAGCAGGCGGATTACGCGCTGGTCGCTCAGGTAAGGGTGGAAGTCTTTCAGTACCACCAGTGCATCGTTCTGCAGGCGCAGCAATTGCGTAATAGCTTCCAGTTCGGGCGCGAGTTGGCGTGTGGAGGCGGTTTCGGCGGGCGCAGGGATGGGCGGTTCGTAGCCTCGCGTGTAGGTCCACACGTGCAGTCGCTTGCCCCGCCCCTGCGCAAGGTGTTTCAGCATCTCCTCCACGCGCGCCTCCTCTGCCGTTTGAATGTAAATCAGTGGATAGCGCGCCTTCAGCAGGATACTCAGCTCGCGTTCGAACATGGACATCAGCGTAGACTATACCTAACAATCAGGCGTTGTCGAGGTCTGTATCCACCCTGAGTGCGCATGGTTCCCCACCGCGAGCACCTGTGGTAGTGCAGCACCCATCCTGACCTCACAGCACGGGGCGTCTACCCGCACCCATACCGTATCCCCGCCCCATTCGCCCTCATCCCAAAATCTAAACCCAACAACGCCAACCCTGTAGGAGCAACGCGCCGTGCCCCCACTACAGCGATTATCTGGGGGTACTGCGCAATTACATCGCAGATGAGACGGCGGGGATCAAACGATGCTAATGGAGTAGCAAAAACCCCCCTCTCAGGGCGAGAGGGGGGCGGCGGAGAGGGGAGCAGGCAGAAGGGAGGTACTTACTTGCGGTTGGGAGGGAGGATGACCTTGTCGATGACGTGAATCACGCCGTTGGAACACTCGATGTCCGCTCGAACGACACGCGCGTCGTTGATGCGAACCCGATTATTTTGAACACGGATATTGATATTCTGACCTTGTAAGGTCTTTGCGGAACGCATTTTAACAACGTCTTTAGACATAACCTTGCCCGACACCACGTGGTAGAGCAGTACCTGACGCAAGGCTTCCTTATCCTTCATCAGTGCGTCTACCTGCGCCTTCGGCAACTTCGCGAAGGCTTCGTCGGTCGGAGCAAACACAGTAAACGGTCCCTCGCCGCGAAGCGCATCGACAAGACCAGCCTCCTGTACAAGCGTTACGAGTGTCTTAAACTGACCTGCAGCAACAGCAGTATCAACGATATCTTTGCGCTCGGCACGCTGGCTTACAGCTACTGCGCCGATTAACGCGCTTGCCAATAACACGGCGGGAACGCCCCAAATCCATCGGTTTTTCATATTTCGCCTCCAAATATTTAGCGTGGCAAAAGATTACCCCTGCTCGCAACGGCGATTCTGTGATTTGAATCACATTTCGGGGAAATCAGGTTAATTCAGGACATATGCCCTTGAATCTACACCCCCCAATTGTGCTACAATATAGGCGGGGAGAAAGACGACTCATTTGCCGATAATTCGGTGGCGGGCGGCTCCCTACAAATCACGGAGATTCTATGGAAACATTCTATCGAGGTACTGTTGTCCAAACAATTGTCGGCGTGAACGCCGCGCTGGAGGGTTGAGCATGATGTGGCAACGCTTTACGGGACGCGCTCGGAAAGTGATTTTCTACGCACAGGAAGAAGCGCAGCGATTAGGTGAGACTCAGGTCAGCACCGAGCATCTGCTGCTGGGGCTGGTACGCGAGTCGGACAGTGTCGCGGCGCGGATTTTAGACCGCTTGGGGGTGAGCCTGCAGCGCATTCGCAACGAAATCGAGCGCTACGCCACCCGCAGTGAAGCGCGTTACGGCGCGGAGATGCAACTCACCTCCCGCGCGAAACGAGTAATTGATCTTGCCTACGACGAAGCGCGACAACTGAACAATAACTACATCGGCACAGAACACCTGCTGTTAGGCTTGATTCGCGAGGGCGACGGGCTGGCGGCGCGCGTGCTGCACAAGCTCGGTGTCGACTTAGATCGTGCCCGCCGCGAGGTGATGAACCTGCAAGAGCACGAAGGACAACCGACGCCCTCCTCGCGCCCGCAACGCTCGCGCACGCCTACCCTCGACGAGTTCGGGCGCGACCTGACCGAAATGGCGCGTCAGGGCAAACTCGACCCTGTGATTGGACGCCATAATGAGGTCGAGCGCGTGATGCAAATCCTCGCCCGACGCACTAAGAATAACCCCGTACTGGTGGGACCGCCCGGCGTGGGCAAGACCGCCATCGTGGAGGGCTTGGCACAACGTATCGTCAGCGGCGATGTGCCAGAACAGCTGCGCAATAAGCGACTCATCTCGCTCGACCTCGCGGGCTTGGTGGCAGGCACCAAATATCGCGGCGAGTTCGAAGAGCGCATGAAGCGCGTGCTGGACGAGGTGCGCAAAGCGCAGGGCGATGTGATTCTGTTCATCGACGAGCTGCACACGCTGATTGGCGCGGGCGCAGCGGAAGGCGCGATTGACGCCTCCAATATTATGAAGCCTGCCCTCGCTCGTGGTGAGCTGCAGTGCGTCGGCGCAACCACCCAGGACGAATACCGCAAGTATATCGAACGCGACGCCGCGCTGGAACGCCGATTCCAGCCCGTGCAGGTGCGCGAACCCTCTGTCGAGGAAGCCATCCAGATTCTCAAAGGGCTGCGCGACCGCTATGAGACGCACCACCGCGTAATCATCACCGATAGTGCGGTCGAGGCAGCGGTCAAACTTTCCAACCGCTACATCACCGAGCGGTTCCTGCCCGACAAGGCGATTGACCTCATCGACGAGGCGTCCTCGCGCGTCAAACTTCAGCAGACCCTGCCGCCAATGGAACTGCGCAAGGCGAAGGGCGAGCTGGAGATGATTCAGAAGGAAATCGTTAGCGCGCGCCAGCAGAACGACTTCGACCGACTGGACGAGCTGGAGGCACGCAAGGTTGCCCTTCAGGAGCGGATCGAGGCGATGGAGGATGAGTGGGAAGCCTCGCGCCAAGAGATGACGACGCTGGTCACCGAACACGATGTGGCGCACATCGTGCAGAGCTGGACGGGCATCCCAGTTGCACGCCTTGTGGAGAGCGAGACGCAGAAACTGCTGCACATCGAGGACGAACTCCATCGGCGCGTGATTGGGCAGCACGAGGCGGTCTCCGCCGTCGCACGCGCCCTGCGCCGCGCACGCTCCGGTCTAAAAGACCCCAAGCGACCGATGGGCACATTCATCTTCCTCGGACCCACAGGCGTTGGCAAGACCGAACTCGCGCGTGCTTTAGCCGCCTACATGTTCGATAACGAGAGCAACCTCATCCGCATCGACATGAGCGAGTATATGGATCGGTTCAACGTCTCGCGGCTGATTGGCGCGCCACCTGGCTATGTGGGCTATGAGGACGGCGGCACACTCACGGAAGCTGTTCGACGCCAGCCCTACAGTGTCGTGCTGTTCGACGAGATTGAGAAGGCGCACCCCGATGTGTTCAATCTGCTGCTGCAGGTGATGGAAGACGGGCGTCTGACCGATTCGCACGGGCACATCGTGGACTTCCGCAACACGATTATTATCATGACCAGCAACGTGGGCGTGCGATCAGTCGTGGACGACTCAGGCATCGGGCTACGCCGCGATAAGCAGACCGACCCCGAAGACCCACGCGCCTATGAAGCCATGAAGAACCGCGTGATGGAAGAGATGAAGAAACTTTTCCGTCCCGAGTTCCTGAACCGCGTGGACGAGGTGATTGTGTTCCACCCGCTCACCCGTCAGGAGATTCTACAGATTGTGGACATTATGGTCGGGCGCGTGCAGGATCAGCTGGTGGCACACAACATGCGCCTCGTGCTGGAGCCTGCGGTGAAAGACCTGCTGGCGCAGAAGGGCTACGACCCGAACTACGGCGCGCGTCCGCTGCGGCGCGTGGTGCAGCAGATGGTCGAAGACCCGCTGTCGGAGCAGCTGCTGCTGGGACGCTTCGAGGAAGGCGACACGATTATCGCACGCCTGAATGAGAACAACGACATCGTGTTCGTCAAGGGCGAAGACCTACCGCCTGCTGGCGAGAGCGACCTGACCACTGCGGCGCTGCAGTAGAACTGCGACGATAGAGACTCTTCGCTCCGCTCGGAATAACGATTGCCTTCCGAGCGGAGCATATTATTCAGTACTTTACAGGGAGTATCCGTTCACTTAGAGACTGCTAACGAAAAGCAAACGAAAAATGGGCTGAGGGGTAACCCTCAGCCCTAGTCTGTTACGCCCGGAAAGGAAGTCGTTGTTTACTTCTTGCGGCGGCGCAGCGCAGCTAGACCCGCCAGCCCCGCGCTCAGCGCGAGCATACTTGCAGGCTCCGGTACCCAGTCCTGCTCCACCAGCAACAGCGACGCTGTGTCGAAGCCTGGTGCCGGTGCACCAGCGATGTCCAGAACGAACACCTCGAACACAGTAAAGTTACTCGAGGGGGTCGAGAGCGGGACAAAGGTATTGACACTAAACGCGCCGTTCGCACCGCCTGCATACGCACCGCCCAGAAACACGCCCGAGCCGTCGAACAGCACTTCGCTGGTGTCGCGATCCACCACTTTCTTGAACCACACGATGCGCCCTGTGCCCTGCACAAAGCCGCTTACCACGAAGTTGAAGCCAACCAGCGGTGCCTTCATGCTCGAAGTGTCGCTCACCTGATACACACCCGTGAACGTGCCATTTGTGAAGCTTGTACCGTCACCCACCAGAATCGGGTTCGGCGTGGCGATTGCCGTATTAAAGGTGACCTGAGGCAAGGGATTGCTAATCACAGTCGTGGGGACAGTCACCGTAACGCTGCTCGGATTCAGAACGCCGGTGCTCGTCAGAATATTCACGTTCCAGCCGGAAGCGTATGCGCTTACCACAGCAACTGCTGCAACAACACTCATTATAAGTTTGCTCGATCGCATCACAGACATCCTCCTTTCTGTTTTGGGCTATCACGCCGGGGCGAACCAGCGCAACGCACCTATATTATAGCACATTTTACAGGGATTGTCAAGGGGTTTAGCAGCTTTGGGACCGAATTAGCGCGGATTTTGTCCAAATCTTTACCACCCCTTGATAATCCGCAGGGGGTACAATTGCGCTGTCTATGAGAGCGAACTGGCAACGAACTCACCCTTGCGGCGTGTTGCGAACGGAGCATAGCGGACAGACTGTGCGATTGAATGGCTGGGTGCATCGAATCCGCGATTTGGGCGGCTTGGTATTTATGGATTTGCGCGACCGCACAGGACTGGTGCAAGTTGTATTTGACCCCGCGATTAGCGCGGGATTGGTAGAGCAGGCGAGCGACCTGCGCGTGGAGTATTGTATCGCCGTTGAAGGCGAGGTGCGCCGCCGACGCCCCGGCGCAGAAAACCCCAAAATCGCCACAGGCGACATCGAAGTATTCGCACACACGCTGCATGTGTTCAGCCCGTCCAAAACCCCACCCTTCCAGCTGAATGAAGAGAACCTTGAAGTAGACGAGAGCCTGCGCCTGAAATATCGCTACTTAGACCTGCGCCGCCCCGCGATGTATCAGCGGCTGGAGCTACGCCACCGCATCGTGAAATACATCCGCGATTTCCTCTCGGAGCGCGGCTTTCTGGAGGTGGAGACACCCATCCTCATCAAAAGTACTCCCGAAGGCGCGCGTGATTATCTGGTGCCCAGTCGCCTGTATCCGGGCAAGTTCTACGCGCTGCCCCAGTCGCCCCAGCAACTCAAGCAACTGCTGATGGTCGCTGGCGTGGAACGCTACTTCCAAATCGCCCGGTGCTTCCGCGACGAAGACCCACGCGCCGACCGCCAACCTGAATTCACGCAGCTTGACCTCGAAATGTCATTCGTAACTCAGGATGACATCCTGAACCTTATCGAGGAACTCTATATCGGTATGATCGAGACCTGCACGGACAAGCGCGTGCGGAAGCCGTTCCCGCGTCTGACCTACGACGAGGCGATGGAACGCTACGGCATCGACAAGCCCGACCTGCGCTTCGGGCTGGAGCTGCACAACCTGACCGACCTACTGCGTGAGACCGAGTTTCAGGCGTTTCGAAGCGTGATTGAGGCGGGCGGGATTGTCAAAGCCATCTGCCTGCCCGGCTGTGCCGATTACTCGCGTAAACAGATGGACGACCTCACCGAGTTCGTGAAGCGGTTCGGCGCGAAAGGGCTGGCAACGATTGCCTTCACCAGCGAGGGCGTCCGCTCGCCGATTGCCAAGTTCCTCAGCGAAGCTGAACTGAATGCTATTCGCGAGCGTACAGGAGCGAATAGAGGCGACCTTGTGGGGATTGTTGCTGATAAGCCTAAAATCGTGAACGAGTGTCTCAGCCGCCTGCGCCATCGAATGGGACAGGAACTCGGTTTAGCAGACCCGAACCTGATGGCGTTCGCATGGGTAATAGACTTTCCCCTACTGGAGTGGGACGAGGATGAGAAACGCTGGAACCCCTCACATCATCCGTTCACCTCGCCGCGCGAGGAGGACATCCCGCTGCTGGACACCGACCCCGCTAAAGTGCGCGCGAACTGCTACGACCTCGTGTGCAACGGCAACGAACTCGCCAGCGGCAGTATCCGTATCCATCGGCGCGACTTGCAAGATAAGATTTTCAAACTGTTGGGGTACTCCGATGCCGAGATTCAGGAGCGGTTCGGGCACTTGCTGGAGGCGTTCGAATATGGCGCGCCTCCCCACGGTGGCATCGCGCCCGGCATCGACCGTCTCGTGATGCTTCTCGCAGGCGACGAGTCGATTCGCAACGTGATTGCCTTCCCGAAAAACACAGCGATGGTGGATTTGATGTTCGGCGCGCCCTCGCCCGTCAGCGAGGAGCAGCTGCGTGAACTCCACCTGAAAATCACGCTGGATGATGAGGCTTGAAGGCATCGCCCCTGCAAAGATTAACCTCACGCTGGAGGTGTTGGGGCGTCGCCCCGACGGCTACCACGCCATCGCCAGTGTGATGCATACCCTCAGCTTACACGACACGCTAATACTGGAGCTGCCTGATGCGCCTGTGCTGGAGGCGGGGCGCGGGGAGATTGCGATTACAGACTCGTTGTCGCCCAACCCCTCAGACCGTAGCGTCGGCGTCTCCGCCGACGAAACCCACCCACAGCGTAGCGTCGGCGTCCCC
>CAYVKB010000078.1:6122-9749 GCA_964451985.1 uncultured Fimbriimonadales bacterium | reverse complement strand
GCGCGGCAGTTCATCGAGGAAGACATCGGCGCGAAGTTCGGACTCCTGCGCAGCGCGATGGCGAAAATGCTTCGCGAGCTGCTGGACGCGCTGGAGCAAGAGGGGAACAACCCACGCCGCCGCCCTGATGACGACCGGCGGGGGATGTGAACCGACCCACCCGAAATCGAGTATAATTTGCCTGTGAACCGTCTGCTGGGGATAGAGACTGAATACGGCTTGTATGTGGAGGGGCGCGGCGTCGCAGACCAGATTTTGGAATCCGTGAACCTGTTGCGCTGTTGCCCCTTCCCCGCCGTGAAAGGCGCATGGGATTACCGCCTCGAAGACCCCCGCCGCGATATGCGCGGATTCCGTGTGGAACAGTTAGCCGTTGACCCCCACGACGCCCAAATCGAACGCGAACATCCCATCAGCCTCTCCGAACGCGAGACGCGCAGCGACCATGTGCTGACCAACGGCGCACGGCTTTATAACGACCACGCCCACCCGGAATACGCTACCCCCGAATGCCGACGGCTGATGGACTTAATCGCCCACGATAAGGCAGGCGAGCGAATCCTTCTGGCGTGCGCTCAAGCCTACCAGCGGCAAAGCGGCGCGACCGTGAAGCTCTACAAAAACAATACCGACTATCACGGCAGCAGCTACGGCACGCATGAGAGCTACCTACTGCTGCGTTCCGTGAACTTCGACACGCTGGCATCCACGATGACCCCTTTTCTTACCACGCGCATGATTTACGCGGGCGCGGGCAAGACAGGCGTAGAGGTGAACCCAAACCCGCGCGTCCCCTACCAGATTAGCCAGCGGGCGGACTTCTATATGGACACGATGAATGTGGAAACGCTCTACCGTCGCCCCATCTTCAACACGCGCGACGAGCCGCACGCCCGCTTGCGCGACTACCGACGCCTCCATGTGATTTGCGGCGACGCAAACATGAGCGAGTACGCCACCGCACTTAAGGTAGGAACGACTGCGCTGGTGCTGGATTTACTGGAAGACGGCTGGGCGGCGAACTTTTTCATTATCGACCCCGTGAAGACAGCGCAGAGTATCTCGCGCGACCCCGATGGCAAATGGCTCGTCGAGACCGACGACGGCGTGATGAGCGCCATCGACATCCAGCGACGCTATCTGCAGGCGGCACAGGAACGCTATGCAGGGCGCGACGCCGAAACCGACTGGATCCTGCGCGAGTGGGAAACTGTGTTGAACCTGCTGGAAACAGACCCGGAGCTGCTGGGCAACCGCCTCGACTGGGTCGCCAAGCGACAGCTGCTGAGCCTGTTTGCCGAGTCGGAGGGCGTGCCTCTGGACGACCCTGCGATGATTGCGCTCGATTTAGCGTATCATGATATAGACCCTGTAGAGGGGCTATATTACGCGCTGGTGGAGCAGGGGCGGATGCAGACGCTGGTGAGCCGAGAAGAGGTGGACTACGCGATGCAGAACCCACCTACCGATACCCGCGCCGCCATCCGTGGGCTGTGCGTGCAGCGCTACACTCCGCAGGTGGAAAGCCTCAACTGGGAACGCATTATCCTGCGCAACGAGGAGCAAACCGTGCGGCTGGACTTGAGCCAGCTCACGGGCGACACACGCGATTTGAACCGTCGTCTGACGACGGCAAGCACGATTACCGAATTTGTACAACTGTTGCAATCGCCCCGCAGGGCGAGCAAAACCGACGAGGAGGAGTCGTCATGATACTACAAGCGGATGAACGCGTCCGACGCCCGATACCGACTGAACCGCTGACCCGACCGGGCGGCGATGGCGACGGACCTAGCAAGCCTGATGTAAAGCGACCAGATACGAATGAACTGCTCAAGCGCATGCGCCGCGTCGACCCCGACCAAGCGCGCCGCTATCGTCAACGCAGCGGACAGTAATCTATGCATACACCAGTTGGAGACTTTTACGGGCTTTTGCAGCGTTATCAGGCGCAGACGGGCGTGCGCGTGCCGTTACTGAACCCCATCGATGCGCCCGCGCACGCGCCCAACGCTGCACTCGAGGTGCATGGCACAACCGTCATTGCGATTAAGTTCAAAGGTGGCGTGCTGAATGTAGGCGACCGACGCGCCACCGCCGCCAACGCTGTGATGTACGACCGCGCCGATAAAATCATCCCGCTGGACGACCACACGCTGGTCGCCATCGCGGGAGCCTATGGGCGAGCGATGGAGGTGGTGCGCTACCTGCGCCACTCGTTCAAGTACTACGCCCGCAGCCAACTACAGCCCATGAGCCTCGACGGCAAACTGCAGGAAGTCAGCCGCGCCCTCGCCTCGAACCTGCCCAACGCGCTCGGCGGTATCGGGCTGTTCATCCCTATCCTCAGCGTGTACGACCCCGACCAGGATCGCGGGCGAATTTTCTTCTATGATGTGAGCGGCGCGCGCTTCGAGACCCCCGAATACGGCGCGGCAGGTTCCGGCTCCGAGCGCATTCGCGGCGTGTTCGACTACGTCACCAAAACCAAAGGTCCCTTCAGCGAGCGACCGATGGAAGAGGCACTGCGTGAGGCGATCCTGTTGCTCGACATCGCCGCCGACCTGGACGCCGCCACCGGAGGCATCGATAAGGTGCTGCCTACCGCCCGCTACGCGGTGCGTGACGGCGTGTTCGAGGTGCCCGAAGCGACCATCCGTGAAATCGTGCAGTCCATCCGCACAGGAGGCAACGCCTGATGCTTACACCCTACGATTTTCAGGAGAACCTTCAGCAGCGTGCTCAGTATATCCGCAATCGCCTACGCGCAGGCAGCCCCGTAATTGGCATTAGCTACGAAGCAGGCGTGCTGCTGCTCGCGCTCAAACGACGCGGACGCAAAGTGTACGAAATCTACGATCGCCTAATGTTCTCCGCTATCGGCAATCAGGCGGATGTGGAGAACCTGCGCATCGCGGCGATCGACTTTTCCCACCAAGAGGGTTTCGTGCGCAGCCCAGACGATGTGACCATTCAGCGTGTGGTGGGCTTCGCGCTCTCGCCTGCGCTCAAGAAAGCGTTTGGCGACCCGCTTACAGCCCCGTTCGTGGCACGTGCACTGTTTGCGGAGCTGCACGATGCGCCCGAACGTGACCAGTTCTACACACTCAACTACGACGGCGAGTTCGCCCCTTACGAGCGATTCGCCATAATCGCGGGCACGCAAACCGCCGAAGAGCAAGCCACACGCTACCTGGAAGCGAACCTGAGCAGCATCCCAACTTACGAAACCAGCGTGGCGATTGCGCTCACAGCGTGGGGGATTGCCTATGAAGCCGCCCAGCAGGAAGACGTCGACACCGTTCCCGAAGAGGCGGGGCGCAACCGCCTGCGCGAAATGCTCAACGAAGCGCAGGTGGAACTCGGCATCCTGGAGCGTCAAACCCTGCGCGAGAACCGATTCCGCCTCATCCCGCAGGAGCAACTGGAGCCATTCCTGCGAAGGCTGTAGATAGCACAAACAATCGTCGGCGGGGACGCCGACGCTACGAAAAGCTGCGTACCGTCGCGTCCCGCCGACGAAATCATCTCGCTACCGTAGCGTCTGCGTCCTCGCCGACGAACCCACCCCTCAACCGTAGCGTCGGCGTCCTCGCCGACGAATACATCCCCCCAATCGTAGCGTCG
>CAYVKB010000078.1:0-6048 GCA_964451985.1 uncultured Fimbriimonadales bacterium | reverse complement strand
CCCCGCCGACGACCCCCCCCCCCCCCGTAGCGTCGGCGTCCCCGCCGACGACACAATAGCTTTCTCTACGCGGCGACGAGGAACTTTCGTCCCCGCCGCCGCGCTGCAGCCCCTACTGACTCAAAACTTGCACCGACACCTGCTCAATCTCATTCCCACGCTGAATGACAAGCGTGTCGTTGTCGCGCCAATCGAAGCCCATCACACCACGACGGCTTGCTGAAGCCCCCTCTTGCGGCGGGGCGACCTTCTGGGGCTGTAGGTCAAACATCGTTAGTCTGCGTACAGTGTCATTCTTCAGGTTCAACACATAAACAGTCTCTGCGTCGCCCCATGCAAGTTTCGTTCCATCGGGCGAGAAGCGATAGGCATAGCCCTCTTCCGTGAAGGTACTGTCCTCCAGCAGGGCAAGTCGGCGCGGCGTTCGCTGCGCCAGCGGCGATTCGAAAACCGCCAGCCACTTATACCCGTGCAGGCGAACCCAGCGCACGCGGCTCTCGTCAGGCGCGACCCAGAAAGTAATCACATCGCCTGTGGTCGTATATGGCTGCCACCGACTGCCCGAAAACAGATACAGGTTGCTCCCCTGCGGAAAGTCATCCCCTCTGGTATCAGGATTGCCCAACGCCAGTACGCGCTCATCGCGGAACACATACAGAACCGCCGTATCGCTTCCTACGATACTTCGAATCAAGCCTGGATAGGAGCGGACACGCTGCCACGAGGCAGTGTCGTACAAGTCGTAGCGTCGCGCCTCCTCTGTGCTTGATCGAACAAGCAGTCGGTTGCCGTCTCGACTCCAGCGCGCAAGTTCTGGCAACTCAACTGGCAATTCTGTTAGCCGATGCGAACCGAGTTCATAGAGCATCAGCCGGGCCTGCTCTGGCTCTGGGTTCGTCACAAAACAGAACGCTTGTGAATCAGGACGCCACTGGATGTCATAAAATTCCAGCGATTCGCTCTGCGTGGCGTAGACCTCTGTGGTTTCACAGGTTTCCAAATCGTAGAGCAGCAGCTTCGATCGCGTTTCATCTGCTGCAAGTACTGTTACGTATCGTCCATCAGGAGATGTGCGCACGAAATTCAGAACGCCTGTACATCCCACCAGCGTCGTCAGCAACGCAAGCGCGCCCAACACTCGCACGGCTGTCGTTGTCGTCATGCGAATCACCTCGCAAGGATACTATACCGAGCGGGCAACGTAGGTCAGTAGGGACTTTAGTCCTGATTTAGGGGGATGGTGGGCGGTGCTGGACTCGAACCAGCGACCTCTTCGGTGTGAACGAAGCGCTCTACCACTGAGCTAACCGCCCTTGGTGCGCGGGGTGGGACTCGAACCCACACAGGCAAAGCCCACATGGCCCTCAACCATGCGTGTCTACCAATTCCACCACCCGCGCATGGCAAACTGTATTATACCCCATAAGGCGAAGCGGTTTGTCAAGAGGGTAGAATTACCTTGTATGACCACTACAACCTATCGGGGAGTCCAGATTGAAGTGCTGGAAGCCGACATCACCGAGCAACCCGTCGATGCGATTGTGAATGCAGCGAACAACGACTTGGTGCTGGGCAGCGGCGTGGCGGGCGCAATTGCACGCAAAGGCGGTCCCAGCATTCAGGAGGAGTGCAATCGACACGGGTCAATCCAAGTCGGCGAAGCGGCAATTACTGGTGCGGGGGAGCTGCCCGCACGCTATGTGATTCACGCCGCCAGTATGCGTTTGGGGGGTAAAGCGACCGCCGAATCGATTCGCAGCAGCATCGCCCACAGCCTCCAACTGGCTGAAACGCACGAGGTGGAGAGCATCGCCCTGCCCGCTGTCGGGATGGGCATCGCAGGCTTCCCGCTGAACGAAGGCGCGCGTCTTATGATGGAAACGGTGAAGGCGCACATAGACGGCGGCTCGAACCTCCAACTCATCCGTTTCTGTCTGTTCGGGCGCGAGGCGACGGAGGCGTTTGAGCGCGCCCTGCAGGAGGTGTTCGGTGGCTGAGCCTGCCCCGCGCCTTTCGGTCGTCATCCCCGCTTACAACGAGGAGACGCGCATCGAACGCACCCTGCAGCGCATCGTGGAGTACCTACACGGGCGCGGCGACACCTACGAGATACTGGTGGTCAGTGACGGCAGCACCGACGCCACCGAAACCATCGTGCAACGCTTTGCGCACGCGCATCCGCAGGTGCAACTGTTGGCGTACCAGCCCAATCGTGGCAAGGGCTATGCGGTGCGCTACGGCATCCTGAGGGCGCGGGGCGAGCACGTGCTATTCAGCGACGCCGACCTCGCCACGCCGATAGAGGAGCTGGAAAAACTGGAGCCATACTTGGAGCGTGGCTATCCGATTGCCATTGGCTCGCGCCCGCTGCGTGAATCACAGTTGGTGGTGCGCCAGCCGTTCTATCGCGAGATGGCGGGGCGGGCGTTCAACAAAGCGGTTCAACTCCTCGCTGTTCGCGGTATTCACGATACGCAGTGTGGTTTCAAGCTCTTCACGCGCGCGGCGGCGCAGGATATCTTTTCGCGCTGTCGGCTGAACGGCTTCAGTTTCGACTTCGAGGCACTGTTCTACGCGCGACGACTGGGCTATCCGATTGCGGAGGTACCCATCCGCTGGATGCACCAGGAAGGCTCCAAAGTGCGCTTGTTACGTGACGGGCTGCGGATGTTGCGCGATTTAGTATGGCTGCGGGTGAATGCTTGGCGAGGCGCGCCCCACCCACGCCACGAGGCGAAGCCCGCCCCACGAGACTAACTACCGCCGCTCCGGGTTATACTGCTGTATCAGGTTCACCGCTTCCGTCTCGACCTGACGCAGCCAGTTCACATCGCCATAGGTCGGCGAGGCTTCCACCAACACCGCCCACCAGTGGTTGTCCTCGATGCGCCCTGTTTGGCGCGTGCGCAGCGTCTGCCAGATTTTAATCCAGCGGGCGTGATGGTCAGCGTAAATCACATTCATCCCGCCGTTGTGCCGCCACAAGTCTGCGCCATACAGCGACCACCAGCCAAGATCAGGGCAAGTCCACCATGTCTCGAAGTAGGTCACCGTCTCTGCCGGGCGTGGGATTTGCGCGAGGTCGCGTCCGTTCCACAGGGTGTCGGGGCTAATCACCAGCGCGACATTCACCGCATAGCCCGCTGCACCACGACGATCGGTCGGTGGGAAATACTCATTGCGTAGCGCGTTCGGGTCGCCGTAGGAACGGTTCGGGTTTGAGGGGCACACCAGCACATCGGTGTTGCGCATATAGGGCTTGAACACATCGTACCAGTGAAAGAAGGCGGGTGCGTTCGCAGGCTGACCCCACGTGTTGGTGTAGCAGCTCCATCGTGCCCCCTCAATAAACCGACTGGGCAGCGGAATGCGGTTCTGGGGTGTGCGCTCGTCGAAATCCTGCGCGTACATCTGGAACGCCAGCCCAATCTGCTTGGTGTTGTTCAGACACTGAGTCTGACGCGCCTTCTCTCGCGCCTGCGCAAACACAGGGAACAGAATCGCCGCCAAGATTGCGATAATCGCAATCACGACCAATAGCTCAATCAGTGTGAATCCTTTACGCATGATGCACCTCTAAACAATATCATAAATAATACCCCAATCTCACGACGGTCAACCGATTATGGGCAGGCGCGGTTTTTGCTCGGCTCAGAATGGCGAAGCCGCGTGCCCGCTTCAGGTACACTATACTCGCAACCAGTACAGTAGGAGCACATTATGGCGACGAAACTCTACCGAGAAGCTATTCGTGAAGCATTAATAGAGGAGTTAGACCGCAACCCGAACATGTTCCTGATGGGCGAGGACATTGGGCGGTATCAGGGCACCTTCCGAGTCACTGAAGGGCTGTTCCAGAAGTACGGACCGAAGCGCGTATGGGATACGCCCATCTCTGAGCCGGGCTTTATCTCCATCGCGATTGGCGCTGCGATTGAGGGGCTAAAACCCGTCGTGGAGGTAATGACCTGGAGTTTCGCGCTGCTGGCGTTCGACCAGATTATCAACCACGCGGCGAAGATTCTTTACAAGTCGGGCGGGGCGTGCGCCGTGCCGATGGTGATTCGCGGTCCCGCAGGACCAGGCAAACAGCTCGCGGCGCAGCACTCGCACAGCTTAGAAGCGTGGCTGGCGCACGCGCCAGGCTTGAAGGTAGTGCTGCCCAGCACGCCCGCCGACGCGAAAGGCTTGCTCAAAACCGCCATCCGCGACCAGAACCCCGTGATGGTGATTGAGCATCCACGCCTGTACCTGACCAAAGGCGAAGTGCCCGAGGGTGAGTATACCATTCCATTCGGCGTGGCAGATGTCAAACGACGCGGGCGCGATGTGACCATCGTAACCTACTCGCGGGGTGTACAACTCGCTCTGCACGCCGCCGAGCAACTCGCCGAGCAGGGTATCGAGGTGGAAGTAATCGATATGCGCACGCTCATCCCCTGTGACTGGGAGACAGTGTTCAACTCCGTGCGACGCACGCATCGCGCGATTGCCTTGCACGACGACTGGCGGTTCGTGGGCTTCGGGGCGGAAATCGCAGCGCAGATTCAAGAGCATGCGTTCGACTATCTGGACGCCCCTGTACTGCGCGTGGCGGGTGCGGATGTGCCGATGCCCTACAACAAACATCTGGAGGCGCTTGCGATTCCCAACGAGCAGAGCGTCATCGAAGCTGTGAAACAGGTTCTGGCGTAAGGAGGCTGCTATGCACACGATTATCATGCCCAAAATGGGCGATGCGATGGAGGAAGGCACTTTAGTTCGCTGGCTGAAACATGACGGCGATATCGTCAACGAAGGCGAACCGATTGCGGAGATTGCCACCGACAAGGCGACGGTGGAGATAGAGGCACCGGGTTCGGGTGTGCTGAAAGGGATTAGTGTGCAAGAAGGCGCGGTAGTGCCCGTGAACACCCCGCTGGCGTATATTTTGCAAGAGGGCGAGAGTCTGCCGAGCCAGACTGATGGTCAAGCGGCGGCTGCCCCTACGCCTGCCGAAACGCCCACAGCCGCACCGACACCTGCGCCTGTCGCAGCAACGGCTCCTACCCCCCAGTCTGCCGTGCGCGATGGCGAAGAGCGCATCCTCGCCTCGCCCTTAGCCCGCAAAATCGCCACCGAGCATGGGGTCGACCTGCGCTCCATTCAGGGCACGGGACCGAAAGGGCGCATCGTGGAGCGCGATGTACTGGCGTTTATCGAATCGCAGCAAGTCGCCGCACACGCGCCTTCCGTTTCGCCAGTAGCTGCGCCCCCACCTACACCTGCGCCCACGCCCATCCCCATCACCGCCGATGAGCGCACGGAATCGCTCAATCGCCTGCGCCAGATTACTGCCCAGCGCACCACCGAAGCGCACCAGACCATCCCCCACTTCTACCTCACGATGGAGATCGATATGGAGAACGCCCTCGCGCTGCGCCAACAGCTCAACCAGCTGGACGAAAGTCTGCGCGTGAGCGTGAACGACCTTATCGTGAAGGCGTGCGCCGTCACGCTGGAGAAGCACCCGGTTGTCAACGCCCGCTACCAGAACGGGCAACTCGTGTATCCCGACGGGATTCATATAGGGATTGCCGTCGCGGTGGAGCAGGGTCTACTTGTGGCGGTGCTGAAACACTGTGAGGGCAAGTCGCTGCGCCGAATCGCCCAAGAGTCGCAAACGCTGATTCAAAAAGCACGCGACGGCAAACTGCTGCCCGACGAGATGATGGGCAACACCTTCACCGTCTCGAATCTGGGGATGTTCGGTATCGAACAGTTCACAGCGATTATCAACCCGCCTGCAAGCGCGATACTGGCTGTGGGGGCGACCAAGCGCGTGCCAGTGATTGAAGAAGACGGCTCGATCACTCCACGCCAGCGCATGAAGGTCACCCTGTCGTGCGACCATCGCGTGATTGACGGCGCAGTGGGGGCGCAGTTCTTGCAAACGCTGAAGCAGACCCTGGAGAACCCGCTGCTGATGCTTTAAAGCACACGGTGCGACGCTTAGAATGGCGTCGCACCGTACCGTCGGCGTCTCGCCGACGAAACCCCCCCCCCCCC